>JAKLJX010000024.1 GCA_023150945.1 bacterium | reverse complement strand
AGCTCCATAAGGTCTCATGCCTCTTAATATAATCAAAAAACTGTCAATTTCCTATTACTTATGCAAAACTCAATAATCTCAACTACCCATCGATTGTCCGTGCGCTTTTCCCACAATTTTGTGCCCCGGACATCAAATAGGAATAAGCGGTTATCACGATACATGCCAGTCATTGTTGCCGAGACAAGGAAAAACTGTCCATCAGCCGACCATTCTCCATTGAGAGTGCGAGACATTCCGCCCGTGATAGGGTGTGCGGCCGCGATGTTACCGTTGTGATCATGAAAAATGATTTTCCCCTCCTCCTTGAGCACATTACAAACGATACCCTGTGATGAGATTGTGTACCGTCGGCCAGGGCCGTCCTCGCTGTCTCCGTAAGGCGCATCGCGCCATAGCAATTCTCCGTCGTCTCGATAAATTTGGAACCCATCTTTATAGAAACCGATATACTTGCCACTTCCTGCGATCGTGGCAAACCGTCCGTTAGGTGTAATGACACGGTTTTTGAGCGACCCCTCGCGCGAGACAAAATCGACACTTTCTTCTCTGATAACGATCTTGGGCCGCAATTCTTGTGTTAGTGAATCGGTATAAAAAACCGCGTCGATGTATTCCCCTTCGATGGGAATATCGACCTTTCGAAACGTGAGTTGTTGAACAGATTGCGACAGGCCTTGCGCGGCAAGCTCGATTGCCAAGCTGCACCACAACAGAGTGCAACTGGCATAAGCTGCAAAAAGATGAGTTTTGATCATTTTTGTTCTCCAATATTGATCAGATTCGAACTGAAACTCAACGATGCGGAAGCCAGGAAGTAGGGAGTAGGGAGACAAATCAGATCGCCAGTCCCCTGCTCGCGTGATTCGAATTTCATCTCCAAGTGCGGATAATGTAGCCGCAACTTCTTGCCCTATCAAAGTGTGTTACAGAAATTTCAAAAGGCAGCAGCAAATTTTCAGAATGAAGAATTTTTGTCCAACTCCGGAGGTTGCTTCAAAGCCCGGGCCAGGAGTTTTTTGTTGGGGCCTTGCCCCCCACTTCTTCAGCAGTCGTGTCATTCCTCCAGGGTCTTTTGGGGCAAGCTGTGAGTCGCAAAGTCCACCATGATCGTGCCGGACGCTCAAAAAGATGCGTCCCGCATGACACACCAGACGGTGTGATGCTTCGCCAGACCTCGTCGAGGCATTTGCGGAGATTGTCATGCCGAGGTTGGGCTTCGCCCTGTCACCCCGGGTGCTGGCCGTGCGGAATTTCAATTTGCATTTCCTGGCTTTTCTGATTATTTTGGCCGCGTCAGAATCGTGAGAATATTTCATGCTTATTTGCCGCGTTGTCGGAGACGTGGTCTCCACCATCAAAAACGAACATCTGCGCGGCCACAAGCTGCTGCTGGTGCAGCCGGTTGAACTTGACGGCAAAACCGAAAAGGGTGAAACTTTGATTGCCGTCGATAAAGTCGATGCCGGGCCACATGATTTGGTGCTGGTGAATCGCGAGGGCGGCGGCGCGCGCATGCTGCTCAACAATCCCAAGATTCCCGTGCAAGCGGTGATCGTGGGGGTCATTGATGCCATCGATGTTCCGAATCGTTGACCATGCGAACTGAGTTCCGCTAGTGCAAGGCGGGAATGACTTCTTCAGGGAGTGACACTCAGGAGTTGAAAGCGCATAATGTCGTGGTCACTGAAGATTCATTGACGGTGGACTTGACAGATGGCCGCACCATTTCCGTTCCATTGGCATGGTATCCTCGGCTTCTACACGGCAAGCCTGAAGAACGCAGCAATTGGCGTTTAATCGGCAAAGGGGAGGGCATTCACTGGCCTGACCTGGATGAAGATTTGAGCATCGAGGGCCTCATTCTTGGGAGGCCATCGGGTGAAAGCTCGCGTTCGTTTCAGCGCTGGCTCGATGAACGCACAAAATAAATTCATTGGAGCAATAACCTGCAAGACGGAGCAATTGAATTCTCCGGCAGCCCGCCTCCCAAGACCTTAATTCATCATCAATCTTGATTTCTTATGAACCTCAACGCCCGCATCGACCGCCTCATCGCTGAAGAGCTGGCTCGGCATCAGCACACGCCGCATTGCAACTGGTGCTGGGTGTGCCCGGATTGCAAGAGTGAGCTGGTCACGCAAATGGTGAATCACGGCGCGTGCCGCGTCGGCGCGGAGCCCGGCATTGCGCCGGTGAAGGAACTCGCAGCGCGCTACATCGATCACACCCTGCTCAAGCCGGAAGCAACGCGGCAGCAAATCGAAAAGCTCTGCCAGGAAGCCGCGGCGTTCGAGTTTGCCAGCGTGTGTGTGAATCCCACCTGGGTATCTTATTGCAGCCATCTCTTGCGCGGCAGCAAAGTGCTGGTGTGCACTGTGGCCGGCTTTCCGCTCGGCGCGAACACCACCGAAGTCAAAGCTTATGAAACGAAGCAATGCGTCGAGCAGGGCGCTTGTGAAATCGATATGGTGATCAACGTTGGCCGCCTGAAATCCGGGGAATATGATTTTATCGCGCATGACATTCACGCCGTTGTCGAAGCCGCGCATCCTGCTCATGTCAAAGTGATTCTGGAGAACTGTTATCTCAGCGACGAAGAAAAGATCAAGGCCTGCCTGCTCTCGCGCGAAGCGGGCGCACATTTTGTGAAAACCTCCACTGGCTTCGGCCCGAGCGGCGCCAAGATCGAAGATGTTGCGCTGATGCGGCGTGTGGTGGGTGAGCAGCTCGGCGTGAAGGCTGCGGGCGGCATTCGGGAATATGACACGGCCAGCAAAATGATCGCGGCCGGTGCTTCGCGTCTGGGCGCCTCGGCCAGCATTGCCATTCTCGAACACCGAAAGGCCGCCTGAGATGAATGCAGCCGAGATCATTGCCAGGAAGCGCGACGGACTGGCCCTCACCGACGAGGAGATTGAATTCGCCCTCGCGGCTTATCTCGAGGACAGAATTCCCGACTATCAAATGTCCGCGCTGCTGATGGCGATCTATTTTCGCGGCATGGATGATCGCGAGACGGTGGCGCTGACGCGGCTGATGCGCGACTCCGGCGTGGTGCTGCGGCATTCCGGCATTGCCCTCCCCAAAGTCGACAAGCACAGCACCGGTGGCGTGGGCGACAAGGTTTCCCTCATTCTCGCGCCGCTGATGGCCGCTGCCGGCATCGCGGTGCCGATGATCTCCGGCCGCAGCCTGGCGCACACCGGCGGCACGCTCGACAAACTCGAGGCCATCCCCGGCTTTCAAACGCAACTTTCCCTGGCAGAATTTCAACGGCTGACGGCGAGCGTGGGCGCGTGTTTGATCGGACAAACCGAGAACATCTGCCCGGCCGATCGGCGTCTGTATGCCTTGCGCGACGTCACCGGCACCGTGCCCTCGATGCCGCTGATCTGCGCCAGCATCTTGAGCAAAAAACTCGCGGAGGGCATCGACGCGCTGGTGTTGGATGTGAAAACCGGCAGCGGCGCGATTTTTTCGGAGGCTTCGGCTGCCGAAGAATTGGCGGCGCGCTTGATTCGCATCGCCCGGCATTTCGATCTGCCCACCATCGCGCTGCTCACCGACATGTCGCAGCCGCTGGGCAACACCATCGGCAATTGGGTGGAGGTGGGTGAGGCGATCGCGGTGTTACAGGGCCGCGGTCCGCGCGATACGCGCCGCGTGACGCTGGCGCTGGGCGCCGCGATGCTGAAAGCGGCAGGGCAAACCCTTGATCTGCGCGCCGGCGCCCGGCAACTCGCAAGCGTGCTGGACAGCGGTGCGGCGTGGCGGAAATTTGTGGAAATCGTCGAAGCCCAGCATGGGCAGGTGGAATACGTGGAGGAGCCCGGCCGCTATCCCAAGCCCCGGCATACCCTGGCAGTGACAGCGAACGCCGCGGGCTATGTTGCGCAGATCGATGCCCGCGCTCTTGGCCAACTCGCAATGGCGCTGGGCGCCGGCCGCGTGAGCGTCAATCAAAAGGTCGATCCGCTGGCCGGCATCACGCTGCACAAGAAAGTCGGCGAGGCCGTGCGCGCCGGCGAAACCCTGGCACTCCTGCAAAGCTCGACCGTCGCAATCGCAGCGGGGATGGCAGCCGGCGCGCAACGCAGTTTTGTCATTGCGGATCACGCTGTGACGCCGCCTCCTCTGCTGATTGCCCGCTTGGATGGCGACGGCCGCCACGCCATTGCGGAGATGTGAGTCCGGCCGCCGGTCTGAAGAATTCCGCGTGGAGCTTTTACCTCTGTTTTTGAGCTGCTGCATGCCCGAGCATTCCTCACAATCCTCCTCTGCTGGCGCTTCGGCCAACGGCCACAGCCATTCCGCCCCTTTTGAGGTCGACTTTTTCACCGCCCTGGCGATCGTTCTGTCACAGCGCCGCATGCTCCTGCGCAATGTCGTGCTGGCTGCGTTTTTTTTCCTCCTGCTCGGATTGATCTGGCCGCCCACCTACAGCGCGCGTGCCACGCTGCTGCCGCCGGACAAGCAGGACCAGCAAGACTGGCTGAGCCTGCTCAACAATTCGCCATTGGTGCGTTTCGCCATGCCGCAAGCGCGTTCGACCTCGGAATTGTTCGTGGAAGTGTTGAGCAGCCGGAGCGTCGGGTCGGGCGTGCTGCATCACCCGATCGTGATTGATTCAACCCGGAAGACATTGGCAGACCTCTGGGAGATCGAAAGTGAAGAGAAGGCACTGCGCAGGCTTTATCGCCGCACGACATTGTCCACCACCGAGCAGGGCATTATCGAAATCATCGTTGAGATGGAATCTCCGGAGCTGGCCGCGGCGATTGCCAACGCCTTTGTGGCGGAGTTGGACCGGGTCAATCAAGAGAAAAGCGTGTCAGCGGCGCGCAACTCCCGCCGCTATATCGAGGCGCAGTTGGAAAACACCTCGCGGCAAATGGCGGTGCTGGCCGACAGTCTGACACGGTTTCAAACGCGCTATGGCGCCATCGGTTTGGATGAGCAAATGCGCGCAGTGATGGAACAGGCCGGCGCGCTCAAGGGCAATGTGATCGCCAAGCAGGTGCAGCTCGATCTCATGCGGCGCAGCATGACGCCGGACAATCCCGCGCTGGCTGCACTGCAAGCCGAAGTGGCCGCACTGGAGAAGCAGTATCAGCGTCTGCAGGCCGGCAAGCCCGCCCCCGCAGCAGCGCAACCGGAATACTTGATTCCGTTTGCAGAAATGCCGGCATTGGGCCGGCGGCTGGCGGAATTGACCCGTGAGTTGAAAGTGCAGGAAACGGTTTGGCAATTGCTTACGCAACAATATCACCAAGCAAAGATTCAAGAAGCGCGAGATACGCCCACGGTGCAAGTGTTGGATCGCGCCGTGCCGCCGGAGTTTCGCACGCAGCCCAAGCGCCTGCTGCTGTTGTTGATCGGCACAGGCGTGGTTTTCATCCTGAGCGTGATGGCGGCATTCCTCGGGCATTATGTTCGCAACCTGCATTGGCACGAAGCAGAGGTGCAGAAATGGCGGAGCCTGTGGCGCTCCGGCAAGCCGCAGGCCTCGCCCGAGGTGACGACGTGATGCCATGCACCGGCCGGCCCCGGCCCAGCCGTGGTTTGATCTCATGATCGAACAACTCTGGCGATGGCTCAAGCCTCGCGCCGGTGGCGACAGCGCGC
Organism: bacterium; assembly: GCA_023150945.1. Lineage (NCBI taxonomy): Bacteria > bacterium. Next base: position 94,387 of record JAKLJX010000024.1, on the reverse strand, counting down.
AGCATTGCGGCGGCCGGCAACTGTGGCTGCTGGTGCTGTTTTGTTTGAGTGCCATGCCGGCGCTGCAGGCGCAGACTATCGAGGTGGCATTGACGCACTGGTCGTATCGCCTGCTGGACCGGTTGCGCACGCGCGGCTTCGCTCAGGTTGGTTTGACCGGCAGCCGGCCGCTGACCCGCGAGGCGATGACGCGCGCATTGCTCACTGCCTACCTGGCGCACGGTGATCGCCTCGATCGCAGTGAACGCGAGGCGCTGGAATTTGCGTTCTTTGAATTCTCCGAAGAAGTTGCGCGTCTCGGCCGCATGGATTCCGTGCGCGCCGGTGTTGACCGGCAACGTGCACTGCAGGAGAAGTGGGTCGATTGGCTGCCCGGCCCGCTGTATGCCAATCGCCGCAATTTGCTCAGCCTGGAAAGCGGCGCATTGCGGTTTTTCTTTGACCCGATTTTCTATCGTGACGGCCGGTTCAACGATACAGATACGCTGGCGCGCTCGGAACGCGTATTCCAAAACACCGGAGGGTTCGTGTTTTGGGGAACGCTCGGCCGGCATCTGGGCTTTTATCTCAACAGCCGCGACACCAAAGAGCACGGCACGCGCACCTATCCCACCTCGTCCCGGCTGGCCTGGCCGCGTTATGGTTTCGCGCGCGGCCACGGCACGCATGTTTATCATGATGAAACGGTGGCGTATCTTTATCTCTCACTGCCGCATTTCAGCGTGATGTTCGGCAAGAACTTCAACCGCTGGGGGCCGGGCTACACCGGCGCGCTGGCGTTGAGTGATTACGCGACTTCCTATGATCAATTCAAACTCAGCGTGCAGGTCTGGCGGGCGCAATTCACTTATGTGCATGCGGCGCTGCGCCAGCATCCGCCGGTGATCGTTTCCTCTTATCTCGCGAACGGGGTGCAGCGGCAGATCTTCGCGCAAAAGTATCTCGCCGGCCATCGCCTGGAAATCGCGCCGGCAGCGTGGTTGAAACTGGGCGTGCATGAGACTGTGATCTACGGCGAGCGCGGCCTGGAACCGGCGTATTTGAATCCCATCATGTTTTACCGCAGCGCCGAGCATTATCTCGGCGATCGCGACAATGCCACGCTGGGCCTCGATTTTGAAATGCGTCCGCGCAACGGCGTGCGGCTTTACGGCGAATGGTTTGTCGACGATTTCTCGGTGGCGCGCGTGGGTGAAAATTGGTATGGCAACAAAGTCGCGTGGCTGGCCGGCGTGCATGCGGCGAATCCGCTGGGTTTGCCGCGCAGCGACTGGCGCGTGGAATACGTTCGCCTCGAGCCGTATGTCTATTCGCACACGTTTCCGATCAACGTTTATAAAAACTATGACACGATTCTGGGCCATTCCGCGGGCCCGAATGCGGATCTGCTGCACGCCGAATGGCTCTTTTGGGGCAACCGGCGGTGGCAGGTGCAGTTGTCGGCCGAGCGGTATCGGCATGGCGCCAATCCGGCCGAGCGCAACGTTGGCGGAGATGTTGATCGGCCGTTTCATGTGAACGACCGGCAGATGGTTTTTTTTCTCGACGGCATCGTGGAACGGCGCACCGCCTTCCGTTTGCAGGCGAGCTATGAGTTGTGGCGCAATCTACGACTGCAAGCGGCGCTGGAGACGATCCGCCACAAGAATGCGCCGGCAACCGGCGGGCGGCGGGAAGTGCAGACGCATTCGCTCTTTTTGGCATTGGGATGGAACGCGGACGAATAAGCCTGCGCTTTCGCAGAAATTGAAGATTATGGGGATTGTCTTGCGACCCGCATATCATATGAATCAGCGTAACCGTGCACCAGATACAGACCGCTGCGCGCATCATCGCATCATCAAATGAGGAGATTCAGCCATGGATGAAGATTTTTTGAACGAATTTCGCCAAACCATCGAGTCAGCGGAAAAGAAGCTGCTGGCCATTTCAGAAGCGCAGAGTGAGATTCGCCTGGCGCCGGAGAAGTGGTCGGCGCGCGAGCTGCTGGGCCATTTGATCGATTCCGCCGGCAACAATCACCATCGTTTCGTGCTGGCCCAGCTTTCGGAAGATCTGGTGTTCCCGAGCTATGATCAGGACAAGTGGGTGGAGGTGCAAAAGTATCAGCAGGCTTCCTGGCCGCTGCTGGTGCAGCTTTGGAAGGCCTACAACCTGCACTTGCTGCATGTGATGACGGTGACGCCCGATGAAACGCTGCGCAAAAGAAGAAGCAAGCACAACTTGTATGAGATTGCCTGGCGGCCGGTGGAAAAGCGCGTGCCCATCAGTTTGAAATACCTCATGCGCGACTATTTGTATCACTTGCAGCATCACCTCAATCAGATCTTCGCGCTCAGCGCCGCGCATTCCTGAGCATGGTGCGTTTGGCGCAAATCGGCGCAGGCTACTGGGGTCGCCATCTGCTGCGCAACTTTTTGGAGGCGGAAGGCGCGCAGGTGACCATGGTGTGCGATCACAACCCGGCATCTCTGGCCGCGCTCGCCAAAAGACATCCCGGGCTGATTTGCTGCCGCGAGGCCCGCGAGGTGTTTGCGGCCGCGGAACTCGAGGCCGTGGCAATTGCCACCCCGCCCGATTCGCATTTTGCGCTCGCCCAGCAGGCGCTGGCGGCCGGATTGCATGTGTTCGTGGAAAAGCCGCTGGCGCCTTCCGTGCGCGAGTGCGAGACCCTCGTGGAACTGGCGCAGTCCCGGCAGCGCGTGTTGATGGTGGGGCATACTTTTCTCTATGATGCGGCGGTGCAGCGCATCAAGGCTTATTTGCAGGAGGGACTGGCCGGCGAGATTTATTACATCACCTCGCGGCGCTTGAACCTCGGCATTGTGCGTCGCGAAGTCGATGCCATGTGGAATCTCGCCCCGCATGACTTGTCGATCATCCTGCACTGGCTGGGAGAATCGCCGGTGGCGATCGCGGTGCACGGCAACGCCTACCTGCAGCCCGGCATCGCCGATGTGGCTTTCCTGCATCTGCGCTTCGCCAGCGGCGTTGCGGCTCACATTCAAGTGAGCTGGCTGGATCCCAACAAAGTCCGGCAGATGACCATTGTCGGCGCGCAGAAGATGATCGTCTATGATGACGTGCATCCCGATCACAAGATTCAACTCTTCGACAAAGGCATCACCCGCCACAATCTCGCCGCGCACTTGGGGGAGTTTGACACCTTCGGCGCCTTTCAGCTCATTCGCCGCGCCGGCGATTTGTTGATTCCCAAAGTCGACCTGCTCGAGCCGCTCAAGGCGCAGTGCCAGCATTTCATCGATTGCATTCGCGCCAACCAACGGCCGCTGAGCGACGGCGAGAACGGCCTGGCCGTGGTCAGAATTCTCGCAGCAGGCAGCCGCTCGTTGCAGCGCGGCGGTGAGTGCGTGCAAATTTGACAGTTTTGTCGCAACGCTTTTTTCCAATCTTGCCTTTCTGCTGCGCCCGGCTTATCTTGCCGCCGGCAATGACGCCAAAGGCAGCGAGGTGAAAGTGGCCACGGAGAGGCAGAGGTTTTTTGCCGCTGACAATTACACCATTCTTCCCCATGTGCAACTGGGCGACGGCACCGTGGTGCAGCCGTACTGCCTCATCGGCCTGCCGCCGGCAGCGGCCGGCGAAGAGGCGGGGGCGACCCTCATCGGCGCCAACAGCCTGCTGCGTTCCCACACGGTGATCTACGCCGGCAACACGATCGGCGCAAATTTCCAAACCGGCCATCACGTGATGATTCGCGAATACAACACCATCGGCGACCAAGTGAGCGTCGGCACCGGCACGGTCATCGAACATCACGTGCGGATCGGCAACCGGGTGCGCATTCACTCCCAGGCTTTTGTGCCGGAATACTCCGTTCTCGAAGACGATTGCTGGATCGGACCGAACGTGGTGTTGACCAACGCCTTGCACCCGCTGTGCCCCGAAGTCAAGCAATGCCTGAAAGGCCCGACCATTGGCCGCGGCGCCAAGATCGGCGCGAATGCCGTGCTGCTGCCGGATATTGTGATCGGCGCCGGCGCGTTGATCGGCGCGGGCAGCGTGGTGGTGGAGAATGTGCCGGACCATGCCGTGGTGGCAGGCAATCCCGGCCGCGTGATCAAGACGATTGCGGACCTGACCTGCCCTTATGATTTGATCGCCAGACCTTATTGAATTCAGCCGCCCGGGATTTGATATGCGATAAAGCCCGGACGGAGACGCAGCCCGCGAAATGAAAGGCCATGTCATTCTGGTTTTGCGGGATTCACACTCAAGCGATGCAGGAGGCATTCATGCAAGCGAGTCAACCGGACGCCGTGCCGGCGGCCGTACCGTTTCTTGATCTGAAGGCACAGTACCGCAGCATCAAAGACGAAATTGCCGCGGCGATCCAGCCGGTTTTGGAAAATTGTGATTTTGTCGGGGGCGCCGCGGTGGAGGCGTTCGAGCGGAACTTCGCGATGTTCTGCCAAACCGCGCACGCGGTCGGCGTCTCCAACGGCGCGGATGCGCTTTATCTCGCGCTGCGCGCTTTGGAGATTGGCCCGGGCGATGAAGTGATCACCGTGCCCAACACTTTCATCGCCACGGCCTCGGCCATCACCCGCACCGGCGCCACGGTTCGCTTTGTCGAGGTCGATCCGGCAACGCTCGAGATGGATGCCGGCAAACTCGAGGCCGCGATCACGCACCGCACGCGCGCGCTCATGCCCGTTCATCTCTACGGCCAAATGCCGGATATGGACGCGATTCTGGCGATGGCGGCACAGCATCAAATTCCGGTGATTGAAGATGCCGCGCAGGCGCATGGCGCCACCTTCCGCGGCCGCGTTGCCGGCAGCATGGGAGTTACCGCCTGCTTCAGTTTCTATCCCGGCAAGAATCTCGGCGCTTATGGCGATGGCGGCGCGGTGGTTACCAACGATGCGGAATTGGCGAATCGCCTGCGCCGGTTGCGCGATCAGGGCCGCGAGACGAAGCATGAGCATTTGATGATCGGCTACAATCATCGTTTGGATACGCTGCAAGCTGCGGTGCTCGAGGTCAAACTGCGCCACTTGCCGCAGTGGAATGCGCGCCGTCGTGAAATTGCCGCGCTCTACCGCCAGTTCTTGCAGGATTGTCCGGCGGTGCGGCCGCTGGCCGTGGCGCCCGGCCAGGAGGCGGTTTATCATCTTTTCATTGTGCAGGTCGAGCAGCGCGAGCGCCTGCAGGAAAAGTTGAAGCAACAGGGCATTGCCACCGGCATTCATTATCCGATTCCCCTGCATTTGCAGCCCGCCTACGCCCATTTGGGATTGCGGCGCGGCACTTTTCCGGTTTCTGAAGCGGCGGCTGAACGCGTGTTGAGCCTGCCGATGTACGCGGAGATGAGTAATGCCATGGTCGAGCACGTTGCCGTTGCCTTGCGCACGGCAGCACTTGCGTGAACGGCACAGCCGCCAGCCAGCTTGCCGGCCTAACCGCGTCTTGGCGCGCCTGGACGCCATGCCCGCCATTTGCGCATGAATGGCGCCGGCCTGCGCGTCTTGATCGTGTCGGAATTCTATCCCCATCCGGCGCAACCGCACGAGGGTGTCTTCGTTCGCGAACAACTTGCGCATTTGCTCGGCTGTCAGACTGCGGGAGTGATCGCGCCCGCGGTCTGGTATCCACCGCTGCCGCGCTATCGGAACCTGCGCAGAGTACAGCCTGCCGGCGGCAGACACGACGAAGCCGGCCGGCTGGTTTTGCGTTTGCGCGTGCCTTATGTGCCGCTGGTCGCGGAGCGCTGCGCCCCGGCAGAATTCCAGCGGCGCGCCGCGGCGGCAATCCGGCAGCATCATCTGCAATTCGATTTGATTCACGCGCACTGGGCCTATCGCAGCGGCTGGGTGGCAAGCAGACTGGCGCGGGAATTCGGCCGGCCGTTGGTGTTGACCACGCAAGGCTCGGACCTCAATGTCTGGCGTCACGCGCCCCGCAAGCGGCCGCAGATTCTCGCCGCGCTGCATGCCGCTGACGCCATCATTGCGCTGAATGATCACATGCGCGCAGACATTCTGGCAGAAGGCCTCGCGCCCGCGAAAGTGTTTGTCATCCCGCAGGGCGTTGATTGCCACGCCTTCCAGCCAACTCCCGATGCGTCGCGCACGCTGCGACCGCCGCAGTTCGCCTCCGCGTTCGTGCTGCTCTGCGTTGCCAACCATCATCACGTGAAAGGCATTGATGTGCTGTTGCGCGCGCTGGCGCAAACGAGCGGAGACCTGATGCTTGTGTTGGTGGGCGCCGGTCCCGAAACCCGAGCCTTGCGATCGCTGGCACACGCGCTGGGTTTGCGTGCGCGGATTTTCTTTGCGGGCGCGCAACCTCCGGAGACGATCCCGCATTGGATCAACGCCGCCGAGGCCGTGGTGATTCCCAGCCGCAGCGAAGGTGGGCCGGCGGTCTTGCTGCAGGCACTGGCGTGCGGCAAGCCGGTGGTGGCAACGGCGACCGGCATGGCGCCTGCTGTCCTCACCGATGAACGAAGCGGTTTGCTGACGCCGGTTGAAGATGAGAAATCTCTGGCGCGGGCATTGGAACGTGCCCGCGAGCAGCAATGGGACTCCGGCCATCTCCGGCAGCAAGCTTTGCCGTACCGTTGGGAGGAAATCGGGCGGCGCATCGTTGCAGTCTACCGTCACGTTTTGCGGAGGGAATAAATGCAGTCCCACGTCACCAATCTGGAGTTGCCGGCGGAGGTGATGCAGGCGATGGGCGAGGCCTGTGTGCGGACCGTGGTGCAACACATTGTTGATCTGCCTCACTCACCGCGCGCCAATCTCGCCAATGCCGCGGCAATCGCGCACTCTCTGCGTGAGCCGCCGCCTGAAACCGGCACGGCTTTCGCGGAGTTGTTACCCTTCTTGATGGAAAAAATCATTCCGGTCTCCATCAATGCGGCGCATCCCACCTACATGGGCTACATTCCCGGCGGCGGCCTTTATCCCTCAGCGTTGGCGGATCTACTGTCAGCGGCCACCAATCGCTTTGTCGGCGCCTGGTTCGGCGCGCCCGCGGCCGCCCGGCTCGAGACCAATGTGCTGGAGTGGTTCGCGCAGTGGATGGGTTATCCTGCCACCGCCCGCGGCATTCTCACCAGCGGCGGTTCGCTGGCAGGCTTCAGCGCCATCGTCACCGCGCGCCATCATTTGCTCGGCGACGAGATCGGTGACGGTGTCATCTATGCTTCGACCCAAACGCATCATTCGCTCGTGAAAAGCGCGATGCTGGCGGGCCTGCGCGAGCGCAATCTGCGGCTGCTCGAGGCGGACCGGCGGTTTCGCGCCGTGCCCGAGCGTTTTGAAGATGCCATCAAAGCCGATCGCGCCGCCGGGCTGAAGCCGTTTCTGCTCATTGGCAACGCCGGCACGACCAACACCGGCGCGGTCGATCCGCTCGCAGATCTCGCCCAACTCTGCCGCAAACACTCCCTGTGGTATCACATCGATGGCGCGTACGGCGGCTTTTTCAATTTGTGTGAAGAGGGCCGGCGCAAGCTTCGGGGCCTCGAGCAGTCGGATTCGCTCGTACTCGATCCGCACAAAGGCCTGTTTGTGCCCTACGGCTGCGGCAGCTTGCTGGTGAAGGAAGGCGAATTGCTGCGGCGCGCTCACATGCTCACCGCGGAATACATGCAGGATCAATTCACGCCGCCGGGAGAAGTCAATTTCACCGATCATTCGCCGGAGCTGTCGCGTTCGTTTCGCGGCTTGAAGGTGTGGCTGCCGCTGAAGCTGTTTGGCGTGCAAGCGTTCCGTGAAAACCTCGCGGAAAAGCTGCGCCTGGCACGCTGGCTCTATCAACGCTTTTTGGAAGCGCCCGGCTTCGAATGCCTAGCCGAGCCTGATCTCTCGGTGGTGGCGTTCCGCTATCGCCCACGGCGCGGTCAGGTCGATGACTTCAACCGCCGGCTGCTGCAATATATCAACAACAGCGGCAGGCTTTTTCTCTCCAGCACGCTGCTCAACGGCGAGTTCGTGATTCGCGCCTGTGTGCTCAGCTTTCGCACGCATCAGGTCGAGGTGGAGGAGGCGTTCGAGGTGATTGCCACGGCGGCAAAGGAATTGGAAAGTGAAACCTCCAGCTAGGAAGACGGGATGATTTCTGCACAACGACGCCAAGTCGCACACCTGTTCCTTTTCATGTCACTCTGCAAGGGTTTTCCCAATACCGGGGCCGTGCCCAGCGCTGGGAAGATTCTTGCGATCATGACATCAAGTGCAGCCGCGCTGTCGCATTTGGCATCCACCCACGTGTCCGCCATGCGGCAAGCCTCTGCGGCCAGCTTGCAGCGCAGGGGGGGCAGTTTTGTGAAGGGTTGAGGCGGTGAAGAATAGAGGAGGTTGGGAGAAGATGGGCTTGGCTGCGAGTGCTGCACAAGACTCAACCAGATGAAACATAACTTGCAGGGCCTTTTATGAATCCTTTCATTGCCAGCCGCGCGCAATTTCCCGCGCTGCAATTGCGGGACGCCGCCGGCCGGCCCGCGATTTACTTCGACGGCCCGGGCGGCACCCAGGTACCGCAGTCCGTCATCACTGCGATGGCCGGGCACATCATTCACAATTACTCCAATACCCACGGCGCGTTCGCCACCAGCCGCGGCACGGACGAGACGATTCACGCGGCGCGCACCGCGCTGGCTGATTTTCTCAACGCGCGCTCGCCCGACAACATTGCCTTCGGCGCGAACATGACTTCGCTCACCTTTCACCTCAGCCGCAGCCTGGGCCGCGCGCTCCAGCCCGGCGACGAAGTCATTCTTACCCGCCTGGATCATGATGCCAACGTTGCGCCCTGGCTGGCGCTGGCAGAACAAGGCGTGACGATCAAGTTTCTCGATTTCCATCCCGAAGACTGCACGCTCGCCGAGGAGCAGCTCGAAGCGCTGCTTTCACCGCGCACCAAACTGGTCGCCGTGGGCTATGCCTCGAACGCAGTGGGCACCATCAATGATGTCGCCCGCATCATCTCCCGGGCGCATGCCGCCGGCGCACTGGTTTATGTCGATGCCGTGCACTTTGCGCCACACGGCCCGATTGACGTGCAGGCTCTTGACTGCGATTTCCTCGTGTGCTCAGCCTACAAATTTTTCGGGCCGCATGTCGGCGTGCTCTATGGGAAACATGAGGTGATGGACCGGCTGCCGGCCTACAAAGTCCGCCCGCAGGAACCAACTCCGCCATACAAATTCGAAACCGGGACACTGAATCACGAAGGCTTGGCGGGAACCGTGGCGGCAATCGACTATCTGGCGCAACTCGGGCGGCAGACCGGCGCCTCAGCGGAGGAGACACGCTGGCAGGGTAGAAGGCGTGATTTGAAAGCGGCGATGAGGGCGGTGCAGGCATACGAACACCGCCTCGCGCAGAAGCTCATTGCCGGCTTGCAGACGATTCCCGGCGTGCGTGTGTTCGGGATCACCGATCCCGGCCGTTATTCCCAACGCACGCCCACGGTCGCACTGCGCATGGAGAAACACACACCGCGAGAAGTTGCCGAACGCCTGGGCGAAGAGAACATCTATGTGTGGGACGGCGATTTCTATGCGGTCGAAGTGATCAAGCGCTTGGGCTATGCAGACAAAGGCGGCGTCGTGCGCATCGGTCTGGTGCACTACAACACCGAAGAGGAGATTGATCGCCTGTTGGCCGTCCTGCAAACGTTGGTGTGAAAAAGATGCTGGTTGCCGGCTTTCTCGCTCCTCTAATTGAGCGCCGGCAACCAGTTTTCAGTGATCAGTAATCAATATCCAGCATCCAGCACCCAGTATCCAGCATCCGTATCCGGCATCAAGCATCCAGTATCAAGCATCCAGCATCCAGCATCCAACATCAAGCATCCAGCTTCCTGTATCCAGCTTCCTGTATCCAGCTTCCTGTATCCAGCATCCAGCATCCAGCATCAGATATCGACCAGCGTGTGTTCCCGGCCGGCATTTTCCTTTTTCAAATAATCCAGCAAGGGCGCAAAGTAACGCAACATGGCTTTCGCGCTCAAGTCCTCGCCGGTCTTTTCCTTCAGCACTTCCCGCCAATCACGGCTGGCGCCGGGCTGCATGATGTCTGCCAGGAATTTGCCCACCTCTTGATTGCCGTAGTAGTTTGTCGCGTGCGGATCCTGCTGCAGAATCTTGGTGGCGATGTGATCGTGCAGTTGATAAAGCAGAATGAAGGACAACGCATAGTCATAGTACTGCGCGGCGTCATCGTTGATATGCGTCTTGGAAGCGGCGTCACAATATTCCTCTCCGCGCGGGCCGGGCGGCACAACGCCCTGGTATTTTTCCGCCAATTCCCACCAGCGCTGGTTGTATTGCTCCTGCGGCAGGTTCTTCGCATACAGCTCATGCTCGAAGCGCGACATGGTGCCCGCCGAGAACGGGATGAAGACGATGTAATTCAGCGCCTCCTTGAGCAGCGTCTGCATTTCATCGCTCTGCGCCTGCGCCGGCAGCAAACCGCGGCTTTGCAGGAAGGGCTTTTGCATCGAGGCCAGTCCCAGCATGCTGCCGATGGCCTCATGATAAGCGCGATTGGCGCCCTCACGCAGCAGCGGCGGCACCTGGTCGTTGGTGTAGCTCATGTAATAGTAAATGTGGCCCAGCTCATGGTGCGTGGTTTCGTACCACTCCGCGTTGGGTTCGATGCTCATCAGCGAGCGAATGTCCTGCTCCAGATCGAGATGCCACGCCGAAGCATGATTGTTCTTCTTGTAGGGCGCGTCCGCCGGCAGGGGATAGAGGGACGACTTCTCCCAAAAGCTCGCGGGCATTCTAGCGAAGCCCAGGCTGACGTAGAACTCTTCCGCCTGCTGCACAATCCATTCGGCGGACTTGTCCTTGAGCGCCGCATCGAGATCGAAGCCGGCGACGTTGATCATCGGACTCCAATCTTGCGCCCAACGGTTGGGCAGCCAGTGGGCGGGCAGCAACGCGGGCACGGGCACGCCATATTTTTTCGCCAGCTCATAGCGCGCATAGGTGTGCAGCTCGCGATAGAGCGGCCGCAGCTCACGCACGAGATCGTCCATCAGCGCCATCATCTCGTCGACCGTCATGCCGTAATCCGACACCTGATAGCTGAAATAATCCGCATAGCCCAAAGCCTGCACTGTTTGGTTGCGCAAGCGCTGCAGGTTTGCCAGGCCGTCCTTGAGCTGTTTGCCGACTTCCTTGGAAGCCTCCCAAGCTTGCAGCCGTTGGTTCAAATCCGTCGAGGTTTTCAGCAGATTGTCGATCTCATTCGTGGTCACCGGTTTGCCGGCAATCTGAAACGTGAAGCCGAAGAGTTGCTCGGTTTGCGCGGCCTCCGCGGCAATGCGCGCCTTCACGACCTCGGCCACGGTCTGCGGCTTGTCGGCCGCTTTGTAGAGAATCATCTGCAGTTGCTTGACCTGCAGCGGCGTCAGCTTGTCGCGCTCTTTCAAAAAGTGACGCGCCTTTTCGATGTTTGCCACGCTGCCGGTGAAGGCGGCCAGGGCTTCGTTGGCCACGCGCGTGTTGTGCGCATTGGTGGTGTCACCTTCGACGATTTTGGTATTCGAAGCCCACTCCGCCTGCGCGGAGGCATATGACAGTTCTTTGAATCTTGCCGTGTAGTCGTCAAGAAATTCCTGCGCCTGCGATTGCAGGGCTTGCGGCGAGGGCGCGCACGCCGCCAGCAGCATCATTCCGGCCAGCAAGAGAAAAGTCTTCATCATCGTTTCCCTTCGATTAGTCACTAAAGAGTAAACTCGTTGCAAAAAGCAAAGATCTGTTCGGTGGTTGCTTTCTCGACCTGTATTGATGCGGGTTTTGTGTCAATTCTGAAAATCTCGGACTTTTTCCACTTTGAGCGAAAGAATTCACGCCGAGAAGCAAAGCCGCAAAGATTTCCCAATCATTTTCTACCGGCGGTTCTGAAAGACAAAACTCGAGTCTTTTCTATGCGTGGCTTTGCGGTCGCTTCTGCCTTCTTTGGCTCCGGTTCGTTCGGGCTGGGTGAATACTTCTCATGAACTCGGTGCAAGATTGGGAATCGCTGCTCAAATGTCAAGGACAACGGCCTGAGCCGCGGTGCCGCGCGCGCCTCAACAATTCCCTTGCTTTTGAAAGCTTCCGTGTTAGCTTGCTTGTCGATCTTGATATCAAATCCAGCGTGAGGAAGGGAACCGGGATGACTATCCAACCACGAACCTGGCGGTTGCAGTTCTCATTTCTTACCCTCGTTTGGCTTTTCTGCTTTGCCTCTGCCGCAGCCTCCGGCAGGCTTGCCCCTCGTCCTGATTATCTCAGCATTGCCACTGAACTCGAGCGCGTCATCCAGCACGAAATGGACGGCAAAAACCTGCCCGCGCTCGCGATTGCCCTGGTCGATGACCAGGCGATCGTGTGGGCGCGCGGCTTCGGCTGGGCCGATCCCGACCGCAAGATTCCGGCGAGTACCGAGACGGTTTTTCGCGTCGGTTCGGTGTCGAAATTGTTCACCGACATTGCGATCATGCAACTGGTCGAAGCCGGTCGCCTTGATCTCGATGCCCCGGTGACCGCCTACCTGCCGGAGTTTCAGCCCCGCAACCCATTCAAACAACCCATCACTTTGCGGCAACTCATGTCACACCGCGCGGGATTGGTGCGCGAGCCGCCGGTGGGCAGTTACTTCGATCCCTCCGAGCCTGCGCTGGCGGCCACCGTGCAGAGTCTGCATGCCACTACGCTGGTTTATGAGCCGGGAACGCGCACCAAGTATTCGAATGCCGGCATCTCGCTTGTTGGTTATGTGCTCGAGCGCGTGCAGGGCGAACCGTTTGCGGCCTACATGCAGCGGGCGGTGTTGCAGCCGATGGGATTGCAGCACAGCTCCTTTGCGCCCGATGCCAGCGTGATCAAGTCACTCGCGCGAGCCTACATGTGGGGTTATGACGAGCGCGAATTTCCCGCGCCGACGTTTGAGTTGGGCCTGGTTCCGGCTGCCAATCTGTATGCCAGCGTTGCTGATCTCGCGCAATTTCTGCAAGTGTTGTTCAATGGCGGCCGCGCCGGCAAGGTGCAGATTCTCAAGCCCGAAACCCTCGAGCTGATGTACACGCCGCAGTTCGTGCCCGCCGGTCGCACGTATGGCTTTGGTCTCGGTTTTTTTGTGAGCGACTTCGCCGGCCATCGCCGCCTCGGCCATGACGGCGTGCTCTACGGCTTCGCGACGCAATTGAGCGCCCTGCCCGACGACAAACTCGGTGTCATTGCGGTGACCACCAGAGATTGCGCGAATACCGTCATTGACCGCATCGTCAGTCACGCCCATCGCCTCATGCTGGCGCAACGCGCCCACCAGCCGCTACCGTCATTTGTCTTCACGCAGCCGGTGGACTCGCTGCGCGGGCAGCAGCTTGCCGGCAGTTATGCCACCGGTGATGAACGCATCGAGTTGCTGGCGCGCAGTGGCAAATTGCTGATGTGGCGCGGCACGGTGTGCGCGCCGTTGCGCGCCCTGGGCGACACGCTGATCACCGACGGCAGCCTGGCTTTCGGCACGCGCCTGCTGGCCGTGGGCCACGACTCTCTGCTCATGGACGGCAAGGTGTTCCGCCGTGTGCCGGATCTTGCGCCGCCACCCGCGTCGGAGAAATGGCAGGGTCTGATCGGCGAATACGGCTGGGATCACAACACCCTCTACATTCTCGAACGAAACGGCCGCTTGCATGCACTGATCGAGTGGTTCTTCTCCTACCCGCTCACGGAAATTTCGGCCGAGGTGTTTGCCTTTCCCGATTACGGCCTGTATCACGGCGAGCAGCTCATTTTTGCGCGCGACGGTGAGGGGCTGGCCACCGAGGTGGAAGCCGCCGGCATTGTGTTCAAACGCCGCAAGCTCGGCGTGGAGCGAGGTGAGACCTTTCGCCTGACCCCGCTCAAACCGGCGGCAGAATTGCGCGCCGCGGCGTTGGCTGCGCAGCCGCCCGCCGAAGCCGGCAATGATTTTCTCACGCCTGATCTGGTTGATCTCGCCGGCCTCGATTCCACCCTCCAGTTCGACATTCGTTATGCTTCCACCAACAATTTCATGGGCGCGGTTTTTTACGATCACGCCAAAGCGTTGCTGCAGCGGCCGGCAGCGCAGGCGTTGCTGGCCGCGCATCGCAGCTTGAAAGCCAAGGGCTACGGTCTGTTGATTCACGACGCCTACCGTCCCTGGTTTGTCACCAAAATGTTTTGGGAAGCCACGCCCGCGGACAAGAAGATCTATGTCGCGGATCCTTCCCGCGGCTCGCGTCACAATCGCGGCTGCGCGGTTGATCTCACGCTGTATGAGCTGGCCACCGGCAAACCGGTGCCAATGGTGAGCGGCTATGATGAATTCTCGGTGCGCGCCCATCCTGATTATCCCGGCGGCACCAGTGCGCAGCGCTGGCACCGGGAATTGCTGCGCCGGACGATGGAGGCGCACGGCTTCACCGTTTATGAATTCGAATGGTGGCATTTCGATTACAAAGACTGGCGCAGATATCCGATCCAAAACACGCCGTTGGTCGTAGCGCCTGCAGGCGGAATCAAAGCCGAAATGATGCCACAATAACAATGTGAAGGAGGTTCGCCATGCTGAAAACGATACTGTCGTATCTCGGCGCTGCGATTATCGGGGCGGCGCTGGCGATTTGGCTGTGGCCGCGCGACAAAGTCACTGTCACCCTGCCGCCGGCGGAATCGTATGTAGACTCGCTTGCCACCGCGAAGTTCGAGACACGGCTGGCGGGCCTCACGCGCGTCTTTGCCGACGCGGGAGAGTATCAAGCCTTCATTGACTCGCTGAAAGCGAGCAATCGCGTGTATGTGCGCGTGCCCGTGCGCGTGCCGGGTGAATCTCGTATCGACACTGTCCAAGTCGCGGTGGATTGCCCGTGCGTGCCGGAAGCGCCCGGGCAGGAATTCAGCGCCCATCTCAAGCATACGTTCGCATATCCGGCCGGCGATACTTCGCTGGTGCGCGTGTCGGCGCGTTATGCCCAATTTGACTGGCCGCTCCATCCCTCGGGCGCGTTCAAGGATGTCAGCGTCTACATTCCCCCGGTTACCCGAACCGTCGAAGTCCCCAAGCCGCCTTCGGCATTTTTCCCGCGCTTCCTGGGAAAGGTGGTGTATTTCGGTCTGGGCGCGGGCGCCGGCTATCTAGTCTGCAAACTCTAAACCCTCGTTCTTGGGAACGAGACAACCCTGAGGAATTGAAATCATATGCAACCCATTTCCGCGGAAATAGTCGAAGCCACCTGGCAGAAAATGGCGACCATTCCTCCCAGCCAGGCACAAAAGCTGATTGAGCAAATGAGCCGGCAACAGCCGCTCATTCTTGCCTACTTGATGGCCACCGGCGAAGATCTGCTCAACCATGCCGAACGCGAGCTGCTGCTTTACATGGGTGTGGTCATTTGGCAAATGATGCAGCAAGGCGACAAGCGTCCGGCTTCGGTCACGGAAGCCATGCTGGAGGAAGTCGACCGGCGCAATCTCAGCATGCTCGAATACCTCGAAGGCGATTCCGAAGAAGAATTCCTCGGCACGGTGCAGGCGCTGATGGATTCTTACAACCAGCGGGAAGTGTTGCGCTATGCCGTCGAGACGCTCATGGAAGGTGATGAAGAAGACTTCGATGAAGAGTTCGAACTCGAGCAAGAAGATGAGCTCGAAGAGGAACATGAGCACGAACATGACGACGATATGGATGAGATTGAAGAAGATGAAGACGAAGACGATGAAGACGATGAACTTGACGACCAGCCTGACGGCATCGTGCGTGACGAGATGAAGGGGATGATGATGCTGTATCTGAAGACTGTGATCGATTGCCTGGATCAATAGGAGCGAGTGATGATCGCTTTCTTCAAAGCCCTGTGTTTGATTTGGAAGAATCGCCACCAGTTGGCCCGCCTGCTCGAGTTGTTGCCGCCCGCGCTGGCGGCGGCGGGAGAAAGCATGCAGCAGGCCGGGCAGGGCGCGATCAGCGCCGGCAACTTCATCAAGGGCGGGGACGGCGCGCCGGTGAATGCTCGCCAGGTGGTCGAGCAGGCCGCGGAAGCCCTCGCAGCCGGCAAGCAAAAAGTGGATGACACCGCCGATTTTCTCGAAGATGCCGGCAGCGAGATCGGCAAAGTGAAGGTCCCCACCGTGTCCTTTACCACCACTTCCATTCCCGTCGGTATCGGCTCGGTAGAAGTCGTGAACGGGATTACCCTGGCGCAAGCGAGCCTGTTCGGACCGGTGAACGATGCTCTTACCGACAGCGCTGAAAAGCTGCGCGCGGTGAGCACGCACCTGCAGGCCACGGCAGCCAACCTGCACAGCGCTGCCGCGGCGCTCAACGACGCCGGCAATGGTTTCAAGAGCGTGGGCAATTTTCTGATCAGCAGTGGCGGCGCTTTGAAACAAATAACGGAATGAGGCGGCGCGGCAGGCAAAGCATTGTCGGAATTTCTGAACGTGCGGTGTTCTGCGCAGCTTGTTTCCAGCGTGCTGCTGGCGGGTAATGCCGGACAGCGCCGGGGGAACGGTCGCAGACCTGGAGGACAGATGAAAACGCGTTTCTGGTGGTTTTTTGTCTTTGGGAGTTGTTGCATGCTGGCCTGCCAATCTCCGCAAAAAAAAGCCGAAGTCATCTATACCAACGCTTCCATCTGGACCGGCGTGCCGAATGCGCCGCGCGCACAGGCGATGGCGATCGGCAACGGAGAGATTCTGGCGGTGGGTTCTGCCGAGGAAATCACGGCGTGGCGCGGCGCGACCACCCGTGTTGTCGATCTCGCTGGCAAATTCGTGGTGCCCGGTTTCGTTGACAATCACACTCATTTCATGAGCGGCGGTTTTCAGCTTGCCAGCGTGGATTTGCGCGGCGCCCAGTCCCCGGAGGAATTCGCGCAGCGCCTGGCCGCGTTTGCGCAGAAGCTGCCCGCCGGCCGCTGGATCACCGGCGGCGATTGGGATCACGAAACCTGGGGCGGTGAGTTGCCGCGGCGTGACTGGATCGACAAGTTTACGCCGGATCATCCTGTGTTCGTCAATCGTCTCGACGGCCACATGGCGCTCGCCAATTCCAAGGCCCTGGCCCTGGCCGGCATCGATCGTCACACGCCTGATCCGGAGGGCGGCACGATCGTGCGCGAGGCCAAGACCGGCGAGCCAACCGGCATTCTCAAAGACGAGGCCATGTCACCGGTGTACCGCGTCATTCCCGCGCCCACGGCCGCAGAGCATGATGAAGCACTGGCGCGCGCCATGGCGCATGCGGCTGCGCTGGGTGTCACGCAAGTGCATGACATGGGCAGTTACGGCTGGACGGATCTCGAAACCTACCGTCGCGCACACGCCAACGGCGCGCTCTCGCTGCGCATCTACTCCTTCGTGCCGCTCGCCACCTGGCCGCGCCTGGCGGAGTTTGTGCAAGCGAATGGCCGCGGTGAGGCCTGGTTGCGTTGGGGGGGACTCAAGGGTTTTGTCGATGGTTCGTTAGGCTCGACCACGGCCTGGTTCTACCAACCCTATAACGACGCGCCCGCAACTTCCGGATTGTTGACCACCGACACGACGGCGCTGCGGCGCTGGATTCTCGCGGCTGATTCCGCCGGCCTACAGGTGGCCGTGCATGCCATCGGCGATCAGGCGAATGATTGGCTGCTCGATGTCTATGCGCAAGCCCTGGCGCAAAACGGCAGCCGCGACCGGCGCTTTCGCATCGAGCATGCGCAACATTTGACGCGCGCCGCGATTCCCCGCTTTGCCGAGTTGGGCGTCATCCCCTCGATGCAACCCTATCACGCGATTGATGACGGCCGCTGGGCGGAAAAACGTATCGGCCCGGAGCGCATCAAAACGACTTATGCGTTTCGTTCTCTACTCGATTCGAATGCGCCGCTTACCTTTGGATCGGACTGGACGGTCGCGCCGATTTCGCCGTTGTGGGGCATCTATGCCGCGGTGACGCGCCGCACGCTCGACGGCGCGCATCCCGACGGCTGGGTGCCCGAGGAAGAAATTTCAGTGGAAGAGGCGCTGCGCTGCTACACCGCTGGAAATGCCTATGCCGGCTTTCAAGAGAATGCCGCGGGTATTCTGGCGGCCAAGCGCCTGGCGGATTTTGTCGTGCTCTCCGAAGACCTGCTGGCCCTCGATCCGGTGCGCATTCCCGAAGTGGAAGTCTTGCGCACGGTCGTGGGCGGCCGCGAGAGTTTTGTGAAGCAGTGAGCGCGGCCACGGCTGCGATTGCGAATGCGAATGCTCAAATGAATGCCATGACGCTCATTCTGGGAATAGCTCTCCTTGGCGTGGCCGGTATCTTCGCGCTGCGCGTTGCGTGGTTGAAACGCAAGTTCGGTTTGATCCGCCGCACCGAGACGTCCGCCATTGCCGAGCTGCAATCCTGGGCTGAGGCCGGGCTGGCCGGCCGCAAGCTCGTCGAGGTGAAGGGCACGGTGGTGTGTGACCGGCCGCTGTTGGCGCTGCTCTCGGAAACACCCTGCGTCTTTTATGACCAACTGGTGGAATGGGAATTCGAAGAAGTGTTCTACGCGGATGATGAAAGGCAGAAGGTGAGCCACACCCGCATTGATTCTGAAGTGTTGGCGCAGCAACAGGAGCGTATTCCGTTTGAGGTGGACGATCATACCGGCCGCGTGCTGGTCGATCCCGAAGGCGCCGAAATCATCGCCGAGCAAACCGTTTCTGAAGTTGACTCAGACGCAGGCCTGCCGGATTCGGTCATCTCGCGTGGGGCGTTTTCTCTGGAGGCGCCGTGGCTCACGAGCTTGGAAGAACGGCAGCCGCGTGAATATCGTTTTCAAGAGCGCGCCCTGCCGGTGGGCGCGGCCGTGTACGTGCTGGCCGAGGCCGTTTTGCGCGACGGCGAACTGTGGCTGCAGAAACCCTCCGCGGGCGGCCGGTTTGTGATCAGCATCAAGTCCGAAGAAGAGCTGTTGGCAAGCGGCCAGCGCGGCATTATACTGGCGCGGGTGGCGGCGTGGTTGTGCGGCCTGCTGGGGTTGGCGGCCGTCATTTACAGTCTGGGCTGAGGCGCGAGCTTCGCTTTGCATCTCCGGCCGTGGGTGCGCAGCATGAATACACTCGAAAGCATGATACTTTAGGGGAGTGAGGAGCTTCAGCCACGGATCGACACGGATTCTCACGGATGAAGCCCAAACACGAAATCCGTGAGAATCCGTGTTCATCCGTGGCCCAGTCCTTCGGTTATTGTGGGGCCGTTTGCTGTGCTGGTCGCAATACTCGAGGGCCGCGCGTTGGAGGTTTTGCGGTTGCTTGCTCGGGGAGAAAACTCCAGAACCATCGCCCCGCGCCGCAACATCATGCGGCAAGCTCAAGCTCTATGGCGTGGCAGAGTTGGCGAAGTATCGTAATTCTCCGGAGAAGCGATCATGACCGCAAAGAGGTTTTAGCACACATTTCCAGCATGCCTTCGTTTGCCGGCTGGAAGCCTGCGTCATGTTCATGGGCAAGGAGCCGGTTTTGACTTTCTACAATGTGATCTACGGCTGGCGCCGCGTCGGCATGACTGCCATGGTCAAACGCTTCTTGCAGTGGAAGCGCCCTCACTATTTCCTCGCAGACAATTTTTCCTTTCATGCCAAAGAAAGGCAGTTCAAATAGGACCAGAACCACGCTCGAACCATCACCTCACCAGCTCGCTTTTCCCTTGTCGAGGGCGCGTGACTTTCGCCCGGAAGTCGCACCTCAAATCCACCTCACCAACAACCCACGGCCAAAAGGCTCAACAAGAAGTGACCGCACCAACGTGGACGGCTATGATTGGAACACTCTCTCTGGTTGGTCAGCTTCCAGTTCCCCCGCGCGCTGGGTGTCGGGGATCTTTGCTGCTGTGGCCCGGAGTGGGTTTACAAGAATTCATTGCCAAACGGCACCGAAACAATCGAGGAGGAAGGCCATGATCCTGCGTTGCCTGCTTTGTTGCCTGCTGCTGCTCATGGCGTTCTCGCCGCCGACCAAGTATGATGTCGTCATCCGCAACGGCATGATTTACGATGGCAGCGGCGCAGAGCCGTATGCCGGTGACGTGGCCATCAATGCCGATACCATTGCCGTACTCGGCCGGATCGAGAACGCGGCCGCCGCGCGGGAAATCGACGCCCGCGGCCTGGCGGTGGCGCCCGGCTTCATCAACATGTTGAGTTGGGCCACGGTCAGCCTGCTCGAAGACGGCCGCTCGCAGAGCGACCTCCGCCAGGGCGTGACGCTGGAGATTTTCGGCGAAGGATGGTCGGAAGGTCCGCTCAACGAGAAGATGAAGCAGGAGGTACTCGAACAACAGGGCGACATTCGCTATGAGGTAAGCTGGACTACACTCGGCGAATACTTGAACTACCTCGAGCAACGCGGCATTTCCACGAATGTGGCCTCTTTCGTGGGCGCCACCACGGTACGCATCCACGAACTCGGCTATGAGAACCGGCCGCCTACCGCGGCTGAGCTCGAGCGCATGAAGGCGCTCGTGCGGCAGGCGATGGCGGAGGGCGCATTGGGCGTGTCCTCTTCGTTGATCTACGCGCCCGCATTCTACGCGCAGACCGAGGAGTTGATCGAGTTGTGCAAAGTCGCATCGGAATATGACGGTCTCTACATCTCGCACTTGCGCAGCGAAGGCAACCGCTTGCTCGAGGCGGTGGAGGAGTTGCTGCACATCGCACGCAGCGCCGGTTTGCCTGCGGAGATTTATCATTTGAAAGCCGCCGGCCAGAGCAACTGGCACAAGCTCGATGAAGTAATCGCCAAGATTGAAGCTGCCCGCGCCCAGGGTTTGCGCATTACAGCGGACATGTACAACTACACCGCCGGCGCCACCGGCCTGGATGCCGCGATGCCGCCGTGGGTGCAGGAGGGCGGCTACCACGCCTGGGCGCAACGCTTGCGAGATCCTGCGCTGCGCCGTCGCGTGTTGGCAGAGATGACCACGCCCAGCGATGAATGGGAAAATCTCATGCTGCATGCCGGCCCGGAGAATGTTCTGCTGGTGGGATTCAAGGCGGATTCGTTGAAATATCTCACTGGGCAATCGCTGGCAGAAGTAGCGCAGCGACGCGGCAAAGCGCCGGCGGAAACCGCCATGGACCTTGTTATCCAAGATGGCAGCCGCGTCGAGGCGGTCTATTTTCTCATGTCCGAGGAGAATCTCAAGAAGCAGATGCGGCTGCCGTGGATGAGCTTTTGCTCGGATGCCGCCTCGCAGGCGCCGGAGGGGAATTTCCTGAAATCGAGTGTGCATCCACGCGCGTACGGCAGCTTCGCGCGGTTGCTGGGGAAGTATGTGCGGCAGGAGGGCGTGATCACTTTGCCGGAGGCGATCCGGCGGTTGACCGCGCTGCCGGCGGCCAATCTCGGATTGCCGCGCCGGGGCCTGCTGGCGCGCGGCAATTTTGCCGACGTGGTGATATTCGATCCGGCAGTCATTCAAGATCATGCCACCTACGCTCAGCCGCAGCAATACGCCACCGGCGTGGTGCATGTTTTCGTCAACGGCACGCAGGTGTTGCGTGATGGCGAGCACACCGGCGCGCGACCGGGGCGTGTGGTGCGCGGGCGGGGCGCGCAGGGAAGGTGAAGCAAGGGCGTTGTTTTTGGTGTTGAGTTTTTCTATATAGCGCAAGACGGAAAGACTCAATTCAACAGGTGGTGATCATGGTGCGGCCATATTTGAAACGAATCCAGATCCGCAATTACAAGAACATTGCGGCAACCGTCGTCGATCTTCAACCCGGGTTGACTGTTTTGGTTGGGCCGAATGGCGCTGGCAAAAGCAACTTTGTTGACGCGCTGTCGTTTGTGGCCGACTGCCTCAACTACTCCATTCATTTGGCTTTCAGAAACCGCGGCGGAGCTGCAGCCGTGCGGCGCAAGTCCGAACGGCGGCCGGGCAACCTCGGCTTGCGCTTCATCATCGTTCTTGGCGATGACGGTTGGGCAGACTATGCTTTTGAGGTCACATTTCGCACTGGAGGCGCGTTCGAGGTGGCAACCGAGCGCTGCGTCGTCGTGCCTGTGTTCGGACAGCGCCACGAATTCGAAGCAAAGAATGGCGTGTTTACCAAGCAGGTGCCTGATATTCGACCGCGCCTCGAACCGGACCGCCTGGCGTTGACCATCCTCTCAGCCACAGAAGAATTCCGGCCGGTATTCGATTTTCTGAGCAGTATTCGCCGTTATAATTTGCGCCCCGAAAGCATTCGGGAATTGCAGGATCCCGATCAGGGCGAAGGGACGAATCTGCTGCCTGATGGAAGAAACGCTGCCGCCGTCTTGCGGCGGATCATGGAGAGCGGCGGCAAGAACGGCCAGAACTATGAACGCATCTGTCATCTCCTGAGCAGGGTTGTACCCGGCGTTGTGAAAGTTGAGCCACAACCGCTCGGCCAGAAAGAGACGCTGCGATTCGCCCAGCAAGCGACAGAAAACAGGAAGTGGGATTTTGAAGCCTTGAACATGTCAGATGGAACGCTGCGGGCCTTGGGAATTCTGCTCGCCGTTTATCAGCCGCAAGCAGCGGCCCTTCTTGCCATTGAAGAACCGGAGTCCACGATTCATCCCGGTGCTGCCGAAATTCTGACGGATATTCTCCTGGATGGCACAAATCGTTCCCAAGTCGTCATAACGACGCACAGTCCCGAGGTCTTGGACAACAAGAAGATCACAGAAGACCAGGTTCTTGTCGCGGAGGCAGCGGAGGGAATCGCACAAATTACTCCTCTGCCCTTCGGTGCAAAAGAGGCGATCCGGCAAAAGCTGTACTCTGTCGGAGAATTGCTGCGCAGTGGAGAAGTGCGGGTGGATCGTGACCTTGCCAAACAACGCGCCCAACAGGTCGATCTGTTCGCTGAATTGGAGGGAATCTGAACGTGCCCACGATTGTCCCCATTGTCGAGGGGCATTCTGAAGTGGAATCCGTCCCAGTGCTGTTACGCAGGCTCCTGGCGGAACTGCGCCGCCTCGATGTCACCATCGCGCATCCCGTTCGAATTGGACGCCTCAAGATTTTGCGTCCCGGCGAGCTCGAACGCGCTCTACGCTATGCGCGCTTTCGTACAGAAGGATGCGACGCGATCCTGGTTGTGCTCGACGCCGATGATGATGCTCCCTGCAAGTTGGGGCCACAGTTGGTGACGCTTGCCGGCCAAACATTGGCAGAACTGCCGTGCAAAGTTGTTTTGGCGAAAAGAGAGCTTGAAAGCTGGTTTCTTGGCAGCATCGAATCGTTGCGCGGCAAACGCGGCATTGCCGACGATGCTGAGCCTGTCGAAGACCCCGAGGCGCCGCGCGACGCCAAGGGCCGCTTGGTGCAACTCATGACGGTCGGCCGAACCTATGTCGAAGTGGACGACCAACCCGCCCTCGCCGCAATCTTTGATATGCAAATGGCTCGGCGAAGATGCCCTTCCTTCGACAAGTTGGTGCGGGACGTGCAGGCTTTGCTCGAGCAACTTCAGCGCTTGGACTTTGTTTGACACCTGAGGGATTCGCAAGGGATTGGGTGAAGCAGCAAAAACGGCAATTTGCGCAGCACTCTATGTTCCTCACTCCATCACCCTCTCACGGCTGTTTGCCGTCCGCTTCCACGACAACTTCTGCGGCCGCTGTAAGCGTCACCGCCGCACTCCGGTAAGTCGCGGTCACGCGATAAGAGCCCGGAGCCGCGGCGACCATCATGCCGCCGGCTGAAATCGTGCTGCCTTCAGGTTGCAGTTCCCAACGCAGCCGCTGGCCCGCCAGCGGCAGGCGCCTGCCGCTGGTGGTTCTGATGTGGGCCAGGAGCAGTCGCGCCTGCCCCGGCTTCAAGCTGGCCTGGGTTGGATCAAGCTCAAGCTCAAGCCCTGCCGGCTGATGCACCACGACCCACGCTGAGTCGCTGATCACGCCATTCTTCACCACCACAAAGCCGGAGTCCACTTTTGTTCCCGCCCAAAATTGCCCCGGCGCATTGCTTTTTTCCAGCGCGGC
The DNA here is from genome assembly GCA_023150945.1 of bacterium. Taxonomy (NCBI): domain Bacteria; species bacterium. The sequence goes on along the minus strand of JAKLJX010000024.1, from coordinate 70,422 downwards.
CGGCACGCGCCAGATGATTTCATTCGGCGCAATTGCAATCGGATTGAAGAAGCTGTCCGTCAGTGAGATTTTGAAGCGCACGGAATCGCTGGTCAACGCTTCGACGCGCGGCGGCGATATTCTCAGATAAGCTGGTGAGCTGCCAACCGCAGAACAAAGCAGCAGCAGCGCATTGGCCACCGGCCGCTCACCGGCGAGATCACTGGGACGGTTGACCACTTCACCGCGCACCACCAGCGTGCTCGAACCGCCACCATCGAGATTGATGGCCTGGGTGCAGCCCAGCTCGCGGAGAAAGGCCGCCAATTCCGGCAGCGTCATCCCGATGCTGTAGCCCGGTTGCCGGCCATCCACCACGACAAAATACATGCGCTGGTTTGCTTCATCGAAGCCCACCGCCGTGCGGGGATGACGTTCGCTGGCAAACCCCTCGCGGTTGAATTCCCTCTCGTTTTCGATCGAGATAGCGCCATCGCGGATCAACCGCGGAGTGCCGCCGATCGCGGCAGCCGGTGGAAAAGGCAGATTCGAAGCCTGCCAGATGAGCCTCACCGTGTCGCCGGCGGCCAGCGCGCGCGCCATCCATGCCGCTGCCGTGCCGTGCGCCGAGAGAACATACAGGCTGTCGCTGATTATGCTGTTGCCCTGCGGCGTGGGCAACGAAGCCACCACGGCCGGCACTGTGTCATTGAGCGCGAATGTCACGAGCAGGCGCAAGGTCAACTCCTGGCCGTGCCGATTGGTGTTGGTCCGGTTTCCGAAGAACCGGTTATACATGATCAATTCATTTGCGCGGCGTTCGCGATTGACACCGGCCAGGCGATGGCTGCCGTTGCGCCGCGTCACCACCTGCCCACTGAGCTCCGTCACCGTGATCACCGGCTCCTGCGCCCGGCTGACCGCCAACACCGAGCGCGGATACGCGCCGTGCACGATCTCGCCGTTGCGAATCTGCAAATTGAGAGGGCGACCTTGCGCGGTGAAGAAGTCACCGTTGAGGGCCGCCACCACGCGGCTGCCGCTGCGGTCTTCGCGGCTCGCCATGCGGCTGGTCAATTCCAAGCCTTGGTCTGCCGCGCGAACGGTTTCGAGCCGGAGCGCGGGATGGCGATAATTGAAGTCCACCACTGCGATGGCCCAGGGCCCGGCCTCACGATAGATGCGGTAATGTTTCACGCCGGGGCCCACCTCGCGCGAGGACATCAGGCCTTCTGGAGGTTGTGCCAGCAGGGAGGGGGGAAGGAGGAGGAAAAGCCAGTGAGCAGGTCTGATGGAAAGCATGTCGGTGATCGTCCTCATCAGTGATACTTGTCCTCATCGGAACGCACCGGAAAATAGGCAAGCAGCAGCGGAAAGTCAATTCCAAAGTCACAAGCCGGCAGAAATTGGGCTTGACAGAGAGGCAGATTTTCATAGATTACGGCAGGTTTGCAGCCGCACCCAAAACCTCACGGCGTGACCTCTCACGCCGTTTCTGTTCGCGCGAATGCGCCTCCGACCATCCGATACCTTGGAAAGGAACCTCATGCTAGCCGAGTTTCGCATCGTTCCCCTGGGCAGCGGGGAAGAGACTAAAGAGTTGATTGCCAAGACCCTGGCCATTGTCGAGAAGAGTGAATTGGATTATCAATTGACGGCCATGGGCACGCTGCTCGAGGGTGAGTGGGATGAGATTCTGTTTGTCATCCAGAAGTGCCATGAAGAGATCAAGAAGTCGGCCCAACGGGTTGTCACGGAAATCACCATTGATGATCGCAAAGACCTGACCGGCCGGTTGAAAGGCAATGTATTGGAGGTGGAATACGTGCTGGGCAAGTCGCTGCAAACCGGCGGATTGACCTGAGCCGATTCTTCGGGCGGCACGTCCGCAGTTGCCGTGCGCCCGCGACGCCGAAGCTGCCGCGGCTGCAAGCCACCCTCTCCGCCAAATGCCTTCACCATGCCCGGCGATGACACCCTATCGATTCAGACAGGAGTTGCACGATGATTTTCGACTTCGACATGATTCAGCGCGTGTACACGGCACTGCCGGCAAAAGTGGAAGCCGGCCGCAAGTTGTTTGGCCGGCCTCTGACCTTGACCGAAAAGATTCTGTGCGGCCATTTTGCCGAACTGCCCACGGAAGCGCCCGTCCGCAAAAAATCCTACGTCAATCTCTCCCCTGATCGCGTCGCCATGCAGGACGCCACTGCGCAAATGGCGCTGCTGCAATTCATGAGCGCCGGTTTGCCCAAGACCGTAGTGCCCAGCACCGTGCATTGCGACCATCTCATTCAAGCCCGGCTGGGCGCGCGCGCGGATTTGGCACGGGCACAGGACGAGAACCGCGAGGTGTATGATTTTCTGGCGAGCGTTTCCAACAAGTATGGTATCGGCTTTTGGAAGCCGGGCGCCGGCATCATTCACCAAGTCGTGCTGGAGAATTACGCCTTTCCCGGCGGCATGATGATCGGCACGGATTCGCACACACCCAACGCCGGCGGCCTGGGCATGATCGCCATTGGCGTGGGCGGCGCGGATGCCGTGGACGTGATGGCCGGCATTCCGTGGGAATTGAAATGGCCCGGCATCATCGGCGTGCATCTCAAAGGCAAAATGAACGGTTGGACGGCCGCCAAGGATGTCATCCTGCGCGTGGCCGGCATTCTCACCGTGAAAGGCGGCACCAATCACATCATCGAATATTTCGGCGAAGGCGCCCGCGCCATCAGCGCCACCGGCAAGGCGACCATCACCAACATGGGCGCGGAGATCGGCGCCACCACTTCGCTATTTCCCTGCGATGATCGCATGGCCACGTACTTGCGCGCCACCAGTCGCGCCGAAGTGGCGGAAGCGGCGCTGCGCGTCGCCGAACACCTCATGCCTGATCCCGAAGTGCTGCAGGCGCCGGAGAAGTACTACGATCGCGTCATCGAGATCGATCTTGCCACGCTCGAGCCGCATGTGAACGGCCCGCTCACGCCGGATTTGGCGCGGCCGGTTTCGCAGATGGCTGCGGCCGTCAAGGAAAACGGCTACCCGGATGAGATCAAAGTGGCGTTGATCGGCAGTTGCACGAATTCTTCGTATGAAGACATCGAGCGCGCCGCCAGCGTGGCTCGCCAAGCCCTGGACAAGGGCCTCAAGGTCAAATCCAAGTTCACCATCACGCCCGGCTCCGAGCAGATTCGCGCCACCATTGCGCGCGACGGGCAGTTGCAGTTGCTCACGGCGATCGGTGGCAAGGTGCTGGCCAACGCCTGCGGCCCCTGCATCGGCATGTGGAGCCGTGATGACATCACGCCCGGCGAACGTAACACCATCATCAACTCCTACAACCGCAATTTCGCCAAGCGCAATGACGACAATCCCAACACGCTGGCGTTCGTCGCCAGCCCGGAGATTGTGACCGCCTATGCCTTGGCCGGCCGGCTTAGCTTCAATCCGCTCACCGAGGCGCTGGTGAATGAGCGGGGCGAAGAAGTAAAACTCGAACCGCCCACCGGCGTGGAGCTGCCCGCCAAGGGCTTTGATCCGGGGGACTCCGGCTACGTTGCGCCCGCGGCTGATGGCGCGCAGGTGCAAGTGATCATTGCGCCCAACAGTGACCGCTTGCAGGCGCTCGCGCCCTTTCCGGCATGGGAAGGCACGGATCTGCTGGAGATGCCGGTGCTGGTGAAGGCAAAAGGCAAATGCACCACCGATCACATCTCGCCCGCCGGCAAATGGCTGAAGTATCGCGGCCATCTCGACAATATTTCGAACAATCTCTTCAGCGGCGCGATCAACGCGTTTTCCGGCGAGCCGGGCAGGGGCCGCAATGTTTTCAGCGGCGAGGTGAAAACCTTTGCCGAGATTGCGCGTGAATACAAGGAAATGATGGCCAAAGGGAAGATTGCCGGCTGGGTCGCCATCGGCGATGAGAATTACGGCGAAGGCTCGTCGCGCGAGCATGCCGCCATGGAACCACGCTGGCTCGGCGGCCGCGCGGTGATCACGCGCAGCTTCGCGCGCATTCATGAAACCAATCTCAAGAAGCAGGGCCTCCTGGCGCTCACCTTCAGCAACCCGGCGGATTATGATTTGATTCGCGAAGACGACCGCCTCGCGATCGTGGGACTGAAGGCATTCGCGCCCGGCAAACCGCTCAAGCTGATCATTCATCATGCAGACGGCACCCGGCAGGAATGTGAGCTGCAGCACTCCTACAATGAGACGGCCATTGGTTGGTTCCGTGCCGGCGGCGCATTGAATCTGATCGGCAAAGCCGCGGCGTGACCGGCAGCCGTGCCGACGCCCGGGATATTGTCCGTCCGAAGATGCTGCAACATCGGCTGAGTCGAGGTTGCCAAAGCATCGAGCAAGGTGGAATCGCCGACGTTATTGAGGCCGCGGCCAGGCCGCTGCAGAAAAACTTCCATTGCACGGCTGCGATTCCGTTCGGAGGCAGGTACACTGTCACCTCGAGAAGTCTATCCACCTCGCTTGACATTGCGAGAGACGGCTGCTGCGAATTGAGGCAACAGACCAACATCTGCACGGTCAGTTCGTGGCGCAGTCTGCCAGACTGTAAACGAACCAGGAACCAAGCTGGAAAAAACTTCGCGGTCTCGCTGGTTTTTCCAGAGTGACACAATAGGAGAACTCGCGCGAGGATGATTCCGAAGAAGAGGCTGGTGATGCAAATGGCAATGATGGCGCGTCTGCTGGGCACGTGAAAGTTCTGCATGCGATCCTCGCAGGAGGTTCCAACACATCCGGGCAATCCATTTTCAAATCGAGGAGACATTGCTTATGGACACGGTTGGCAATCTCGTGGCAGGCCGTGAGGTGTACACCGTGCAGGTCGGGCAAAGCGTTTACGAAGTCGTCCGCTACATGGTGGAGAAAAACATCGGAGCGGTGGCGGTGCTGGAGGGCGATCGCGTGGCGGGCATTTTTTCCGAGCGGGATTTGATGACGCGCGTGATCAGCCCGGAGCTGAACCCGCGCCAGGTGACGGTGAAAGAGGTGATGACCCGCAATCTCATCACGGCCGCGCCGCAGGAAAGCTATGAAACCTGTTTGGCGCGCATGCAAAAGCACGGCATTCGCCACCTGGTGGTCGCTGACGGCGATCGCGTCGTCGGCGTCATTTCGCTGCGCGACCTGATGTCAATCGACATCCAGCAGAAGTCCGCTGAGATTCAAATGATGCATGCCTATTTGCATTACGTGCCGCCGGCGGCGGCTTGAATTCCTGTACCAAACTGAAACCCCTGGCGCTCGCAAGGATTGCCAGGGGTTTTTATTTTGTGAATATCGAGAATCCGGTTACGCCCCACTCAGAAAAACAGCGCCTTCTTTGGAAACAGCGCGAAGATGCCGCCGGTGTGCCAGAACAGGATTTTTTCGTCCGGCTTGAAACGTCCCTGCCGAATCTGATCCACCAACCCAAACATCGCCTTGCCGGTGTAGACCGGATCGAGAATCACGCCTTCGCGCTGCGCCACGTGTTTCATCAATTCGATTTCCTCCTGGCGATTGAGGCCGTAACCCTTCCCCACGTAGCCGTCGATGATGCTGATGTCATGGCTTTGCAGGTTCAGCTCGAAGCCGAACTTGCGGCGCGCGCTGCGCAGAATGCTCGACACCCGGTTTTGAAAGTGGGGCGCATCATCGCACACGTTGACGCCGTGAATCTGTGCGGTGAGGCCGCACAGGCTCTCGCCGAGCAGCATGCCCGCCAGCGTGCCGCCGGAACCCACCGGACAGATGAGGTGATCGAACTGCAGGCTCTGCGCCGCGGCCTGCTCCGCCAGCTCCTGCATGGCGACGACATACCCGAGCGTGCCCAGCGCGTTGGAGCCACCCTCTGGAATGACATAGGGCTTGCTGCCTTGCGTAACGTATTGCTCCGCCAGCTTCCCCATGATGTCATCGACTTGTTCGTATTCCTGCGGCGTGATGAACTTGATCTCTGCGCCCACCAACCGGTCGATCAGGAGATTGCCGTCGAATTCGCTGCCGGTGGAATTGCGCAAGACGAGATGGCACTTCAGGCCGCTGCGCGCGGCGGCCACGGCGGTGGCGCGGGCATGATTCGATTGCGCGCCGCCGCAGGTTATCAGCACCTGGCAGCCCTGCTGTTGCGCCTCGGCGAGCAAGAACTCCAATTTCCGGATCTTGTTGCCGGTCTCGACCATGCCGGTGAGATCATCGCGTTTGATGTGGATTTCCGGACCGCCCAGCTCCTCACTCAAGCGCGGCAGCTTTTCCAGCGGCGTCGGCAGGTGCGCCAGACGGATTCGCTCAGGAAGACGAGTCTGCACCTCAACCTCCTATGATTGGTTACAGCCAACGAAAACTGGCAATGATCTTTTCGAAGTCATCGCGATAGCGGGGATAGGCCGCCTCGCTGGTTTGGCAGGTCAGGGCGCAGGCGACGCGATCCTTGACCAGATACGCCACGACCCAAACGTCCAGCGGCGAGTTCAGCGCGGCCCGCGGCAGCCGTGCGACATAGAAGGCGCCCTGCATCACTCCGGATGCGATGGTGCTCACCGGCGCGATGAGGCGCACGCTGTCGCTCGCTGTGCGATAGGCAGCGAGAAATTCCCGCCAGCTTTCCTGCGCCACGGCTTCTGCGGAGTATCCTTCTTTGAGATTGAACACGCCGACCTCGCAGCGCGCCACGGTTGTGGCCTCGTGCTGTTGGGTGAGCTCTACCACCGCGGTGGTGCTGGCAATAATGTTGTGAACCAAGCCGGGCGCGGGCAGGCTGTCGGGCAGCGCGAGCTCGGCAATCTTCCACGCGGTACTCGGCGCTTGAATCGAAAATCCCATTTGTGGATTGTGATAGGTCAATCCTGCAAGGCGCGCCGGTTCCCGGCTGGCGGGCCGCGTGGCGCGCTCAGCGCCCATGTGCTGCAGTTGCACCATCAGCACGAGGGTGAGCAGCAACAAGCCGGACATCAACAGCAGTCGGCCGCGGCCCGCCGGCGGCGCTGAGCGCGGCGAGTAGCGCTTCGACGAATCAATGTTCATGTTGACCTCATCTCCGGGCGGGGCGAGCCGTTTTGCGTTGCCGCTGGATGATACGCAATCTCTTCACCGGCCAGCAGCGGGTTGGCGCCGGGTTTGGTGCACGCGGCCGCGGCTACGCGATTGGCGTAGCTGCCCAGCTCGAACAGGCTGGCGCCGCGTAGATAACGATGCATCAAGGCGGCGGCGAAAGCGTCACCGGCGCCGGTGGTATCCACTGCCGGCACGGGCAGGCCGGCAAAGCTGCGCTGCTCATCCCCGCTGAAAAGTTCACAGCCGCGCGCGCCCCGCGTAACCGCCACCAAGGCAATGCCATATTCCTGCATCAACCGGCGCAGGAAGCGCTCGGCAGATTCACCGGGCTGGCCGAGCGCTTGGCGCATGCGGCCCAACTCCTGTTCATTCAGCTTGAGAATGTCCGCGAGTCGCAGCGAAGGCGGCAATAAGTTGCGCAGTTCCGCCGCGCCGGCGCGCGAGTTGGGATCAAGGACTTTGACGGCATGGCGGGCAGCGCCCACGAAGCTGAGAATTGCTTCAGCCGCGGCCGGCGACCGCTGGCCCAGTAAGCTGAACAGAACTGCATCGCAAGCTCCGGCCAATTCGGCAAGCGCCGGCGTGAAGCGCAAACCATCGAAAGCGACATCGCGTGAACAGCGGAAAGAGGGACGGCCCTGCTGGTCGAGCGTCACCGCCACCGTTCCGGTTGGCTTGTGGGCATCGATTTGAATGAAATCGCTGTTGAGGCCGCGCTGCCGCAGCGCCGCGATCAGTTCGCGGCCCAGCACATCATTGCCGACGCATGACACCAGAACGCTCTCATCGCCAAGCTGGCGGGCATGAATCGCGAAATTCGCCGGCGTGCCGCCGAGGCTGCGCCGGCCGGGATAAAGATCCCACAACACCTCGCCGATGCCGGCGACGAGGAACGTTTGGTTTGGCGGAGAGGGAGGGCGCCTGTCGCTCATTGGAATTGAAAGGGAACCGGCGTAAACGAGAAGGCAAAAATCAAAAAGGTCATGCACGCCAGGGCTTGCCGCTTGCGATCCAGCGGCTGGCCGTCATACTCCGTGGGCGGATGGCGATAACCAAACCACAGCAGCAAGATGATCATCAAGATCCAAAACGGATAGATCACGATGCAGATCAACGCGAACAGGGCCATGGTCACCGGGAAGATCTGCTGGCTGCGGTCGCCCAGCAGCGCATAGAGAATGTGGCCGCCGTCGAGCTGCCCGATGGGCAGCAGGTTGAGCGCGGTGACAAACAATCCGGCCCAGCCGGCATAAGCCAGCGGATGCAAAAGGACGTCCTCGCCCGGTTGCAACGGGCCTTTCACCCAGGCCACCAGCCATTTGAAGATCAGGGGATCGACGGACTTGATCGCATTCTCCAATTCGCTGACGTTTTTCACTTCGGACATCGCCAGCCCGAAATAGATCGCCGGCAGTGTTACCAGCAAACCGGCGAGCGGGCCGGCCACGCCAATGTCGAAGAGCACACGGCGGTTCGGCATGCGCGCATCCATACGAATCACGGCGCCCAGCGTGCCGAAGGGAAAAGAGGGGAAGGGAATGAAGAAGGGCAGGGTGGCGCGAATGCCGTAGCGCAGACACATGAGATAGTGCCCCATCTCATGGCAGAACAGAATCGACATGATGCCCGCACTATACCACAAGCCGTCGGCGAGGCTGCGTTCCGGCCAGTAATGAATGAAGAAAGTGGAGCAGCACGTCAACACAAAGAGAACGATGTTCAACCCCGGCCGGTCTCTGCGCAACACACCGGCAAGCCAAGCCGCTCGCGGCCTGGCCGGCTCCGCCGCATACTGACCCTGGAATTGGTTGGTAGGCATAACTTGCTTTCTCAATCTCCTCTGACAATGATGACGGGCGTTCCTCTTGCCGCCGGTATCTGTTTCATCGCATTCCCCTGGTTGATGCCGATTTCCAGCAAAGCGAAGCTGTTGATCAACGCCACCGGCGCGCCGGCTTCGACCTCGGCATAAGACCGCTGCAAAGAGCGAAATGTTCTATTCCCCAATTGAATGCTGATCGCGCTGTTGCCGGCGAACGCCGCCAGCTCAGCCCGGCTGATATTGGTGATCAGATTGCCGAAGTGATCACAATAGATGACTTCGCCCAACAACCGGTCTTGTGCAATTCTACCCGCAGGCTGGTCGCGTTGCGGCACCAGGCGAACCGGGTCGCCGAGCTGTTCCAGCGCAACGCCGGCCGCGAGATGCGCCGCCACCGGCGCAAAGACATCGCGGCCATGAAACGTGTTCGAAATCTCACTGCGCCAGAATGCACGGTTGGTCAGCCGCACCGCCACGCATGCCGGATCGCGGCTGCAAAAATCCAACAAACCGTTGTCCGGCGCCACGAAGTAGTGATCGCGATGGAAACAGGCGACTGCCGGCCGCGCCGTGCCCACCCCCGGGTCAACCACGGCGAGATGCACGGTTCCCGCCGGAAAGTAGTGAAAATGAGCGGACAGAACAAAAGCGCCGATTTCCACCTGCTGCGGCGGCACCTCGTGCGTCAAGTCGATCAACGTCGCCTGCCGGACGAGACTGAGAATGACGCCCTTCATCGCGGCCACGTAGCCGTCCGCGGTGCCGAAATCGGTCAGCAGCGTGACGATGCCCGAGGGCGCTGGTGCGTCAGAGCGTGCCCTATTCACAAACTGCGCTGACTCATCGTGGTTGTCACCAATTTGCGTGGTACCGCCATTTCATTGGCTCTGGTCGAGTTTGACCGCGATGCAACTGATTTCGACGCGGGCGTCGCGCGGCAGCCGCGCCACCTGCACGGTTTCACGCGCCGGCTTGCTGGCCGAGAAGTACTCTGCATAGACTTCGTTGACCAGCTTGTAGTCGTCCATGCTGGTGAGAAAGATCGTGGTCTTCACCACCTCGCCGTGACTCATGCCGGCGGCGCGCAGCACCGCGCCGAGGTTTTCCAGCACCTGCTTGGTTTCATCTTTGACGTCGCCAATGATGAGATCACCCGTGGTTGGCGACAATCCGATTTGCCCACTGCAATAAAGCGCGTTGCCGATTTTGATGGCCTGGCTGTACGGCCCAATCGGAGCCGGCGCATCAGGCGCGGTGACGACTTCGCGCCGGGCCGGTTCCGGCAGAGGCTGCAACAGCGTGCATCCCGACAGTAAGATCATGCACAACCCTGCGAACACGTATCTCATGCTGGCCTCCGTTTGCAAGCAGGTGAAAGATGGCATGGATTACAGAGATTCTCAAATGGTTAACCCCGCCTGCGGTCACAGTACCCGTTCGCCCTCCTGCAAGGCGCGGCGCAAGCGCGAGAGCAGATCGCCGGCTGATTCCAGCGGCCTGCCGGTTTGGCGCAAATGCGCGTTGAGCCGTTTGGCCAGGTGCGCAATGCGATCGTAGATGGCGTAGCTTGCTGCCTGCGCGCGGACCGGCAGAATCGAATTGTTGGTGAGCAGAGGATCGGCATGCGCGGGCAAATCGCCGCGCGCCACCGCGCGCGCAAAATCCACCGTACCGGGAATCGGCGAGAAGGCGGCCAAGCGAATGCCCACGCCGCTGCCGTGCACCACCGCCATGCTGGCCAGCACTTCTTCCAGCTCCTGGCCGGGCAGCGCCATCAGAACATAGGCGTCCAGCTCGGCGGGGCCGAATCCCGCGGCCTGCAAATGTGTGACCGCCCGCTGAAAGGATTCATTGCTCACCTTCAGGCTCATGTCGCGCTGGCGCTCGGTGCTGCCGCTTTCGTAAGCCAGGCGGATGGTCTTGAAGCCTGCGCGCCACAGCAATCGCGCCGTGGCGGCATCGAGGTGCTTCACCTGCAGGCCATTGGGCGTGTGAAACGTCGCCGCCATGTTCCGCGCGATGATTTGCTCACAGAGCGGCAGGAAATGGCGATCACGGTTGGTGAGCAGGGCATCGTCGTAAAAGGCAAACTCGGCCACGCCCAAACCGCGCTGCAGCCAGTCCAACTCCGCCAACACCGCTGCCAGGGCACGCCAGCGATATTGCCCCGCCACGATGCGCGAGGCGCAAAACGTGCATTGCAGCGGGCAGCCGCGCGAAGTGAGAAGCGTGGCGTAGTCGAGACGCGGATAGAGATCGAAGGCCGGCCAGGGCAGTTCATCGAGGTGGCTGGTTGGCTCGCCCGCGACGATCCGCGGGTGTTCTCCGGCTGCGCCGAGCGCCACTTTCTCCAGCAGATCGCCAATGACGCTTTCTGCTTCGCCGGTGACAATCAAATCGGCGCCGGAGGTTTGCTGCGCATGCTCAGGGCAGAGCGTCGCATAAATGCCGCCCAGAACAATCGGCGCTTGCGGGAACAGTCTGCGCAAGGCGGCAATTGTTTGCTGCAAACCGGGGTACCAATACGTCATGCCGCTGGTGAGCAAGATCAGGTCCGGTTGCGGGCCGGACCGGCAAAGCTGGTCGAAGAGTTCGGGCGGCAGGCCATAGCGCGCATACAAGCGCGGCACGCCGGCATAGAGCGCGGGTTTGGCAACGGGCTGGCGCACGAATTTTCCGGTGTGCCAGCGTTGCTGCTGCGGTTGCGCCCGGCCCTGCCAGCGCAGCAGCGCCGGATGGCTGCGATCCATGCAATCCACCAGGCGAACGGATTCGCCCTGCTGCCGCAGCTTGGCGGCGAGATAAAGCAGACCCAGCGGCTTCATCCAGAAATCATATGCCGCGAAGTCGGTGATCCACGGATTCACCAGCAAAATGTGGCGCCGGCTCGCGCGGCTCATCAAGCACCTCCCCCTGCGAATTGCCGATCGTCAGGGAGGAATTCCGGCAGCCTGTTTTGCAAACGGGCAACGTGCCGATGGCATTGTGAATACGGGCGTGGTTGTATCATGCTCGCGTTGCGCGCTTCAGCTTTCGAATTTCTCGCCGGTCAATCGCGCCAGTGCTTCCAGATATTTTGCACTGGTGGTGCGCACGACCTCTTCGGGCAGGTTGGGTGCTGGTGGCTGGCGATTCCATTTGATGGCAATCAGAAAATCCCGCACGAATTGCTTGTCGAAACTCGGCTGGCTGCCGCCGGGCTGGTAGCCGTCACGCGGCCAGAAGCGGGAGGAATCAGGCGTGAGCAACTCGTCGATCAGCATCAAGCTGCCGTGGCGCAGGCCGAATTCCATTTTGGTGTCGGCGATGATGATGCCCTTGGTTTCCGCAAGGCGGCAGGCGCGGCGATAGATCGCCAGGCTGAAATCGCGCAAGCGCTCCGCCTGTTCCGGGCCCATAATTTTGGCCACGCTTTCAAAGGGGATGTTTTCATCATGGCGGCCCATTTCCGCCTTGGTGGCGGGCGTGAAGATCGGCTCTGCCAGCGCCGACGCTTCCACCAAATTGGCGGGCAGCGCCAGACCGCAAATCATGCCGGTGCGCTGATACTCAGTCCACGCTGATCCGGCAAGATAGCCGCGCACGACGCATTCGATGGGCAGGGCCTGCGTCTTGTGCACCAGCATGCTGCGGCCTTGCAGTTGCTCGCGATACTGGCGGCAGGTTGCCGGAAAATCAGCGCTCTCGGTTGAGATGAGATGATTCGGGAGGAGGTCCGCCATCTGCCGAAACCAGAACGCGGAAATCTGCGTGAGCACGCGGCCTTTGTGAGGAATGCCCTGCGGCAGAATCACATCAAAGGCGGAAATGCGATCGGTGGCCACAATGAGCAGATGTTCATCAAGGTCATAAATGTCGCGGACTTTGCCGCGGCCGAGCAGCTTGAGCGCCGGGCAGTCCGTTTGCAGGACGAGGGCAGCGGAGTTCGACATGGCAGGAAGACGAGCAGTGAAAATCGGCTGTGAAAACTCGGACAACCGCGCGGCAGGTTTGGCCGCGCGCAGGAGGTCAAAATCGCACGTGCCGGTGCCTGCTATTTGATCGACGCCACTAGCAGGTAAACATCGTCGCGCCGGGGGCCGCCCGACCATTTTTCCAAGCCCGCAATGATGTCGTCGGCCATTTCATTGGCGGAGGCGGCAGAGGTGGGCTGGCAAAGGCCGAGCATGCCGCGCAGACCCAGTGCTTCGTTTTTGGCGTTTTCGGCCTCGATGATGCCGTCGGTGTACATCAGCAACTTGTCGCCGGCAGCAATGCTGGTCACTTGTTGGCGAAAGCGCTCTTCTGGCGCTTGATCAAAACCCACGATCGGGTTTTGCGAATCGAGTTTCTCGAATTTGTTCTGGCGATGGCGCCAAATGACGGCGGCAGGGTGGGCGCTGCCGGCATAAGTCAGCGTCTGCGTGGTCAGATCGAGTTTGCAGATGAACATCGTCAGGAACATGCCGGTGCCGGCGAACGATTCACAGATGAAGTCATTGAAGTGATGCAGCATGATGCGCGGCTCCAGCTTTTCGCGCACCAGCCGGCGGATTTCACTGGCCATGCGGTTGACCAGCAGCGCCGCGGTGATGCCGTGGCCGGTAACATCGACCAGCGTGAGGGTGACTTGCCGGGGATTTTCAGCATAGACATCGGCAAAATCCCCGCCCACGCCGATCATCGGCAGATAGCGCACCGCCACTTCCAGAAACTCGTTGGAGAGATTGCGCGGCACCAGGCTTTGCTGCACCTGCTCGGCCAGCCGTAGGTCCCGCGCGATCATTTCTTGATGGCGCTGAATTTCGCGGCGCTGCGCTTCGATTTGCAGCCGCATGGCGCGGCGCTCCAATGCCTGGCGCGCCTTCATGCGAAACTCCCGCATGTCGATGGGCTTGGTCAAATACTCGTACGCGCCCAGGCGCATGGCTTCGACCGCAGAGGAGACCGTGCCGTGGCCGGTGAGAATGAGAACTTCGGTGTAGGGATTTTTGCTCTTGCTGGAGCGCAGAACGGAAATGCCATCGACATCCTGCATGTGCAGGTCGGTGACGACCAGGTCGAAGTCGTCGCTCACCAACTTTTCCAGCGCCACGTCGCCATCAGCGGCGGTCTCGACGCGGTGCCCGTCTTTGGCCAGCACCTCGCTGAGCAACTGTCGAATGGCTTTTTCGTCGTCGACGATGAGTATGTCAGACATAACGGAATGAAGTCCGGCAAGGATGAAGTGTCTGTGCGTGCGCGATTACGGCTCTGTTGTCTTGCGCCCGGCTGGGCGAAGCCCGGCTCAGGCCGCGTTGGTCTGGCGGTAATGCAGCGACAGCAGCGTGATGTCATCACTCTGGGGTTCGCCCGCGGTGAATCGTCTCACTTCGCTGGTGATGGCATCGATCATGGTGGTGGCGGAGTTGTCCTTGGCGGCCAGCCGTTCCCGGATCACCGCCTCGATGCGGCGCTCGGAGAAATCTTCATCGCCGGCATTTTTGGCTTCGCTCACGCCGTCGGTGTACATCAGCACCCAGTCGCCGCTCTGCAATTCGATGGTCTCGGATTGATAGCGTGCGCCGGGAAACATGCCGAGCAGCAGGCCGCCCTTGTCCAGCAAGCGGAAGCCGCCGTTGGCAGCACCGTTCTCGTTGAAGAAGTAGGGCGGATTGTGGCCGGCATTCACGTAGGTCAGGGTGTTGCGCGCGGCATCCAGCACCGCGATGAAACAGGTGATGAATTTGTCCGCGGTGGTGTTGGCATACACGAAATTGTTGATGCGTGCCACGATTTGATCGATCGGCACTTCGGCGGTCATTAGCGCGTGCAGGGTGGCCTGCAGGTTGGACATGATGATGGCCGCGGGGATGCCTTTGCCGGAAACATCGGCGATGGTGAGCAGATAGCGGTTGCTGTCGATCGGGAAATAGTCAAAATAATCGCCGCCCACCTGATGGGTGGGAATGTTGATGGCGGCAATCTCATAGCCGGTGAGCTTGGGCGCGGCTTTGGGCAGCAAGCGCTGCTGAATCTCACGGGCGATGGCGAGTTCCTCTTCCAGGCGCTGCTTCTCGATGGTCTCGCGGAATAGCCGCGCGTTTTCGAGCGAAATCATCGCGGTGTTGGCCAGCGTCGAGGCGAACTCGATTTCCTCCTGGCCAAACTCGCCTTTGGTGATTTTTTCGCCGAGCAGCAAGACGCCGCGCACCACCTCCTGGCTGGTGATCGGAATGAGTACCACGCCGCCAGCAGCGGCAAGCTGCTCCGACCATTCCGGTTCGCGGGGGGAAAGCTCGAGCTTGGATTTCTTGAAAAAGTACGGCTCTTTGAGCTTGCGCAGCCACTGCAGAAACTCGGCATCAGCGAACAGCGGGCTGGGCGCCAGACCCTTATTGACCTGCAGCAACAAGCGGTCGTTTTCCTCGACGAATACGCCGCAGCGCTGCACCATCAGCTCGCCCATCAGCGCATAGGCCAGCACGCTGGCAATCTTGTCGCTGTCGAAGGTGGAATTGAGTTCCTTGCCGATGTCGAACAGCGTGTTGAGCTCCTGAATCTTCTTGTCGAGTCTGCGATTGACTTCGCGCAGTTCCTGAAACACCATGCCGTTTTCCACGGCGGTGGCGGCCAGGTTGGCGAGCGAGTTCAAATACTCCAGCTCGCCCGGGGTGAAATCCTGTCCGCTCTGTTTGCGGCCGAAGGCCATCAAGCCCAGGCACTTGTTGTTGGCGATGATGGGCACGATGAGCTGCAAGCCGAGCTTGTAGAGATAGGCACTCCAGGCGCCGCCGCCTTCCTCATTGTTGAGAACGAGAATGCTCGGCTCATGCAAGTCGATCATGATTTCCCGGCCGATGTGCGTCTGCTGCAGGCCTTTGACGGTCTCGATGACGAAGCGTTTTTCTCCGCGCGCCAGCAGCACCAGTCCCTTGCCCACCATCATCTTGCCCATCGGCGTGAGCAGGAGGGTGTCGAGAATGCTCTTCAGGTGGAGCGAGGAGTTCAGGGTTTTGGAGACATCGAACAGGGCCTGCAGCTCGACCAGGCGCTCATCAAGCTCGCGCGAGAGCTGGCGGTTGGTGCTGGGGCGATTGCTGCTGCGCTTGTGCGGGTAAACGTTGGCGGGGCGTGAGGGCCGGGCGGGGCGGTTGTGATTGGTGGTCCGCTGAGCATAGGGCCGCTGGCGGATTTCCATGGGCGCATCACCGCGCGTCAAACCCGTGGAGATCGGGGCACGCGGCGGATTCGTGGGTTTTTTGCTGGGCATGATTGATCAATCAGTCAAGAGTTACTCGATTTTGCCAAGTCTCGCGTCACTCCGCGCAAGCGCCGGCGCGAGCCCCTCCCACCCCCAGGCGTGTCGTTCTGGCAGGGCAGGCGCAACGGAAATGAGGGGGTCTGCGGTGACCGAGTGGCGGTGGAAAGGATCTATTTCTGTTTTTGATTGTTCATCAGGTATTTGACCAACTTCACCTGGTTTTTGGGGCCGGGTTTGACTTCGAAGTTGATCTCGTCCATCAGCGATTGCATGAGGTACACCCCCAATCCCCCGACGCGCATTTCCTGCAAATATTTTTTCATATCGGGGGCGCGCAGCTTGCTGGGGTCGAAGCCGCGGCCCTGATCGGTGATGATGATGCTCATCTTCTGCCCGGGATAGTCGACCTGGATGGCAATATCGATCATCTTCTTGCCATCCCCGCCATAGGCATGCTCGATAACGTTGGTGCAGGCCTCGTCCACTGCCAGCTCGATCTTGCTGGCGTCGTCCTCCTTGAAGCCGACTTTGCGGGCGACGCGGGACACGAACTCGCGAATGATTTCGAGGTATTCGGTCTGACTGGGAATACGAAGGTGGAAATTTTTCTTCGTGCGCTGGTTCTTCACGGCGAGCTTCACTTTTGATTGTTGAAACTTTGGAGCGCTTGCTGCTCGTCGTCGCGGATTTCATAGAGGGTGGGAAAACCGAGCAGATCGAACACGCGGAAAATTTTGGGCGTCATGTTGGTGAGCTTGATGTCGCCTTTGTTCCCTCGCACCTCTTCGATGAACCCCATGAACACACCTAGGCCGGCGCTGCTGATGTAGGTCAAATCACGAAAGTTCACCACGATCTTGAAGCGCTTTTGATCGAGCAATCGTTGTATCTCGCGCTCCAGATCGGAAGCGGTATGCGCGTCGAGAAATCCCTTGATGCGAAGCACGCTGACTTCGCCGTTGTCCACGCGCATTACCTCGAAGCCATTCATGCGGAAACCTCCTTCAGGATGAGCGAATTATGTATGATGTTCCTCGGTATGCCAGCATAGGGTGTTGCACGCCTTCCCTGCTCTCATTCGCTGCATGCAGGTACACAACAGGGAAAGTCTCAGACTTTTCGCAAAGACCTGCCAAGGTTGGCGTTGGCAATGGGTAGGCGTTCTCGCTGTGGGTTGAGGCGCAATATAACCAATTTTCCCGAAAAACAAAGCAAAATCTTGGGATTGGCGCCCGCGCCAGCCATCGTGCCCTTCGCCACCCGGCCGGATCTGCGCGAGCACTCGCCGCGGCATGGCAAGCGTCGCGACTCACTTCGAAAAGTCGACCACTTCCACATCATAAGGAGAATACAAATCGAAAAAGGCCGGCTGCACGGCGCCGGAGGCGGAGATGATGACGAGGCGGCCGCGCAGGGTGTCGGCAACGTAGCAGGAGGAATCGAACGGATTGACCGCCAGCGCTTGCGGCCATTCAAAACCGTTCACTTCAAATTGCCGCTCGCCCGCCGCATTCAACTTCACCACCCGACTGTCCCGATAATAATCGCGTGAATCGTCGATCACCCAGCACTCGCCGGTGAGCTGAGCCACCGCCACCTGCGAGGCATAACGAAAAGTCACGTTGGCTTTGCGGCGCTGGCTGCCGTCAACATTTTGCCACATCACGCTGTCGCCGAGCGCAACCCAGATTGCTCCGGTGCGTTGCTGCACCTCGAGCGCGAGCGGCCGTCCCGCGAACAGTGGCTGGGATTCGATTCTCAGACTGTCCACCACCGGTTGGCTATTGATCCGCAGCAGGCGGCCGTCGCGCGCGGTGGCGGCCCACAATTCCCGCGTGAAGCTGTTGAAGGCAACGGCCGCGATCTTCGGCACATTCTTGCGCTGCGCCAGCAAACGGCCTTCGGCGTCGAAACGCAGCACGCCTTCGCCCAGACTGTCCGCCACCCAAATGTGGCCGGTGCCGGGATCGAGTGCAAAGCCAACCATTCCCACAAAACGGCCATAACTTCCCACCAATCGGCCATTGAAATTGAGTCGCGCCAACTGGCCACTGGTGCGCGAAGACCGGTCGCTTACCAGCGCCCACACTGACCCGCGCTGCCGGTCGACCGCCAGCCGAAAGGGCGCCAGCGGCATGAAGTTGCGCAGGATTTCGTGCCGGCCGTCATGCGAGAGTTTCACCACGCTGCGATCTTCGTAATCGGCGATCCACGAGAGCGTGGGGCCGGGCGTGGTCGCCGCCGCAGCGGAGCGCGGAGATTCGAATCCATCTACCAGCGCGGTGACTTGATAGCTGTGTTGCACGCCGTAGGGCACAGCCAAGTCGAGATAGCGAGTCTGCCGCGGATTCAATTGCGCCAGCAGCGTCGGCTCGCTCTCGCCGGAACGTTGGCGATAAAGGTTGTAGCCGGTTAAATCGCGGAGACGAACGGCCTGCCAGCGCACTTCGATGGTATCCAGGACGGAGACGGCCGTCACGCCAGTGGGGCGGCCACCGGTTTCCGGATTGGCGGGATCCAGAGGATTGGTGCGTGGTCGATCGGTGCATCCCGCGGCCAGCCCGCCAATCATGATCAGCGCGGCCAGGAGTAACCTGCCGATGGCCGCGTGTCCGCAGGTGCGCAACCCAGGCCGCGACGCACGGGTGCCAAGCGCGGAAAGCTTTGCGGAAAGGTTCCGCTTGGACTTGCGGATATTCAATTCTTCTTGAGTGGGCAAGAAAGAAGCTGGTCCCGAAGTCAATCCGGGATCGTCAAGAGTGGGAAAACCAAGCTTTCGGAGCCTAGTCTACCATCATCTGGTGAATTTTGCGGCAAGACCGGCACACACAGCGCGGCACAATGATCCGAATCGCGCTGAAAATAAAGAATTCAGCCTGGCAAGTCAAGAAATTTGTTGAATGTTTGGCAGTGCCTTTCTATCTTGCCTGCCGTTTTTGCCGTCCCTCTGCCGTTTATTGATCGCCGACCGCTCACTGACTCCGGATGACAGAGTTGCAAACGCATGCTCGACCTCACTGCTCTCAATCCACCGCAACGACAAGCTGTATCGCACACCGAAGGGCCGCTGCTCATTCTGGCGGGCGCCGGCTCCGGCAAGACCCGCGTCATCACCTATCGTTTGGCCCATCTGCTCTTGAATAAAAAAGTGCCGGCGCAACATCTGCTCGCCGTCACGTTCACCAACAAAGCCGCCCAGGAAATGCAGGAGCGCCTGAAACACCTGGCAGGCCCGGCGGCGCAGAAGGCGACCATTTCCACTTTCCATTCGCTCGGAGTGCGCATTCTGCGGCAGCAGGCCGCGGCTGCCGGCTACCGCCGTAACTTCGTGATCTACGACCAGCATGATCAGCTCACGCTGGTGCGGGAGATCGTGAAGGATCGGGCATTGGATTTCGCCGGGCACACTGCTTTCGAATTGCTCGGCCGCATTTCCTCCGCGAAAAATCAAGGCGAATCGCCGGAGACATTTGCGAACAAGCCGAATGCCGAAGAGATGCTGTTCGGCGATCTCTACGCGCATTACCTCGAGCGCACACGCAATTGCAATGCCATCGATTTCGACGACATTTTGCTGTTGGTGACCAATCTGCTGGAGCAGCATCCCGAGGTGCGCCGGCATTATCAGGAACGGTATCGCTACCTGATGGTGGATGAATATCAGGACACCAATTCTCTGCAATATCGCTTCATCACGCTGTTGCTGGGCGAGCATCGCAATCTCTGCGTGGTGGGAGATGATGACCAGGCAATCTATTCCTGGCGCGGCGCCAATCCCGAAATCCTGTTGCGGTTTGAAGAACACTTTCCCGGCGCCCGCCTGGTCAAACTCGAGCAGAATTATCGCTCGACCCAGGTGATCTTACACGCTGCCAACGCTGTGATCAAGAACAACCGCCGGCGCAAGGCCAAGGAATTGTGGTCCGCGCTCAGCGGCGGTGCCCGGCTTCGCATTCTGACCGCTGAGAACGAGAATGAAGAAGCCGAGAAGGTTGCCGGCACGATCACCATGCGCAAGCTGCTGGACCCCAAAGTGCGATTCAGCGATTTTGCCGTGCTGGTGCGCACCAACTTTCAACTACGGCCGCTGGAAGAAGCGGCGCGCAACGCGAATTTGCCCTATCAGCTCATCGGCGGCACTTCTTTTTATGAGCGCCCGGAGATTCGCACACTAATCGCCTATCTCAAGGTGATGCGCAACCCCGATGACGAGCTGAGCCTGAAACGCGCGCTTGATTTTCCCAAGCGCGGCATTGGCGCCACCACGCTGCTGCGGTTGCATCAGTATTGCCAGCAACACAACTACAACCTCTATCGCGCCTTTCAGGAAGCCCAGCAGGTGGGGGAGGTCCGTTCGGCGGCGCTGCATGCCATTCAGACTTTCGTCCATCTCATCGAAGATTTTCGCCGGCGTTTTCGGCACGAAAAGTTGAGCCAAGCCACGCAGGAATTGGTCGCGCAAACCGCCTATCTCAAAGCGCTGGAAGAGGCCACTGCCGATGCCAAATCCCGCGAAGTGAAGGTGAGCAACGTGCGCGAATTTCTCGGCAGCCTGCAGCGTTTCGAGCAAACCAGCGAAGATCCCACGCTGGCCGGCTTTCTCGACCGCGTCAGTCTGATTTCCGACAGCGACTACCTCAACGAAAAAGTGGATCGCGCCATCTTCCTCACCATGCACGCCGCCAAGGGACTGGAGTTTCCCTACGTTTTTCTGTTCGGCATGAATGACGGCCAGTTTCCCAGCAGCCGCGCGCTGGAAAGCGGCGCGATCGAAGAGGAGCGCCGGCTGTGCTACGTCGCGATCACGCGGGCGCAGCGCGAATTGACCCTGAGTTACTCCACTAGAAAAACGCGCTACAAAGAAGTGCTGGAGTTGCAGCCCTCGCGCTTCATTCAAGAAATCCCTGCCGCGGTGCTGGAAAACGGCGGCACGGAATCGCCCGAGCAGGCGGCACAGCGGGCCGCCGAGGAACAGGAGGATCTGGTCACCATGCTGCGGCGCTTGCGCGAGAACAATTTCAAAGTCTGAAATCGCCGCCTCTCAACAATTGTGCTGCTGCAACGATTTGGCCGATGCATTCAGAACCTCGGAGTTCCCGCGATGCTCGAAGCCTTGGCGACATGGGCCGGGCGGAGGCGGAACGTTTTCAGACGGACGCTAACAACGCTAAGTCGATCCCAACTGTCACATTCTTCGTGTCATGCTGCAAAGCATCCTTGCAAGACATGCCTTTGTCAGCAGGACCATGATGCTTGTGCTTGAAAAGACTCTGCCAGAGTGACAAAACCTGGGTTGGCTTCTGAGGCTTAACGGTTCACGTCACATTTCAGACAAGCTGAACTCTGAAGCTCTGCGGCGACAACGAACCCGTCAGATTTGGGACACCACAAAGAAGGCCAGCAAGGCTCGCTGACATGACTTCTATTCTTTCGTGCCTTGGTGTCGTGGCGGTTATTCCGCTTATCGTTTGCGTGAAGAGTTGTTGTGTTCTGTGTCGTGCGGTAAGCGTTTTCCCCGGTACTCGAGAAGTATAGCGCAGAAAACACCACCACCCGGGTGCTTCGTCATGAGCAAGAGCGAGTTTCATTCGGCTTGTGCACGCTTCGGGGCCAAGCGCCTGGCCGGTTTCTTTCTTTCTGAACAGGCACGGCTCGAGCCAGCGGTCCTGGTCAATGTTCATGCGATTTTGAACTGATGCCCTCTATGCAAGAAATGAGAATCAGATTGTTGCTTTGCCGCCGGCCTTGTGCAATCCTGCTTTTGATCGCGTGGCCCGTGGCCGCGGGTTTCGCACAGTCCCCGGCTGCGCTCAGCGGTTTCGTCAAGGACGCGGCCAGTCATGAAGCACTGATTGGAGCCAACGTGCTGCTGGCCGGCACCGCGCAAGGCGCCGCCACCAGTGTGGACGGCTACTTCGTCATCAACGGCATTACGCCGGGCCGGCACGAGATCATTGTCAACAGCATCGGCTATGACAAGCAAGTGCATGCCATGACTTTTGCGCCCGGCGAGAAAGTGGTCAGAGACTTTTTGCTGGAGGTGAAGCCCATTGCACTCGGCAGTGTAACGGTGACTGCCGAAAAAGAAGCCGCAAAGCGCGATCTTGCCATTGCGCAGCTCAATTTGAGCGGCCGCACGCTGACGACCCTGCCGCGGGTGGTGGAGGCCGACGTCTTTCGCGCGCTGCAATTCCTGCCCGGCGTGACGGGCACCTCGGACTACAGCACGGCACTGGCGGTGCGCGGCGGCAACACGGATCAAAATCTCATCACGCTGGATGGCATCACCGTCTACAATCCTTCGCATCTCGGCGGTTTGTTCTCCAATTTCATCACCGATGCGCTCAAAGATGCGAACTTGATCAAGGGCGGTTTTCCGGCGGAATATGGCGGACGCTTGTCCTCGGTGCTGCGCCTGACCAGCCGCGAGGGCAACAGCCGGAGCTTTTCCGGCGCAGCGGCGATCAGCCTGCTCAGCTCGCAAACCACGCTCGAAGGGCCGCTGCACAAAGGCGCGTGGCTGCTGGCGCTGCGCCGTACCTACATCGATCAACTGCTCAACGCGGCGCGGCGGGCCGGCCTCACGGATTTCGAGCTGCCCTACTATTTCTATGATGCGCAGGCGCACGTCTTTCAGGATGTTTCGCCGGCCGACCGCATTTCGTTCAGCACCTATCTCGGCCGCGATGTGCTGAATTGGGAGGATCTCACGCTCGATCTGAATTGGGGCAACCGCACTTTTGCGCTGAATTGGCGCCATCTGTTCAATCATCAACTGCTGTCGAATTTCATGGTGGCGGGCAGCCACTTCGACACCAAAGTCGGCATCGGCGGCCGCGGCGGCGCATTCGGCCTCAACGAGATTTTCGATCAAACCTTCAAGGCTGATCTCACCTATTTCCGCAATGCGCAGCAGGAGATCAAACTCGGCCTGGAGGCGAAGAATCTGAGTTTCGAGTACCGCAATGTTTTCGATGATCGTGACCTGGGCAGCATCAAGCAGGAGCCGTTTTATCTCGCCGGCTATGTCCAGCATTTGTGGCGGCCGTCGCTGCGCTTTACGCTGCACCCCGGCCTGCGCCTGAGCTATTACAGTGTCGCGACGCAGAGGCTGCGGCCGGAACCGCGCTTGTCGGCGCGCCTGTTGCTGGGCGAACACTCGGCGCTCTCCGCGGCCTGGGGCGTCTACAATCAGTACATTGCCACAGTGCAGGATGAGTTGAATCCCTCGTTCATCGACTTTTGGTTTTCATTCGACCGCACGCTGGACCCCGGCCATTCCGTCCATTACCTCGCCGGCTACGAAACCGAATTCCCCGCAGCGGGCTTGAAACTGACCGTGGAGGGTTATTACAAGACCTTGCGCAATCTGCTGGCCTTTCGCGAGACGCGCTCTTCGTTCACGCAGGAGGTCGATTTCACGATTTTGAATGTGTTTCGCAAGGCGGAGGGCGAGGCCTACGGCGTGGAGGTGTTGCTGCAGAAGCCCACCGGCCGCCTCAACGGCTGGTTGTCTTACGCGCTCGCGTATGTCTACAAAGAAGGCCAGACGATCAACGATCAAATCACGCGCTATCCACCCAATTGGGACCGGCGCCATTCCGCCAACGTGGTGATGAACTACAATTTCAACCGCAAATGGGAATTGGGCGTGTTGTTCAAGCTCGGCACCGGTTTTCCCTACACCAAGGCCAGCGGCAGTTTTGAGTATGACGTGTTGGGGGTGCCGCGCGACCGGCGCGTCATCTTTGATACCGTCAATGGCGCGCGCTATCCCGATTATCACCGCCTCGATCTCGGCCTGACGCGGCACTACTTCTTCAAGGCGTGGCAGATGGATTTATCGTTGAATCTGATCAACGTGTACAATCGCAAGAATGTGTTTTATTATGTGTGGGATTTTGACAAGAATCCGGCGGAACGTGAAACCGTGCCGCTGTTTCCATTCTTGCCGAGTGTGGGCGTGAGCGCGAAGTTCTGAGCAGGGCGGGAGGGAAGGTTGGCATTGGCATGACGGCTGCGCATGCGCGGGGCAACACCGGCGAGAGGGAGGTGACCCCCTCTCGCGGCGGCAGCTAAAGGGCATATTTGATCACAATGAATCCCAAAATCAGCAGCACGGTGAAGCCCAGCGCGAACCAATCGAAGTAGCGGTCGATCTTCTCCTTGATTGCTGCGCCGAAAACGCGGATCAGTCCGGCCACCAGAAAGAAGCGCATGGACCGGCCGACCATCGACGCCGCCAGGAATTCGATGAAGTTGATCTGAAAGACGCCGCCGGCGATGGTGAAGACCTTATAGGGAATGGGCGTGAACGCGGCAGTAAATACTGCGAGGAAGGCGTTGTCGTTGTATTTTTGTGCGACCAGATTAAAGACTTCATGAGTGAAGCCCGGCACGTGGGTGAAGAAGAAATCGCTCACCAGATGCCACAACTGCCAGCCGATAAGGTAACCGAGCATGCCGCCCACCACCGAGCAAGCCGAGCACACCAGCGCATACCACATGCTGCGCTCCGGCCGTGACATGGCCAGGGCCATCAGCAGGGGATCCGGAGGAATCGGGAAGAAAGAAGATTCGGCCATTGCCAACGTGGCCAGCGCCGGCGTGCCGTAGGGCGTGTGCGCCCAGTGCAAAACCCAATCATAGAGCCGGCGAATGAGATGCGGTTTTTTCACTCGCGGATTGGAGCTTTGTTCGGTTGCGAGATCGGGGAGACTCATGCGGGAGGCTGTCCTGATGTTTTGGTCTTGGATGATCGAACAAAATTGACTTTGAAATGTACAGAAAATGCACTAGTTTTGCAAACACGGTACTGAACATTTTTTCTACTGAAGGGAGGCGTTCATATGAAAGCCGGACGCAATGATCCCTGCCCATGCGGCAGCGGCAAAAAGTACAAGAAATGTTGCATGGAGAAGGATGAGGCTGCGGCGCGCCAAGCCTACGCCGAGATGTTGAAGGCGCAGGCGGCAACTGAAACCCAGGCGCCTGCGGCGGCGGAAGCCGCCGAAGAAAAAGCCGGCGAGCCGCATCCCGAGGGCGGACATAACGCCGAGGCACATCCCACGCCGCCGCGGTTGCGCCCTGCCGCGCGGCTCGAGGCCAAAGGCGGGCAAAGCCGCGCGGCGCGCATCCGCGCGAAGGATTTCGCCAAACGCTGGGGCACGCGCAAACGCGCCGAAGGGTGAACCACGCAACGGAGTTGCCTCAACCTTGTTCTTCACCAGGCTGGCGCTCTGTTGCTTTGAAAAGTCAATCCACGATCAATGTCATCCTGGCAAGGATCTTGTGAAGACTCGAGCAGAGTGCCGAATTCTTCACAATGTCCCTGTGAGATGACAAGCAAAACGAGCCACCCAAACAAACTGGAATCTTATCCGTCCGCAAACCAGAAGTCTGGCGAGCTTGATCTTGGTGCAGAAGAATCCCGCAGAGGAGCGCAGACCGCCCGCGCCTTCTGCGGGATTGTGCTTTTGTGGGTGGAGGGCTTCAAAAATTTTGTCTCGTATTCGCTGCAGCGAGGCACTCATAGCTGCGCCACCGTGAAGACTTGATTCACTTCGGCAATTTCTGCAGCCAGGCGTTCGGCGGTCCAGCCCAGTTCGCGGCCCATGAGTTCGGCGCACTGCTGCAGCGCCTCGGCGCCGGGGTGGCCGGCGGTGCCGAGTTCGGTGCGTCGCATGATCACATCAACCAGCTTTTGCGCCATCTCTTCGCGCACGCCGTGAATGACTTCGGCGGCAATGGTGGTGGTTTGCGGATGCACCCGGCTCGCCCACGCCGGGTTTTCCTGAAGATGCGGGAACAAGTCCGCATAGGCTGAACCGTAGTTCTCGATCAGGTGCCTGACGATTTCTGCCGGCAGCCGGTGTGGCTGCTTGCGGCTTTCCGCTGCCACAAAGGCATCGAAGCGGTCAATCTCGCCGCCGTGGATCCGTTGTTCTTGCGAGGGCGATTTGACCACGGGTCGCTGCAACTTGCGCAGCGCCAGGTCGATGGATTTCTGCGCCACGTCACGCGCCGTCGTGTACTTCACGCCCACCACCGTCAGCAAGCCCTCGAGGCCCTCTTCGGCGGCATGATCCTTGAGCAGATATTGCTTCAGCAGTTTCACGTCGCCGGTGCGTGGATTGACGCCTTCCATGGGCAGGAGTCCGCCGTAGTAATAGGAGACGTCGTCGCGGGTCAGGCCGGCGGCGGGATAAGCCGCGCGGAATTCATTCACGAAATCCTGAATGTCCTGCTCGGCAATCTTGAAATTCTCCGGGTCGCCGCGGTAAGCGACGTGGGTGGTACCGATAAGCGAGACGTGGCGCCAGGGTCGCAGGAAGAGCAGGCGCGAGCCTTTGTTGAGAATGGCGTCTGCGTCTTTGAATTCGAATTTGCTCGGCACGCCGACGGCGTAGTTGGGAACCAGTTGCCGGCGGATGACCAGGTTCATAGCTTTGGAGAGCAGCACGGGCGGTTGGGGCGGCCGGCCGTTTTTCAGGCTGAGCACTTGATTCACCCAGGGCCCGCTGTTGTTGATGGTCAGGTGCGCGCGCACCGCGAAGCGCTGGCCGGTGAAGGCATCCTCGACTTCGACGCCGGTGATCCGGTTGCCTTCCTGCAAGAAGCCGCGCACCGGAAGATAATTCGCCGCCTGCGCGCCTTTTTTCACTGCGGCGTGCAGGAAGGAAAGCAGCAGGCGCTCGGAGTTGTAGACGTGGCAGTCATACCACAGCGCGCCGCCGGTGAGGCCGTTTTCGTCAACACCGGGAATCAGGCGCCGGCATTCTTCCCTCGAGATCACCCGCCCGGCGGGTAGGCGTTTCTGGGGATCGTCCAGGCGGTTGCGGTCGAAGCCGACCAGATCATTGAGGAACATGGCCACCGCCATCACCTCTTTTCCTTTCAGGGCGTGGCCGTAGGTCGGCATGACGCAGGGCAGAGGGTGAACCAGGTGCGGCGCGATGCGCATCAACACCATGCGCTCGTGAATCGACTCGCGCATGCGCTTGAAATCGGCATGCTGCAAGTAGCGCAGGCCGCCGTGAATGATCTTCAAGCTGTTCGCGGAAGTGGCGCCGCCGAAATCATCTTTTTCCACCAGGGCGACTGACAAGCCGCGCAGCGCCGCTTCCCAGGCGGCGCAGGCGCCGTAAATGCCGCCGCCGATGATCACCACATCAAAGACATTGTTTGCCAGTGCGTTCAAGTCACGTTGCATACCGGAAATCCATCACTTGCGAATGGGTTCAGAACGGGCTGCCCGCGGAAAACGGGCTTGATATTCAAAGAATGATTTATAACTTCTTCCCACCTGCGAGGGGTGAGGGCAAGATACGCAAATCCGTCCGCCTCTCTCAATGAAATTATCGCCGCCTCCCGCCCGATGCGGCAGGCGCCAGGGCGCCAGAGGCAGTGCCAGCCGGGCGGCAAGACAACAGACTGGATCGCAAGCATGCTTTCCCTCGCTGGGCAACTGCTCACGCTGTTTGGCATCGGCATTTTCGTTGGATTCATCAACATTCTCGCGGGCGGCGGTTCGCTGTTGTCGTTGCCGCTGTTGATTTTCCTTGGTCTGCCGAGCGCAACCGCCAACGGCACCAACCGCATCGGCATTCTCATGCAAAACGTGGTGGCGATCGCCGGCTTCCACCAGCAAAACGTCATGCCGTGGCGCATCAGCCTGCTGGCCGCGGTGCCGGCGGTCGCGGGCGCCATTGCCGGCGCGCAGTTGGCGATCGATCTGCCGGATGACCAATTCAAACGCGCGCTGGCGCTCACCATGATCGGTGTGCTGATCCTGATCGTGGCGGATCCCAGCAAGCGCCTGCGCGAGAATCCCCGGCCGCTCACCGGCTGGCGCCTGCTGGCCTTCGTGATCGGCTTCTTCGGCGTGGGCGTGTTCGGCGGGTTCATTCAGGCGGGCGTCGGCTTTCTGATTATTCTGGTCATGGCGTTGACCGGTTTTGATCTCGTGGCCACCAACGCCGTGAAAGTCATCGTCGTTTTCATTTTCACCATCGCGGCCTTGGCCGTCTTTATCATGAATAGCCACGTCGATTATCTGCTGGGCGCCGCACTCGGTTTCGGCAATGCGCTGGGCGGCTATATTGGCACGCGCTACGCCGTGCGCAAGGGCCATGCCTGGATTCGCGGCTTCGTGATCATCGTCGTCATCGCCTTTTCCCTTTACTTGTTGTGGGATTCGCTCTCGTGACCGCTGCCCATGTCCAAATATGCCTTGATCCTTTTCGCCTGTCTCACTCTCGGGCTGGCGCCCTATGTCCCCGAGCCGCATCTGTTCGGCAAAATCCGCTGGATCCTCGGCGGTGCGCACGGCATGGCTCTCATTGACTGGTGGGACACCTTGCAGCACGGCGCGCCCTGGCTGGTCTTGCTTTATTTCGCCGCTGTTGACCTCTACAAGAAAATCACAAGGAGAAAAAATGTTGCGCCCTAAGCAATCACTCTTGCCGCTCGTCCTCCTGGCAGCCTGGATGGGATGCCAATCCAACGAAAAGAAAGCCGACGAATCGCCAGTTCAACAGGGAAACTCCCATCCCGCCATCACCGGCGAGGTGAGCTACACCGCTCCCGCCGGTTGGATTGCAGAGCCGCCTGCCAGCAACATGCGCAAAGCGCAGTTTCGCTGGCCCGGTGTGGAGGGCGCGGCCGACGGCGAGCTGGTGGTCTTTCATTTTCCCGGCACCGGCGGTTCAGTGCAGGCCAATCTCGACCGCTGGTATGGCCAGTTCAAACAACCCGACGGCAGTGAAACGCGTGACCACGTGCAACCCAAGCACCTGCGCGCCAACGGCCTGGACGTGACCATCGTTTCGGTGACCGGCACCTATCTCAAATCGCAATCGCCGATGATGATGAGCGGCCCCTTCGATGAACTGCCGGACTATGCCATGCTGGCGGCCATCGTTGAAATGCCCAACGGCAATTGGTTCTTCAAAGCCGTTGGTCCGCAAAAGACAGTCGAGCACTGGCGCGCCAGCTTCGACGACTTTGTGCAGACGTTGCGGGCGAATTAGCGAAACCGGCGGCCTCGCCTTTCGCAATTTTCTGCACACGTGCTACGGCCGGCTGCTGGTGCCGCAATCGAACCAGGAGGATACCAACAGCCGGCCATTCCTGCGAATGAAATATCTGGCTTGTCTCGGCTTGCAATCGTTGACCGGCTGACGGCATTCCTTGCCGGTATCCAGCCGGACACTGCAGACTCTCAGTGAATTCTTTCTGCCATGATCAAACTGACATGTGTTGCAAGCTTGGGGTTGCTGCTGCTGACCTGCAGCCAGAAACCCGCCACTCTGCCCTCAACCTCCGCCGCCTCGAAAATGCCACAGATTGAACCAATGGCCTCGCTGATTCTTCTTCCGGAGTTGCAGTCGCTCGGGCCTGACTTCGTCATGGCCGTGCCCAGTCTCGATTCAACCACACTGCAAGCATTCGCAGCGGCCTGGCAGCGCGAAGCAGCCGGCATTTGCCGCCGCATTACCGCGGACACTCTCGCCAGCCTTTCGCGCTGGGCGGCGGCAGAAACGAAAGCCGTGCAGTTGCCCGCGCGCTGGTGGGAAGAGATTCCCATGCGTCCGGTGGGGATCTCGCGTGACCAACAGGTTGCGTTGTTCGGCCAGTTCAAAGAAGAAGGTCTGCCGTTACCCTCGCACAATCCGCTGGTCTTTCGGCGGCTCATCCTTTTTGCCGGCTATCACCTACACCGTCAAGGCCTCGCCAGCGTTATTGTCTCCATCAGCGGTTGGGTGGAGGAGTGATTCTGTTTTGCTGCGATAACCTGCCTCATATTTGCGATCGGTTTTCGGCACGCATGCATTCCGCAAAAGCTCTAGCCTAACGACTCTCTCCGAATTCCACCGTCCGAATTGTTCCACTTCGATTTTCCGCGCTGACCTCACCACTGACGACAGGTGTCAGGATTGACTCCTTGTGAAACAGGCATGTCTCATGAATTAGGTGTCTGAAAAGACACTGTTCGACTCTTCCAACCTGTTTTTCTTCACCTGAAAGGGCTTAAGCGTACAAAAATCTTTGACACACGTCAAAAGTTCATTATATTTTTGCCGTTTTTGAGAAGCTGCAATTTGTGTGCTCGGTCTTCCAGGTGAAAATCCGTTCGTCTGCGTCGAATAAGAGGGCCTTATAATCCTGCAAATGCCCGTTTTCGCCGGTAATTTCTTTGACAATTGGCTGGATTGTTTGACAACGGCAGACTTCAATTGGGATTTCGCAACTCGGATTCAGACAGCATTGCAGTTTGCCCGCGCATGGCAGCCCTCAAACCCGACGTTCAGCTCGTCCTCATCGCAATCGCTTGGCGGCGGCGCGTTTGCTGCGCCATCGGCGTGATCAAGTTGAAAGCATGATGAGCGCAGAGCAGCACGGATTGGCAGCAGGCCTGCGCTGTGCAACTGCCAGGAGGCAAACATGTTCAGGAGATTGCTCGACGCGGCACAGGGAGTGACAAGTCGAAGGCAAAGGCGGTTTTGGAGTGATGGAAAGAAGCAAGTCGCGGCGCTGTGCCGCGCTGGCGGAGTAGCCGCCGGCCTGATGCCGCCGCATGGCGGCTGGCGTCAGCGCTTGAGTTGGTACATGTTCTTTGTCATTGCTTCGCTCGTTGCCGCCGCGCCGGGATTGCAGGCGCAGGAGATCCGCGAGTGGCTTGTGCTCGGCTCCTTCTCCACTGAAAAAGGCAAAGGGCTTGAAACTGATTATGCCGGCAATGAGGCGATCGTGCGGCCGCATGGCGGGCTGACTACCGCCGGCCTAAGCTGGCGGCATTATCAAACGCCTGAGGCGCATCTCGACTTTCTGGATTTGATGCTGGATTTTTTTCCAGTGGAGAACGTCGTTGCCTATGCGCACTGTTACGTGCACAGCCCGGCGCGCGACAGCGCCGTCGCGTTGATCGTCAGCTACGATGACTTCGCTGCCTTGCGCGTCAACGGCCAGCCGGTGTGGATGCAAAAAGATCGGCGGGCAAATCGCCTGGAGCAGGACACGGTCACGATCACGCTGCAAAAGGGCTGGAATGCGCTGCTGTTCAAAGTGATGAACGGCGTCGGTGAATGGTCGCTCGCCGCGCGTTTTGTCGACACGCCGGGCCTGACGGTGCAGGCGGAAATTCCCGAGCGCCTGACCACGATTCCGCGTGCCGATCCGGAATTGATTCGCATTCGTAAGATCGAGCCGGCGGAAAAAGCCATCTTCACGGTGGACAATCGCCCGGCGCTGCAATTCCGCACGGTGATTTTCAATCCGCAGCAGCAACCGCTCGGCGGCTGCCGCGCCCGGCTGCTGGCACGCAACGGCAAGGCGGTGGGCGGCGAAGCGGCGTTTGAGTTGCATGCCGGTGAGATTCGCGCGGTTTACTTCACGGTGCCGGTGAGCGCCATTCTCAACAGCTTTCAAGCTTCGGGCGCCTGGCAAATGCGGCTGCAGTTCGACAATCATGAAGTGAAGCGCGTGGTGCCGCTGCAATACGATGCGCGGCTGCTGGACAAGATTCTCGGCAGCTTCGAAGTCGAAGGCGTCGAGCCGCTCGCCAGCAACGGCAGCAGTGGATTTCGCCGCGTGCTGTTCGTGCCGTGGGAATGGGCAGGCATGCCGCTTTATGTCTCGGCGGATTTGGGCACCGCAGTCGGCACGGTGCTGATCAACGGCGAGCAGCGCCTGTTCAATCATCAAGGCTATACCGGTGATCTGTTTCTCACCGACAGCGCCGAGGTCGCGGCGCGCTACGAAATCGTGGTGCATGCCAGCGCCGGCCGCGCCAGCCGCTATGAGGCCGACGCCGTGACCGCCACTGACGCTGAGATTCCGGCGCCGCGGCTCACCATCGCCGTCGAAAATCTTGCCTTGCGGCGTTATCTCTCGGCGGCCGCGTTGCTGCAGCAATACCGCGGTGATGAAATCGCGGAGCAGAAGACGCTCGATGAGAAGATGTTCGCGGCGCTCAAAGCGCGCAACGTCGCCACGCTCAACCAGCTCATTGACGAAGCGCACGCCAAGCTGCCCCAAGTGCCAGAAGCCGAGCTGAAAGTTCCCGACGTGAGCTTGGTCGGCAATGCCCATGTCGATCTCGGCAAGTACGCCGACATCGGGGCCGGCATGCAGCACTATCGCGCCACTTTCACGCAGGTGATCAAGAACTTCGCGAAATATCCCGGCTTTCACTTTTCCCAGGCGCATGCCTCGACCTACTGGTGGGTCGAACAAAACGATCCGCAGCTCTTCAATGCCATCACCGAGGCGGTGCAACAGAAGCGTTGGGAGATTGTAGGCGGCAGTTGGGCGGAGAGCGACATGAATCTGCCGGCCGGCGAAAGCTTGGCCCGCCAGTTTCTCTACGGCAAACGTTATCTCAAGTCCAAGTTCGGGGTGGATTCGAAAGTCGCGTGGATGCTGGACAGTTTTGGCCACGCGGTGAGCGTGCCGCAGATTCTCAAGAAGAGTGATATGCGCAGTTACGTGTTTTACCGGCCGTGGGAATCGATGCGGCTGTTCGAGTGGGAGGGCCTCGATGGCAGCCGGGTGCTGGGCTATCGGCCGCCGGAGCAATTCGATCTGCCGCTCAGCCGTGATGAAGGCCGGCACGCCCTGGCCGCGAACCAGCGCTTTGGCTGGCCCAAAGCCGTGCGGTTGTACGGCGTCGGCAGCGGCCCTGCCAGCCGTGATATCCGTCTCGCGGACGACCTGGCCTATCTTACCGCGGGGCGCGCGAATCATCCGGCAGTACCGGCGGTGCGCATGACCGGCGCGCGCGGCTTCTTCGAGGAATTGGAGACGGCCAACCGCAAGCTCAGCGTGCATCGCGACGAGATCAACTTTGCCATGCGTGGCGCGTGGGCCAACAATGCGCGGTTGAAACGCAGCCACCGCCGCAGCGAAATGGCCCTGCCCGCGGCCGAAGCCTTTGCCTTGATCGCGCGGCAGTACGGCTTCGTTTATCCGCAAGCCGAATTGACCCAGCAATGGCGCAGCGTTCTTTTCAATCAATCGCAGAGCATTTTTGCCGGCGCCACCACCAGCGGCGTGAGTGAAGACGCACTGCGCACCTATCGCGAAGCCACGGAAACCGCCAAGGCCGCGCTGGACAAGGCCATGACGCGAATCGAGACCGCCATCAACACCAAGTCGGCAAACAGCTCGGAGAAAGCCCTGGTGGTCTACAACTCGCTCAACTGGCCGCGCACCGACGTGGTGGAGGTGGAAGTGACCGTGCCGCCGCCACCGCCCGCAAAACCGGTGGCAACGAAACCCAAACGCGGCAAAAATGCAGTCACGGTGGATACCACGCAAGGGTTGATACCGCTGCCGTACTTCCGCGAGGCTTCCGGCGCGCGCTTGCCGGCACAAATTCTGTTGCGCGACTCGACTGCCGAAGGCATTCACTACAAGCTGCTCTTCTTCCCGGAAAATGTGCCGGCGCTCGGCTACAAAGTGTATTGGCTGGAATGGCTCAAGCAGGAGGCCGAAGTTCCCGGCCGTGCGCGCATCGATCTCCCCGCCCTGGCTATGAACAACGGGTTCTTCACCGTGCGCCTGGATTCCGCTTCCGGCGGGCTGTTGCGGCTGGTGGACAGCCGCCAAAACCGCGAATGGATGGCGGCGGCCGGCGGCCTCGAAATGCTGGGCGAGCGCAACACCCCGCAAACCGCGCTGGAATTCGATTATGACGGCCGCCGCGAAATCGTGCGCATGTCGGCGCGGCCGGAAATCATCGAAGCCGGGCCGCTGCGCGCGCGCCTGCGCACCTATTTGACCGACGGCAACACCACCCTGCGCCAGGAGTATGTGATCTACGCCAATCTGCCGCGCCTGGAATTGCAATACACCGGCCGCTGGCAGGAGCAGGATAGAGTCTTGAAAATCGGCTTTCCGTTCTACGTGCCGG
Organism: bacterium; assembly: GCA_023150945.1. Classification (NCBI taxonomy): domain Bacteria; species bacterium. Next base: position 36,426 of record JAKLJX010000024.1, on the reverse strand, counting down.
ACAGCCGCGCGCAATTCGAAATTCCCTTTGGCGCCATGGCCCGCCCGATGAATGGTGAAGAAGTGCCCATGCAGAAATGGCTCGACCTTTCCAATGAGCAATTCGGCGTGACCGTGGTGAATGACGGCAAATACAGCGCGGATGTGAAAGACGGCTTCGTGCGGATTACCGCGCTGCGCAGCGCCACCTCGCTGGATCAGGGCGAGCAGCAATTCAATCTCGCCATCGTCCCGCATGAGGGCGATTGGAAGCAGGCCATTCAAGCCGGCTATGGCTTCAATCAGCCTTTGATTGCGCGCTTCGTTGAGCAGCACGCGGGCGCGCTGCCGGCGACCCACAGCTTCGTGAGCGTCGAGCCGCGCAACGTGGTGCTGTCGGCGCTGAAGAAAGCCGAAGATGACGACAGTTGGATCGTGCGCCTGTTCGAAAGCACCGGCACGGCGGTGAACGCCAGCATCACCCTGCCCTTCTCCGCCACCGCGGTGAGTGAAGTCAATCTCATCGAATGGGAGGACAAGCCGCTGCCGCTTTCCGGACAGCGCATGACCGTAACGCTCGCGCCTTGGGAAGTCAAAACTCTCAAGGTGAAAGGACAGCCCGTTTTCAAGGAGTAATAGTAATGCCGGCTCCTGCTCCGTGCGCTGTTGCTGATGGTGTCGCGGTCGTAGCAATCGCGTGGCGGAGCAAGAGCCGGAGATGAGGTCGCAACCTGTTGGGGTACTTGGCCCCCAAAAGAGTTTTGCACACAGCAGGAGGGAGCATGGCCGAAACCGGATTTCGGTCTTGGCAGTCAGCGCCATTGACGGCCGCCTTGAACCAGCCTACCTCGCCCGGCGGCAGCGGAGCAGCGCCGGCACGGCGAGAAACGATGCTTTTTGCCGGCTCGCTCCGGTCCGCACCCTCCCGCATATTCCCGCCAGCGACCGCCGCGCTTCCTGATCGCAATCCCGTTGTTGTTTGTCTTCCAGCCGTTTCCCCATCATTTACGCTCGGATAGTCAAATGATCTACACCAGCCCTTACACGCATAAAGTCCGGAAAGGCAGCGTCATTGCCGCGAAGAAAGTCCGGTTCAAATTTCACGTGGTCTCGCACACCCACTGGGATCGCGAGTGGTACAGCACCTTTCAGCAATATCGCATGCGCCTGGTGCGCATGACCGACCGCCTGCTGGACTTGCTCGAACGCACGCCCGAGTTTCGCTACTTCGTGTTTGACGGGCAAACCATCGTGCTGGAGGATTATCTGGAAATCCGCCCGGAAAACCGCGAACGCCTGCGCAACCTCATTCAAGCCGGCCGGCTGGAGATCGGGCCGTGGTATGTGCTGCCCGACGAATTCCTGGTCAGCGGTGAAGCGTTGATTCGCAATTTGATGGCCGGACAGCGCGTCGGCTTGCCTTTCGGCGGCGTGATGAAAGTCGGCTACAGCCCGGACTCCTTCGGCCACGTCGCGCAACTGCCGCAGATTCTGCGCGGCTTTCAAATCGACAATTTCATATTCACGCGCGGCATGGGCGATGAGCAGGATGAACTGGGCACCGAGTTTCTCTGGGTGGCGCCCGACGGCAGCCGCGTGCTGGCCGTCAATCAATTCAAGACCTATTGCAACGGCAACCAAATCGGCTTTGAATCCGGCCAGGAGAGCGCCGCGGAAACGCCGCGTTTCGATCTGGTGGTCGATTTCTTCAAGCAGGAAACCCAGGCGCTCGGCGCCGTGGCCAAGCCGGGCACCGACGACACCCGCCATTTGCTGATCAACAACGGCTGCGATCATCAAGAGCCGCAGGCCGATCTGCCGCGCATCCTCGCCTATGCCAACAGCGTGCTGGCGGACAGTCAGGTGGAGCACACCACCTTCTCGCGCTTTGTGCACACGCTGCGCCGCGCCGGCTTGTCGCTGGCAGATTGGTCGGGTGAAATTCATGCCGGCAAGCGCCACGACGTGCTCGCCGGCGTGCTGTCCGCGCGCGTTTATCTCAAGCAGCAAAACGATGCCTGCGAGAACCTGCTCAGCAGGCAAGCCGAGCCGCTGGGCGTGCTTGCCGGCCAGCTCGCGGGCGCCGAAAGTCTCGCCGGCTTCCTGCAACAAGCCTGGAAGTCGCTGCTCAAGAATCATCCGCACGATTCCATTTGCGGCTGCAGCATCGATCAAGTGCATCGTGACATGCTGCCGCGTTTCGAAGAAGCGCGGCAAATCGGCCGCCTGGCGCTGGCCTCCAGCCTCGATGTGCTGGCCGGCCGCGTCAAGCATGAATCGGCGCCGACCGTGATCGCGGTGAATACGCTGGCCTTTGCGCGTTCCGCCGTGGTGCGCTCGATCGTGCTGGTGCCACCGCACCGGCCGGCAAAGGAGATGACGCTGGTCGATGCCGCCGGCGAAGTGGTGCCCACACACGTAATCAAGGTGCGCACGCTGCGTTCCCATCCCGGCTATGCGCTGCCCGAAGCTTTTCTCTCCGTGTGCACGAATGCCGGCTCCGACGTTCGCCCGCTGGACTACGCGGCCAAACGCGCGCAACTCGATAGCGACATCGCCAACTTCAACCTCACCGCCTTGACCGAAGAAAAACCCTGGCGCGCCATCGAACTGGAATATCTGGTCGAGCAGGCGCCCGCGGTGGGCTATCGCGCGTTGACGCTGCGACCGCAGGCCACCGCCAAGCCGCAAGACGGCGTGACCGTGCGCGGCAACGTGGTGGAGAACAAGTTCATTCGCGTGAAATTCGCCGGCGACGGCAGTTTCGATCTCTATCACAAAGCCACCAAGAAAGAGTATCGCCGCCTCAATGTCCTGGAAGATACCGCTGATCTCGGCGATGAATACGACTATTCGCCCGCGCCCAAAGACAAAGGCATCTGGAGCCGCAACCAGCGCGGCAAACTCAAGATCACGCATCGCTCGCCGCTGGCCGTGGAAGTCGAGGTCGAAGGCGCGCTGCGGCTGCCGGTGAGTTATGATCGCAACCGCAAGCGCCGTCACGCCCACACCGTCACCTGTCCGGTGCGCTGGAAATTCACCGTCACCGCGGCCTCGCCCTGGGTTGCAGTCGAACTCAAAGTCACCAACCTGGCGCGCGACCATCGTTTGCGCGTGCGCGTGCCGGCTGCCCTCTCGGCGCAGCACACGCTCACAGGACAAGCCTTTTGCATGGTGCAGCGTCCGCTCAAACGGCCGGCCGGCAAAAACTGGCGCCAAACGCCCGCGCCCACTGCGCCGCTGCAGGGATTCTGCGCGGTCGAAGAGCAGCGCCGCGGCCTGGCGGTTCTGGTGCATGGACTGTATGAGTATGAAGCCATCAAAGTGAAGGGCGGCGTGGAGCTGGCGGTGACCTTGCTGCGCGCCGTGGGCTGGCTGTCGCGCGGTGATTTGGCGACGCGGCGCGATCATGCCGGGCCGTTCTATGCCACTCCCGAAGCGCAATGCCTGGGGCCGCAGACTTTTCGCTATGCGATTTTCCCCTATGCCGGCGCGGCGGAAAAGTTGAATCTTGCCGCGGTGGCGGAATCCTATCGCGTGCCCCTGTTCGAAGAACAATGCGCCGGCGCGGGCGGCAACCTGCCGGCGCAATTCTCTCTGCTGCAGTGCGAGCCGGCCTGTTTGACCATCACCGCGATCAAACGCTGCGAGCAGCGCAACACTACCATCGTGCGGTTGTATAATGCTTCGACTGAGCGCGTGCGCGGCCATCTCGCCTGGGGCTTGCCCATCTCACATGCCTGGCGCGTCAATCTCGCGGAAGAACGCTTGGAGGAGATTACGGTGTATTCGAAATCGCGGCTGGAGCTGGACATTCCCGCCTGGCGCATTGTGACCCTCGAGCTGGAAGCAGGCAGGAAGTTCGCCGGGTAACGCGCGCAGCGCTCTATCCGCTCAGCACCCGCACGTTTCTCCTGCCACACGGCTGATCCGCCTCCGCCTGTGGTGTTGCGCAGAGGTGTTTTCAGCAATCAGTTTTGCCGGGCCGGTGCTGCGCACGTTCGCAGCGCCGGCACGGCAGTTCTGCAACTGCCTGGTTCTGAAGATCTGGTGTCTGTCCGAAAGTGTTCCAACCTCGGCTGAGCCGAGGCTTCGAAGCTCTCGAGTATCGCGGAATCTTCAAAGAGTCTCATGCAACGGCTAAGCCGTCGCGGGAACATTTTCTTGAAAGTTCGCGATTTTGGACAGGTGCCACCAGGGTGCCCGCCTCGGTTGCTTCACAGCAATCTGTCTTCAAGGCAATCAAACTGGGAGATTCAGCCATGAGAAAGCATTTGGTTGTGATCTGTCTGTGGGCGGCACTCGCTCTGCAAGGTCAGGCACTGGCGCAACCTGGTTTCCCAAAGTCCGATTATCCGAGTCTGAGCCTGACCGACCTGGCGCAGATTCTGCGGCCCAATGACGCGCAAGGCATGGCCCTGGGCCTGACCGGCGCCGCGTATCGCGAAGGGCTGTTTGCGACCTACACCAATCCCGCCGGGTTGCGGCTGGATGATCTCACCGTCGCCTATTCGCACATTCCGGCCGCCGGCAGCTTCAGCGGCATGCTCTTCAATCAGGAGGCGTTTGCCCTTGGCTTGCCGGTCAGTGAGAGCATCACGTTGGGCGCGCATTTCTTCAATCTGAATCTGGGTACGATCGAGCTCACCGACAGGTTCGGCAATGCCGTTGGGGAAGAAAGAATCGGCGTGCGGGAAGCGCAACTCTCCGGCGCCGCCAGACTCGGTTTCAAGCAAAGCATGATTGCCCTTGGCTTGAACACGAAATACCTGGAAATCTACCTACCCGGCTTGAATGCGCACAGCTTTCTGGTGGATGCCGGTATGAGATATCGCCTCGACACAGAAAAAGCCCGGTATGCCCTGGCGGTCTCGGTCAGCAACTTGGGAGAGGAGCTGAAGCATGGAATGTATTCGCTGGGTGCGCCCATCAGGTTGCTGCGTTCCGGCCTCTCGGCCGGCACCGTGCCGCGGCCGGAAGCTAATGTCGGCGTGATGGCCACACTCGAGTACCAGAGAAGTCTGCGCGACGAAGAGAGGTACAGCCGTTGGAATCATTTGGGCCTCGGCGTTGAGCTGCAGTTCTTGAATCACCTTTATAGTCGCCTGGGCTACAACTTCGATTTCGCTGACGTCAGTGAGCGCGCCAAGATCGACGGGTTCACCTATGGCTTGGGATTCCACACACCCCGCAAGATTAAAGTCGGAGTGCCAATCGACCTGTCCTTGCACTACGGCAAAGGCCTTACTGACTACCGCCAGCTCGATACGAACGTCATCACCATCGCATTGGGGCTGGAGCTTTAGAGTCCGTCCGAAATCGCGAATCTCAGAAAAGAGGTTCCTGCAACGGCTTGGCCGTTGCATCAAAATCCTGGAAGCTTGCCCGCCCCTTGAGCTTTTTGAAACCTCTGCTCAGCCGCGGTTGGAGTACTTTGGGATTGACACCACTTTAGGGCGGATAAACCGCAACTCAAAAGAAATCGCCAACAGTTGGAAATGCACCGAGCAGATGAAGAAGCTTTTTATCAGTTGGGTTGTTTCTATCTGCTGGAGGGAAACATTGCATTCAAAGCAACGAGTTCACTCCAAAGAGACTAAAAAAAACTGCGCGCAAGCGTAAAGCGTGTTCAAATCAAGCAATAGCCATGATCACCACCTTCTCCTTTCCCACCAAAATCATCTTCGGGCCGGGCGCGATCGGCCAGTTCGAAGCGGCGCTCACCGAGCTGGGCGGCGTACGGCCGCTGATCGTGACGGACAAGGGTCTGGTCGCGAGCGGCATCATCAAACAAGTCACGGTACCGCTCAAAAAAGCCGGGCTGGAGTTCAGCGTGTTCGATGAAGTCGTCTCGAATCCGATAGAGGACAACCTCTGGGCCGGGGTCGCGCGTTTTCAGCAGGAGAAATGCGACATGATCATCGGCTTGGGTGGCGGCTCGCCGCTGGATGCCGCCAAAGCCATTGGCCTGCTCGCCACGCATCCGCCGCCGTTGGCGCAATACGACGAAAAGCTCGAAGGCTGGCGGCACGTGCGGCCATCGTTGCCGCCCCTGCTCGCCATTCCCACCACCGCCGGCAGCGGCAGTGAGGCCGGCCGCAGCGCGGTGATCACGCTCAACGCCACGCAGCGCAAGACGGTGATATTCTCGCCGCATCTCATGCCGCGCCTGGCGATCTGCGACCCGGAGCTGACGCTCCGGCTGCCGCCGCACATCTCCGCCGCCACCGGCATGGACGCGCTCACGCACTGCCTCGAGGCCTTTGTTGCCCGCGGTTATCATCCCCTGTGCGACGGCATTGCGTTGCAGGGCATACGCTTGATTGCCGGCAGCCTGTTGCGCGCGGTGCACTACGGCGACGACGTGCGGGCGCGCACCGACATGATGATGGCAGCCCTGATGGGCGCGGTGGCGTTGCAGAAGGGCTTGGGCGTGTGCCACGCGCTGGCGCATCCGCTTTCCGCCCTCGCGGGCCTGCCTCACGGACTGGCGAACGCGATCATGCTGCCGCACGTGCTGGAGTTCAATCAGAACGCGGCGCCGGAGCGGCTTGCCGAGATTGCCGTTGCCCTGGAGGCCAGGAGAGACGAGACGGCCGCCCTTACCATCAGACGCCTCAACAAATTCGCCGGCATTCCGGAAAAGCTCTCAGCCGTGGGAGTGAAAGCCGAGCAGATTCCCGCGCTGGTCGAGCAAGCCTTCGAGGATGCCTCGCATCGTCTCAATCCGCGGCCGGTAACCAGGGAGAATTTGCGCGCCTTGTATGAGGCCGCGCTTTAGTGGATGAATTCTCGCAAAACTGAAGTCAGAGCCACGGCTGCGGATTCGCGCCCAAGCGCTTCATGCGTACGGTACAAAGAACTACTGCCGGGTTGAGCGGATTCGCTACCGCAAGTGCCGATGGGCGTGTAATGGCGCATAGTTATCATCTTCTCTGGCGGCGTTGGTATTTTGTCAGATTTCCAACCGGCGAGGCTGGCGAGACGCAGGTTGAATTTCTTCCCAATGCGACCTTCCTCGCTTGGCCCCTCAGGTGCATGGTCCTGTGTTCAACAGGGTACACCTGGCAGGAAAGCACGCCGGGTCTGAATCCTCTTCACCCGTTATCTCTTTGCAAATCAATGCGCTTGATCAGCCAATTTCAACTCACTCCAAAGCGGCACAGCCATTGCACGCAGAGCGGTTGGTAAACTGGCTCTCAAGGTCTGCCCATGTCCCGATTCTCAAGAAAACATTGGTTGATTTCACTGCTGCTCATCGCTTCCTTGGCGGGGGCGGCTTTGGCGCAAAGCGAATTGGGGTTGCGCGGTGAGTTGGAAAGGCTCAAGGCCCTGCTTGAAACCGCGGCCGAGGTGGTGCAGACTTTTGGCGGTGAAGAGGCCCGTAAGCTGCTTGCTGAGGCCGAGACGCAACGCCAGAGAGCCGAACAAGCTTTTGGTGAGCGCCGGTGGCGAGAAGCCAATTCACGCATGATCGAAGCGCGCCGCCTAGCCGAGGCAGCGATGGAGCTGGCCTTGCGCGTGCCGATCCAGCGATTGCGCACACAACTCGATGAGCTTATGCGGCGGGCTGAGAGTGAGGTGATCGGCAGCGGCAATCGCGAGGCCGAGCGCTTGGTGCAGGAGGCGCGCAAGAACCAGCAGCTCGGCGAACGGGCCCTGCTGGATCGCAGCGTTCGCGGGGTGGAACAATACCGCCTCGCCATTGCCTTGCTCGAGCGCGCTTTGCGGTTGGTGCAAGGCTCGACCGTCGCGAGTCCACCCGGCGAGCGCGCCGAACGCGCGCGCCAATATCTCGCGGAGCTGGCACAGCGGGCGCAGGAAGGATTGCAGCAGTGCCGGCGGCCCATGGCGCGGCAGGTCTATGAGCAAGGCCTCAAGCAAAGTCGTCTGGCGGAGGAGGCTTTTCGCCGCGGCGAGTATCTGCGCGCGGAGAAATTTTTCAACGGCGCCACGCGCTTGTTCCTGCGCGTCATTGATTTGTGCCCAGCCGTGGCCGCAGCAGCCGATGGTGACCGGCTGCGCAGTGAACTGAACAAGCTGCGTGATGCGCTGGCCAGCGCAGAAGGCGGCATCGTGACAGCGAGTTCCAGGCCCGGTGCGGCAGTGCTGCTCGACCAGGCGCGCAAACTCAGCCGCGAGGCCGAAGAGGCCCTTGATCAACAGCGTTTTCATCAAGCCGGCCGTTTTATCGAAAGCGGCCGCAATTTGGTGGCCTTGGCAACGCGCAGCGGCAACGTCCCGGCCACGGACTTTGTGAAACAGTGCGAAGCTGAAGTGGCGCAGTTGCAGGACGATTTGGAAACCGTCGCCACAGAAATCGAGGCTTCTTCGAATGACGAGGCGCGTTCCATGCTGGAGCTTGCCCGCCGCGCGACGGCAACGGCGGAAAGAATCTGCCAGCGGCCGCAGCACACCTTGCGCTCGGTGGCCGCATTCCGACTGATGGTGCGCGTCGCGGAGAAGTTCCTGCTGCAAGCAGAGACACTGCTGCAAAACACGACTGCCGCGGCGCCGAATCAAGAGGCCTTGCGCCAGCGTCTACAGGAGCTGGAGGCCACGTTGAACGAAGTGAGCCGCAACCTGCAAGGTGATGAATCCGGCTTTGCGCGGATTCTGGTGGATCAAGGCACGGAGCTGCGGCGGCGCGCCCAGACGGCTTATGATGCCGGCCAGCTTCATGTCGCAGGAGAAACTGCGGCGCTGGCTTTCGAATTGTTGCGGGAAGCGCTGAAGCTCGCCGAGTAGGGCAAAGGCCCAACTCTTCACGCCCATGCTTTTGTTTTGCTTTTTGGGATCACTCTCTGGCAGTGACATTCATATGATTTCTCCAGCGAATTCAAGGGGAGCTGGTGAAGTACTCAACCGCATATCCGCAACTTGACCAATGCCCTCTGCAGGGCAAGCCTGCAGAGACAAATCCATCAAGGTCTGGCCGAACCTAATGCAGAATTCAATTCCCAGGAAAACGGACGAAACAAGGAGGTGAATGCAATTTAGGGAGAATGTGTGGGTGGTGGAAAAACGTGGCGCGGCACGAAGCTCGAGCCGCTGCCGCACGGTGGAGTGACCAACATTCAACCCTATTTCTGTATTCCTTACAAGGAGTTCATCATGAGAGCATTACGCCACGCTGTATTGCTTTTGCTTGTGGGGATGGTGACCTGCGCCCTGGCGCAGCGAGAACCCACCCTCATCGTTACCCCTCCCGAAGTAAGCTTGCAATCCGGCCAAGGCCAGCGCTTCGAAGCCGCGTTGTTTGATGCCTCCGGCCAGCACATTCGCATTGCCAGTTTGCGCTGGCGCGTCGAACCGGATTCCCTGGGCAAGATCACCGAAGATGGATTTTTCATGGCCGGCCGCAATGCCGGTGTGGGCGTCGTGATCGCCGAAGCGAAAGCCGAAGGTTGGAACATGTTGTTCATGGGCCGGGCACAGGTCAAGATCGGCCGGCAGGAGCCGCCGCCGCGGTTGCGCGTCGTGATTCGCCCGGAGAGTGCGGTGGTGCCGCCCGGCGAGCAGCAGAAGTTCGCAGCTATTGCGCTCGGACCCAACGGCGAGCCGATTGCGATCAACCGGATTCGCTGGGAAGTTCGGCCGCCGGAGTTGGGCAAGATCGACGAAAATGGCATCTTCACGGCCGGCCGCGAGTTCCGGCGTGGCGAGGTTTTGGCCTTGGTTGAGACCAGCGCGGGTGTGTTGCAAGGCGCTGCCAAAGTGATTGTGGCGGCGCGGCCAACTTCGGCAATCACCGGCAAAGTCGAGGCGGAGGACGGCACGGCCCCGCTTTTCGGCGTGGTGTGGGCGGAGCGTGTGGCAGATTCACCCTGGCGGGGCGAGGCGCCCATTGCCGAGGATGGCAGTTATTTCATCGGCGATCTCATGCCGGGGATTTATGTGGTGAAAGCCCAAGCGCGCGGTTTTCTGCCGGAGTTCTATGACAACGCCGATCAGTTTGTGGAAGCCAAGCCGGTGCAGCTCGCAGCGCACGACACGGCCAGTGGAATTGATTTCAGTCTGAGCCGCGGCGCCGCCATTGCCGGTCTCATTACCGCAGACGAAGGTGGCACACCGCTCGCCGGCGCGCATGTCTTCGCTACGCGCGTGGTGCGACCCGACCTCAGGCATCATGCCGTGACGAATGAACAAGGCGGCTACCTGATCGAGAACCTGCCGCCGGGTTCCTACGCCGTCTTCGCCGAGGCCGCCGGTTACCGCGGCGAATTCTACGACAACGCCGGCAGTTTGCTCGAAGCCAAGCTGGTAGCAGTCACACCGCCGGCAACGATTTCTGGAATTGATCTGGCTTTGGCCACAGCCAGCGCGATTCGCGGCCAGGTATTGGACGCGGTCAGCAGCGCGCCGCTGGCGAAAGCCCTGGTCACGATTCATGCCAGCCGCGGCCCGCGGCCCGAGCTTGTCGTCCGCACGGCAATCACCGACGACAACGGCAACTATCTCGTCGGCGTGCCGCCCGGCTCTTATCTTGTCATGGCGGAAGCGCGCGGCTATTATCTCGAGTTTTATGACGGCGTGCGTGAGCGCAGCCAGGCCACGCCCGTGGCCGTCGAAGAGGGCAAGCACACCGCGGGCATCAATTTCGAGCTCGATCCGTTCAGCCGCATAACCGGCAGGGTTACGGATCAGCTCACGGGTGATCCGCTGGTCGGCGCGGTGGTGTTGGCGTTCCGTGAGCGCTTTGCCCCGCACCCGTCAACCGATCCCGGGCATCTGAACGGGCCGCACGCTGCGCGCACGGACTCGAACGGTGTGTATCGCCTCGAAGGATTGCCGGGCGGAAAGTATTTTGTGATGGCAGAAGCGCGCGGCTACCTTAATGAGTTCTGGCAGGAAGCCCCCTCGCTCGAGAAGGCGACTGCTCTCGAGATTCCCGAAAGCGGCGAAGTCGCCGGCATTGATTTCACCCTGGAACAAGGCGGTGCGATCACGGGACGGGTGGTGGCCAGCGCCGATGGAACCACGATTCCCGGCGCGGCCGTGCACGTTTGGATGCTGGGCAGCGATTGGGCCGCGAGTGGTCAAACCGATCGCCAGGGCAGCTATCGCGTGCCGGGCTTGCGCACGGCTGAGTATGTGGTCTATGTGGAAGCCAAAGGCTTCAAACCGATGTTCTATGACGGCGCCGCCTCGCGCGAAAATGCCACGCCGGTTTCTGTGACCGCGCCCAATGAAACCAGCGGCATTGATTTCAAATTGGAAAAACTCGGCAGCCGTCGCGGCGCCTTGAGCGGCACTGTGACGGCCGAGGCAGAAGGCAGCCCGCTTGCGCATGCCGCGGTCCTGGCCATCCCCACCACTCCGGGAGCCGCTGTGTTCGCATTGACTGATGCCCTGGGCGAATACACTCTGCCTGGGCTGCCGCCGGGCAAGTACATCGTGCTGGCGTGGGCACGCCACTTTGTGCTGGAGTTCTATGACAACGCGCGCCAGTGGCGGGAGGCCACGCCGGTTGTGGTTGAAGAAGGAGCGGAAACCGGCGGCATCAATTTCAGCCTGGCAGCCGGACAACGCGGACCGTACCGCATTGCCGGCCGGGTGACGCGCGGCAATTCCGGCCTCGGTGAAGGCCACGCCGCGGTCTATGCCCTGGCCAACGGCGTCACGATTGCTTCCGCGGTTGCCGATGCCAACGGCGCGTTTGCCCTGGAGGAAGTGCCGGCCGGTGAATACAAGTTGCTGAGTTCCGGCCCCGGCGGCACGGCCTATTTTGGCGGCACGGATGAACACAATGCTGTCAGCCTCACGTTGGGCAATGGTGCCAGTGTCAGCAATGTGAACATCAATCTGCCGGCCACGCCCACTCAGGTCGATGAAGCCGCAGCCTTGCCGGTGACGTTTGCCTTGCAGCAGAACTATCCCAATCCCTTCAATCCGGAAACGATGATTCAGTATCAACTTCCCGTTCGGGTGGCTGTCACGCTGAAAGTCTTCAACGCCTTGGGCCAGGAAGTCCGCACGCTGGTGCAGAAAGTGCAAGAGCCTGGCGTCTACCGGATAACTTGGGATGGCCAGGACAGCCGCGGCAAAACGTTGAGCGCCGGCGTCTATCTCTTCCAGTTGCAAGCCGGCGACTTCAACATGACGCGCAAGATGGCTTTGGTGAAATAAGGTCATTTGGCCTGAATGAAAGCAAAGGGGACGCACTCCAGGCACCGCGAAAATTGCCGCCGGCGCCGGCACTGCGGGTGCATTCCTGAGTGTTGGCAGAACTGGATAATGGTGGCGGTAAAGGGTGGGGAAGTCAACTCCGCTCACCGTTGCACCGGCAGGACGAAAACAGAAACGGCCCCGTGACTCCCGTGTTTGGAGGGAGTCGCGAGGGCCGTTTCTGTTGGGGGAGATCAGGGCCGGCTATTCCTGAATCGGCGGCGTGGCAGCAGGATTGATGCTCACCACTGCCGGAATTTTCAGCTCATCGTTCAGATTCAGGCTGTAGAGATCGAGATCGGGATTGTACATCGCCACCAGCCACACCGGCACCTGGTAGATTTCATTGCAGATCTTCCAGATGGTTTCGCCGCGTTTCAGCCGGTGCGTCAGCAGGCTGTCAACCTTGTAGGTCGAAAAGAAATCTTCCTCGATGCTGCGGTGATACTCGTTGCGCCGGCGCTCGAACTCGGTTGCCGACACCCGGGCATAGGACAGGCGAATGCGCTGGCCGATGCGAATGTCTTCACTGTAGCGCAGGCCATTGAGCGCGCGCAGCCTTTGCGTCGGAATCTCCAGCCAGGTGGCGTAATGGCCGAGTGTTTCTTCCGGCTCGACTTTGATCCACAAGGAATCTCTGGAAGTGCGCAAGCGCGCTGGGATTGGTTTGGGCATGGCCTCGGTTCGCACGGGCGCGGGCATGGCGGCTGCCGCCACTTCCACGGGTTTTGCCGCGGCCGGCTCGAGCTCGTAGGTCACGATGGACTCGCGTTCGGCGCGGCTCAAATCTCCGGTCTGCACCGCGTACGACTGGCGAATGGCCTCCGGCGTCAGTTCGATTCTTGTATCGATCACATTCCTCAGCAGAGCCTCATCCGGCATGTCGGTACTCTCGCCCGCAGCCAGCATCGGCTCCTCGGCGGTGACCGTCGCAGCCGGCACTTCGCCGGAAGTCGTCTGGGCGGCAACTTCGGCTGTTGCAGGAGGTGGAAGCGGCGCGATGGTGGCCGGCAATTTGCTTTCAACGCTCGCCACGACTGCCGGCTCAGCCGCAGGAGGGGCAACCGCAACAGCGGCAGGCGGTGTGGCGGCGCGGGCCTTGCCTTCCGGAATGCGCAGCACCAGTCCAACGGCAAGTTTGCTGCGCAAACTCAGATTGTTGTTCTCCGCCAGCAGTTGCGGTGTGGTGTTGAATTTCCGTGCGATGGCGTAGAGATTGTCACCCTTCTGCACGCGATACCATTCGGATTCCACCTGCGAGTCAAAAGTGGCATTCGGATTGATTTTGGCGGCAAGCGTGGCAGCGTCTGCGCCGAGGCGGTCGGGCAGCCGCAGCTTGTAGCCGCGGGGAATTCGGCGCTGCGAGTTCAACACCGGCGGCCGCAAGCCGGAGTTCAGCTCGGCAAACTCATCCACCGTCACGTTGTAGGTTTTGAGAATGTCCTTTACGGTGACGAAGTGGTCCAGTTCGACCTCCACAAATTCCGCGGGAACGTGAAAGTCGATCGGCCCAAAATAGGTCTCGGCATTCTTGACGACTTCCAGCGCCGCCAGGAATTCCGCATAGAAATTCCGCGAGGCAAAGCCAAAACTGCGGCTTTGGTAGCTGGAGTAGATCTTGCCGAAATCGGTGCCAAACTGGGCTTTGGCGCGCTTCATGCCGTTGAGGCCGTGATTATAGGCCGTGATGGCGAGCGGCCACGCACCCAGCTCACTGTAATTGAGTTTGAGCAGCTTGGCGGCTGCTTCGGTGGCGCGCAACGGATCGAGACGTTCATCAATATCGTAGTCGATCTTCATGAACAGCCGGCCGGTGTAGCGCGTGAATTGCCACAGGCCGGCAGCGCCGACTTTGGAGTAGGCTTTGTGATTGAAGGATGACTCGACGTGAGGCAACACCGCGAGCTCGGGCGGCAAACCGTGTTCGGCGAGAATCTTCTCGATAAATTCCAGATAGAGGCCGGAACGCTGCATGCCGAGGAGAAAGCGGTCTTTCAGGCCGAGCTGGCCACGAATGGAATTCGCTGCCGTGCGCAGCCGTTCAGGGTCGGCCGCTGCGCCGTAGATTTCCAACACCCGTTTCGCGCGGGTGCCGGGATTGGTGAGGTCGAGCCTGCGCTCGGCCAGCGCGTTCAGAATGCTCTGGTATTCGTCTTTGATTGCTTCGATCTTGCGCCATTGCTGGCGGTAGGAATATTCGCCCTGGCTGTTGTCGATATCCACGATCTCATAGATGATGGAAAGGTCGTTGATATCGTGCACCAGCACCTGGTTCGTGGGATAAACAGCGTAGATCTTTTTCCAGAATTCGACGTTGCTCCGGATCACCTCCGGCATCGGGAAATGGTGCGCGGTCGCGCCGGATTGCGCCCATGCGGCGTCCGGCCCAGCTCCCAACCACAGCAAAGCGATGGTCAATCCTGTTCTGAGCATGCAACCCCTCTGCAAGTTCATCACTTTACCGACTCTTTCCTCAGTCACAGCGTTTCTCAATGGCATGAACAACATCCACTTCAGTGAAGGCCGAAAATATCGAAACCACACTTGAATTCCAAATCATTCCTGCACTTTTGCCTATCTATATCACCCGACCGCACGGTTCGCAGAGCGCCGCGTTGCAGAAATTTCGCAACTGTTGCTGAAAGGTTGAAATCGGCGGGGACATCGTTGCCTTTTAACGCCACAGCGGCTGAGCCGGTTCAATTCGCGGAGGAGAAAGGAGGCACTGCGAAGGGAAGTCACACCGCCGAGCCGCCCCGGCCCAGTTCTCCTGGACCGAATGCTCACCGCCCGGCCTTGTGGGGAAAGGGAGAATTTGAAAACCGCATTGAACTGCTGAGGAAGATCTGATCGGGAATGGCTTCGGCTGCCATGATTTCGAGAATTTGCCGCGCTGATCGGGCGCCGAATCCGTAGCCCAGGTTGCCAGACTGCACACGAATCGAGCCGGACAATGCTTCGCGGTTGCGCTGGTCTTCCCAGGGTAGAACTGCAGGAGCAGACGGCGATCAGTGGCGTTCCAGGCCGTGGCCGCAGCCAAAGCGGCCGGGAATGGTCACCGGCAACTTGCCGGCTATTGCTGCCTCGCCCAGCAGGGCCCGCGCCATTGCGCCTTCCATCAATCTGCTGCCGCTGTAGGCACACAGGCTGGCAGCCATCGGCGGGAGGCGCTCGAACATGTAAGGATCACCCAAGGAGAGGGCAATGACCGGTTTCTGCCACTCACGCGCGGCCTGCAAAAACTGATGCGCCTGCGGCGGCACTTGCAGCTCACCCTTCCAGGCCCCCATGGTGAGGAATGCTGCAAAGAGCACGACATCTGCCTGCCGGCATCCGGCGAGTGCCTGCGCCAGCGTTGTTTCGTTCATTTCAGCGGACAGGCGAAAGGCCTCCACCGAGTGGCCGGCCGCTGCCAAGGTGCTGCTCAGATACTCGCCTTCAGTGGCAAGTGCTGAGTTGGACACCATACCCACCGCCAGCTTGAGTGCCGGGGAACTGCCCAGCGGCAAAAGCCGGCCGTCATCCTCCAGCAAAGTAATCGCGGCACTCGCTGCTTGCTCCGCGAGTTGCCGCGCGGCGCTGGTTTGTACGACTTCAGCCAGATTTTCGATGGCGACCGTGCGCTGCAGATGCAAACCCAAGCCGGCTTTGGCGGCAAGCACTCTGCGCGCTGCACTTTCGACCCGCGCCAGGGGCAATTCGCCCTGTTGCACGGCCTGCACCAGCCGGCGGTGGGCGGCGGCAATGTCCGCCGGAATCAGGAGCGCATCCACACCCGCCTGCGCGGCGAGCAGAGCTGCTTCCTCGGTGGAGTAGTAATCGGCGATGCCCTGCATGGTCAGCGCGTCGGTGACCACCAGTCCCTGAAATCCCAACTCTTCCCGGAGCAGGCCGGTCACAATTGGTTGCGAAAGCGTCGCGGGCCGGCAGGTGGCATCGATCTTGGGCAAGGCAATGTGTGCGGTCATGGCGGCTTTCACGCCGGCTTTGATCGCGGCTTTGAACGGCACCAATTCCACGGCATGCAGCCGCGCCGCGTCAAAGTCCAGCATCGGCAAGGCGACGTGCGTATCCGTGTCTGTATCACCCTGGCCGGGAAAATGCTTCATGGTGGCGATCAATCCCGCCGCCTGGCAGCCGGTGAGGTAGGCAGCGCCCAGCCGGGCGACGAGCGGCGGCTCTTCGCCGAACGAACGCACGTTGATGATCGGATTGCGTGGGTTGTTGCTGAGATCGAGCGCGGGCGAATTCGTCCAATGAATGCCCGCGGCGCGCGCTTCCAGTCCGGTGATCCGACCGATCTCGTAGGCCAGTTCCTCGCTGCGCGTTGCGCCGATTGCCATCATGCGCGGAAATTCCGTGCCCCCGCCGGAGAGGTAAGCCGGCAAATCCGGAGCGCGGCCGCGTGCCCGCCGCCAGGGTGCCGGAAACAGCGCACCCGTCTCCATGTCGGCATTCACCAGCAGCGGCAGCTTGGCCAGGCGTTGCAGTTCGTTGGTGATCAGCGCGACTTCCAGCAGCCCGCCGCCGGCCAGCACGATCCCGCCAAGATGTAGCTCGCGCAGCAGGCGGACGATGCGATGCCAATTCTCATGATCGTGGTTGGTGAACACTGCCGCAAAGTCGGCAATCAACATTTGGCCGACTTTTTCCTCCAGGCTCATTTGGGCGAGGGTGTGCTCGACCCACTCGTGATTGGTCTCCATCGAATGCATACCGTCTCTTTTTGATGAACGTGTGTGTGGCAGGGTGGGCGCAGCGGTCAGGCCTCGTCTTGCTCGAAATCGCGAATGCGCTTTTTGAGATCGTTCAACTGCTCGATGAGGCCGGCAATGTCCGGCGCGGGCGAGGGTTCATTCTGCCAGTAGGCCTTGCCCAATTCCTCCAGCAAGCGCGGCCGCAGGGCGTTGGCGGCGCGCGCCTCGTTCTTGAGCTGCTCGACCAGGAAAGGCACATCAACTTCCGGCCGCGCGGCGGATTCCAGTCCTTCCTTCTCCAAATCGTGCTCATATTGCCGCTTCTGCTGATGCAGATTTTCCAGCTCGACGCGGCGGCGCTCCAATTCGGCAATCACGCCGGTGATGCGCAGCTTGATGGGCTCGAGATCATCATGCTCATAACGTCCAGCGCAGGCTTTCCAGAATTCTTCGCCCACCGCCTCCGCCGCGGCCTGCAGCCGGCGGGCATCAGTGCTGTTTTGCGTGCGCAGTGCGAGGATTTCCATTTGCCGTTTGGACTTGTCCAGCACGCCGCCACTGGCCGCTTCCAGGCGGGCAATTTCGTTTTCGCGATCGGTGATGACGACCTGATACTGCAGGGCCTTCTCGAAGATCTGCTTCAAGGTGCCATCCGCCGCAAGGTGCGGTTGCAGGCACTTGAACGCAGTGCGGCCGATTTCACGATAATGCGCCTCCAGCGTATGCGTCGCGTGTTCGCGCTTCTGTTCCGCGGCGGCGATGCCGGCCACGGTTTTCTCCCATGCGATTTTGGCAAGATTCAACCGGCTGACCTTGCTTTCCAGTTCGGTGGCATCATGGCGGTTGCGATGCAATTTCAAAAAGGCGCGGCTGATGCTGTCCGCCTCGCTGGCCGGCGGCCGCGCGCTCATGGCATCATACACCAGATTGCCGATTTCGCGCAGCAGGCGGCGCTCTTCCTCTTTGCCCTCGGAGAATTGCTGAATCTCGCGATAACTCGGCAGCAGCTCGCGTTCGTATTTGCGATGCAGCTCGAGATCCGCGTACAGATCCGGAAAACGCTCCCGGCCGAATTCCACCAACTCGCTAAAACGCCTCACCAGCCCGGGCTGTGCCATGAGGATTTCGTTGCACCATTCGGCAAGGCCGTGGCGCTGGTCAGAAGCCTGATGCTCGATTTGGCTGGAATTGACGCGGCCGGCCAGCGCTGCTCCGGCGCAGAGCGTTTTCATTGCCTCCACCGCATCGATGAGCGAGAGCCCCAGCCCCAAACCGAGGCGGTCAGCGGTCAGGTGCGTGAGGCTGCGATAGTAATTCACCACCGGCCAGGCCAGCGGATTCCAGCGCGCCACGAGCAGTATCAGCCGGGTTAACGGCCAGCTCTGCCGGCGCACCCACTGCAATGCCAGCATCCGGCCAACGAGCCAGATCAATTGGCCGATCGGGGGCCGGTTGATCATCGCCGCCACCTGCGCCTGGCTCAGCACCAACACGCGCTGGCCACCGGTGGCCTGCCAGCGCGGCGGAGTCGCCTCCGCAGTAACGTAGATCGCAAAGGCCGGTGTGCCGGGCAGAACACGCGCCACCGCGTTTTTGATGTAGTGGATCTCAGGAAAATTTTCTTCGCTGGCGAGCACCGCGCCCGCTCGCAGCCGGGCATAGCGCACGCGCAGCCGCAGCCACACGATCGCGCCGATCACCAGCACGCCGGCGTAAACGGCCGCCAGCACGCGCGGGAAAGCGTAGGTGAGCGCGAGCAGGCCCGCAAAGGTGAGCACGCCGAGAACAACGCTGAGGCGATGAAACAGGTGCGCGCGGGGATGATGAAACGTCTGTGCTTCGATGCCGCGGTTGACGATGATCTTGGCGGGGGGAAACTTGCGTGACATTCTCGCTCCGGTTCGTCACAGCGGCCTTGCAATTGGGGAATTTTTTCGCAAGGTTGGGCGCCGCTTTGAACGAAATGATACGAAACAAGCTCTCAGTTGTCAAGCAGTTTGTCATGGCCTTGATCGGGCGTGGTCTTCACCTGCACGCGCGTCCGCGTTGGCGTGGCGTGCAACTTGGCTGTGCCGAACCAATGTCCGGAGGCGATGGATCATTTCGAAAACGTCCTGGAGGCAGGAGATGCGCGGTTTTGTCGCTTTCTTTTTGTCACTCTGCTCAATGACGAGCGCCCCGGCGCAGACGATCTCAAGTTTCCAGTCCCAGCTCAGCATTAGTTGGATCATGCAGGAAGCACACTGGCTGCAGGGCTGGCCGAAGCAGCCGTATTGGTCGGAGGACGGCCAAACGCTCTACTTCTGGTGGAATCCGCAGCGTACCGCGGCCGATTCGCTTTATCAAGTCAGCCGGCGCGGCGGAACTCCGACCAAAGTGCCGGCGGCAAACTACAAACTTCTATCGTCACCAACCGGGGTTTACAACCGGACCTATACCCGCAAGGTTTTCGAGCGCGAGGGCGACATTTTTCTCCACGATATCAAGGCCGGACGAATGCTGGCCGTGACCAACACCTCGGCAACGGAGAGCGCCCCACGTTTTTCCTTCAATGAAGATGCCGTGATCTATGTGGCCGATCGCAATCTCTTCACGTGGGAGATCGCCACCGGCCGGACCACGCAGCTCACCGATTTCCGTTCCGGCACCGCGCCGGAGGAAAAAGAGCGGAAGAGCGAGGCGCAAAAATATCTGGCCGCGCAAGAGCTGCGCTTGATGCAGACCCTGCGTGAGCGCAAAGACAAGGGCGAACAGGCCGAAGCGCAGAACAAATTGATCGACCTGGCGCGGCCCAAAACCATCTACCTCGGCGAGGCCGATGCGCAACAGCTTCAGCTTTCACCCGATGGCCGTTTCGTCACGTTGGTGTTGCAGCAGCCGGCAAAAAGTGAGGAAGCTGCGATCGTGCCGAACTACCTCACCGAAACCGGCTTCACCGAAGACATTCGCACGCGGGAAAAAGTCGGCGAGGCGCAGGCAATCTATCGCCTCGGCATCTGGGATATTTCCGCGGATACTCTGCGCATGGTTCAGCCTGACAGCCTGCCTGAGATTGCCGCCTCCCGTGATTTCACCACGGTCAAGAGCGCCGATTCCAGTTTGGCAACCAACCGCATGCCCCGGCCGGTGATGTGGCACGGCCCGTTTTGGAATGCCGCCGGTTCTGCCGCGTTCGTGGTGGTGACTTCGATGGACAACAAGGATCGCTGGATTGCCGAGTTCTCGCTGCCGGCCGGCAGCTTGCGGCCGCTTGATCATCAACATGATGCCGCATGGATTGGCGGGCCTGGCATTCATGGCCGCTGGTCGGCCGGCGCCGTGGGCTGGATGCCGGACCATGAACGCATCTGGTTCTGCTCCGAAGCAACCGGGTATTCCCAGCTCTACACAGTTCATCGCAAGACCGGCAGGCGGGAGGCGCTCACCCAGGGCGCTTTCGAAGTCTATTCGCCCTTCATCGCGCGCGATCGAAAACGCTGGTATTTCACCAGCAATGAAGTCCATCCCGGCGAGCGCCATTTCTACACCATGCCGATCAACGGCGGTCGCCGCACGCGCCTCACCGCGATGACGGGGCACAACGACGTTGCGCTCTCGCCGGATGGAACCATGCTGGCGCTGCGGCATTCGGCCGCCAACCAGCCGTGGGAGCTTTTTCTGCAACCTAATCAGCCCGGCGCCACTGCGCGGCGCCTGACTTTTTCCACGAGTGAAGAATTCAACCGGTATCGCTGGCGCGCACCGGAACTGGTCGTCTATTCCGCGCGTGACGGCCGCCAGGTTCGGGCGCGGTTATACCGGCCGCAACAAGCCAACGGCGCGGCAGTCATCTTTGTGCATGGCGCCGGTTATCTGCAAAATGCGCACAAAGGCTGGTCGAGTTATTTTCGCGAATATATGTTTCACAATCTGCTCGCGGATTTGGGCTATACCGTGCTCGATCCGGACTATCGCGCGAGTGCGGGCTACGGCCGCGACTGGCGCACGGCAATTTATCGTCACATGGGCGGCAAGGATCTTGACGATGTCGTTGACGGCGCAGCGTATCTCGTCGACGCGCTGGGGATTGATGCCGGGCGCATCGGCGTTTACGGCGGCAGCTACGGCGGGTTCATTACACTGATGGCAATGTTCACCGCGCCGAAGTCATTCGCCGCGGGCGCAGCGCTGCGGCCGGTGACGGATTGGGCGCATTACAACCACGGCTACACCGCCAACATTCTGAATATTCCAATCGCCGACTCCCTGGCCTATCAGCGCAGCTCACCGATCTACTTTGCCGCGGGTTTGCAGGGCGCGCTGTTGATCTGTCACGGCATGGTGGATGTCAACGTCCATTTTTAAGACACGGTGCGCCTGGCGCAGCGCTTGATCGAATTGGGCAAGGAGAATTGGGAAGTGGCGATCTATCCGATGGAGGATCACGCCTTCAAAGAGGTCAGTGCGTGGACGGATGAATACAAGCGGATTCTGAAGCTGTTCGAAGAAAACCTGGGCGGGAAGCAGGAGGGAGGAAAGTGAGCGGTGGCGGTGGGACTGCCGGATTTTGGCCTGAGCCATTATTCCGAAGCAGGCGCCACTTCCACGCCCGCGAAAATTTCCTGCACCGGCAGCTCAAAGCCGGGCAGCAGTTCCGGAGCGGTCAGCACGTCACGCACACTGTGTTTGCATGCGGGCTTGCAAGCCAGGACTTCGCGCGTGCTGCGAATGATCAACCAGACAATCTTCACACCTGCCTGGAGATGCTCTTCGACCTTTTCCATTACCTTGTCGAAGCTATCAACCGGGGAGAGGATTTCAATCGCCAAATCCGGCGCCATGGGCAAGTAGCGCCGCCGGCTCTGGGGAAGGCGATCATTAGTGACAAAGGAAATGTCCGGCGCACGGGAATCTCGTTTGAGTTCCTGATGAAGGCGATAATCGGCATTGCCGGAAAGCAGGCCAGCAGGATTATTCTCGAGATAGTTGCGAATCTTATATGCAACGTTTTCGTGGATGACGTCACGCTCAAAGTTCGACATTTTGTAAATAATCCTCCCATCATAAAGCTCGGCCGGATAGGGCAGTGACAGCCGCTCAAGCTCGTCGACGGTGACATCCGTTCGTCGCGCGATCGGGAGCTCAGTGCTGTCTGCCAATGCCTCGGCCGCTGCCGGTTTGCTCCTATTTACTGTCGAAATGGGATTCGCCATGGGTCTTCCGGAAGACAGGGTAGTGGAAGATGACTCGTAACGCACTCTGCTGGACTGCGGACGAACCAAGCCAAATAGAACCTCGCGGTCATACTGGTTTTTCAGAGCAGTGCTGATGAACAGCGCTCAATTGCAGAATCTCAAATCAAAAGATGCAAGCGCTCTTTTCCTCTAAAACACCAGTGCCAAACCGGCGGTTGGAATGTGCACGAACTCATACAGGTCGCTGAAGCGCATGTAAAGAACATCGTAATCGAACACCAGCGCCAGCCGGCTGCCCTGAATGAAAAGCTCGCCCTGCACTCCGCCGACGAAATTGACCTTCGTCTCATTGTGCTTTTGTTCGAGGCTGTTGCGTGCGCGCAGATGATACGCGCCCGCGCCCAAGCTGCCGTTGACAAAAAGCCGCTGCAGATGCAGGAGATTGTATTGCAGTTGCAGATTCACGTTGTAGACTTTGGAGCGCACCTCGTCGCGGCCCAGATCGAACTTGTCGCCGATATATAGCCCGGACAGCTTGAACTGCTGGCGCCGGCTCATTTGATGCGCATAGGTCAATTTGGCGGTGCGGCCGTATTGCAGCGCCAGCGCGTTCGAGCGAATGGTGTGAAAGTACTCGCTCTGCTGCGCGCGGGCCGCGGCGGGCAGGCACAGCAACAGGGCGGTCATCGCCGGCAGCAGACAACGCTGCACCGCACGCCGGGCCGTTCCCCGCGGGCAGGCCCGCTCCCGAGTGAAAGGCGACGTTCGCCTCGCCATTGCCCCTGTTTGATTCTTCATCTGCCTGCTGCCCTTATCGATTTCCCGGGTCATATTCTCCTCACGCATGATTCCAGCTTGCTCGCTTGCCCTCAATTGCAGGGGATTTTCACTTGCTTGACGATTTCTCCGGTCACGTTGCGGTTGCGCACGCGCAAGCGCACCGGATATTCGCCGCTGCGTTCATAGTTATGCCGAACGGTGGAAAGATTTGCCCCGCTCTGCATGTTGCCGTCGCCAAAATCCCATTCATAGTTGTCGATTTGATCGTTGGGGGGCGCGTTCGGATCGTAGCTGGTTGAGATGAAAGTCACATTACCGAGGTCACAGTCCTGCCAGATGAAATCGGCCACCGGCGGGGTGACCACGGTGACCTGCACCGATTCGGTGCTGGTGGCGCCGACGTTGTCGCGCACCGTGAGGCGCACGACATAGGGCGCATTGGGCGGGCTGTCGCGCAGATAGGTATAGGAGCCGCTGTCCGCTTGCGAGCTGGCGCCGTCACCAAAAGTGATGTCGTAGGAAACGATCTCGCCATCACGGTCGCGGCTGCCGCGGGCATTGTAGATGATCGCCAGCGGCGCGCTGCCGACGGTGGGCGTGACGCTCAACGCCGCCACCGGCGGTTGATTGAAAGTGGTCACGACTTGATCCAGGCTGTCGGCCGCGCCTTCATCGTCCTTGATGATCAAGCGCACGGTGTAGGAGCCTGATCGCAAATAGTCATGATGGATGGTGCTCGAGCGCGATGTCACCGGGCTGCTGTTGTCCCCGAACGACCAGACATAAGTGGCGATAGCGCCGTCCCGGTCGGTGCTGCTGCTGGCGTCGAAATCAACGCCGTAAGGCGGATTCTGTTCGCCGCCGACTTGCGCACGAAAGCGCACCAATGGTTTCAAGTTCTCAAAGAAGGTGGTGGAAGCCAGCTTGACCTCGGAGTCCTTCACGCCGTCGCTGATCTGCAGTTGCAGATCAACAATGCCGGATTTCGCCGGCACCAGAAAGATTTCATCATTGAGCTGGGGCGGGAGGTCGAACGCAAGCCCGTCCGCGCTCGGGTTGCTGAAGTGATTGCTCACCAGACGGCCGCTGCCGGCCACGAATTTGAAGGTTGCGCGCAGGGCGCGGCTCTTGTTGCGCAATTCCGCATCTTCGTATTGCAGCGCGATGGCATAGGCCTCGTCCGGCCGGTATTTCAAGGAATCGCCGCTGGCGCGCAGCCGCGGATCGGGCAGCGTCACATCGGGCTTGAAGGCAAAATTGCGAATCGCCGGGGCGGTGTTGTTGGCGGAAAACGGATCCTTGTGCGACTCGCACGACCACAAGGCAAACAGCGCCAGCCAGCTCGCGGCGACGATCGCCATCCCGTGACCCGCGAGCAGACGGCGGTTAGAAAATGTTGGTAAGCTGCGCATAGAACTCCAAACCCTCCTCCAAGGTGGTGACTTCCTGATTGAACGGTGTGACTTCCTGATCGGCAGCGTAGCGGCCGACAATCGGAATGCCGGAGGCTAGGCTGCGCAATTCATCCAAAACGACTTTGCGGGTCTTGTCATCGAGCGGCGTGTAGGGAATGCCGGGCAGCCGCTTGAGATCATACGCGCGGCCGGTGCAGGAACGTGTCACGCCGTTGATGCGAATTTCGCGAAACTGGATTTCGACGCGGCTGTTTTGCAGAGTCGCCACGCCCAGCAATTGCGCCCGCCGCGGAATTTCGACGCTGCCCCACTGGCCCTCGCTGATCACCCGCGCCAGCACCAGGCTGTTGTTCGTCACCGGCGTCTGATCCGGCAGCATCACTTTGAGCAGCACCGACTGCAGACCCAGCGCGCTGGTGGTCGAAAGCTGATTCGACTCCAGTGTGCTGTGTACGATCATGCTGCGGCCGCTGCTCCCCACGGTCAACGGTGCGCTGGGAAATTCTTGCGCGGCCGGTGCAGTTGACGGCGCCACCCGTTGCGCGGCCGGTGCCGCGGTTTGCGTTTGCTCGCGCTGCGGCGTCATCACCAGCGTGCGCTCTTCCGGCCGCGTCGCCGGAATTATCGGCGGCGGTTCGTTCGGCTTGTAGTAATCACCCAGCGAAATCGTATCGAGCTTGATAATGTCATAGCTGAGCTGCTGTTGCGGCAGGCTGGGCCGCGCGGCAAACGGCGTGGCCATGGGCTTCTTGGCGTTGGCATTGCTCTGATAAAGCACCAGCACAAACAGCACGAACACGATGAACCCTGCCACGCTCACCAGCATCACCATTTGCGGTTTCAGCCGGCGCTGGCCCTGGCGCGTCTCAAAGAAAATTCTCTCCAAATTCACGGTGTCTCTCCACTTGGTATCCTTCCGCCGCCTGCGGTTTACGTCGACGGCAGCGGCGGGTGCATGCTTTGACGGCGCGGGCGCCGGCTCACTCGACAAACGAGCCGGGCACTTTGAGCACCAAATCACGCCGGCCGCTTTCCTCGGTGCATTTGATCTCGACATCACTGCGATCGCTGAAACCGTGCTTGTCGAACACGAACAGCATGCGGGTGGTGCTGTTCGGCTCGACGCGCGGCGTGTAGGCCTCCTGCAGCGGCTCCAGCTCTTCTTCTTTCACCCGTTTCTTGAACAACAACAGCGAACGCGCATTTTCCACCAGACGAAAGCGCACGAAACCGATATCATACGGAATGCGCGAATTGTTCACCAGTGTGCCGATCACAAACAGTTTTTCTTCGATCATCGACATGTGATCAACCGCAAACACCACACCCGAGTTGACCACGCTGTAGGTGTAAGGCCGCGGCGTCTTGAGGTAGGAGGCCAGCATCGCTCTGCTCTTCTGCGAGAGGTCTTTCAAGTTCGGCGATTTCGCCGCCGCACTTTTCGCAGCCGGAGCTTCTGTCGTTTCGCCGGCGTGCGAAGTGCCGTTCCGGGCGCCGCTGGCCACACTCGCCGGCGGCGCGGTGGGCTGTAGCCGCACCTCCAAGTCCGGCCGGTCGGAAACCTGTAACAGCAAATTGTAGGAATCCGGTCCCGCCTTGATGAACATATTCGTGCTGCCCTGGCTGACCACCGGTTTCACCAAAATGTAATTGCCCGCGCTTTGCGTGGTGAATTGCTCGGGATTGCCCACCGTCACCAATTCCGGCGGCACCGGGCAGACAATCACCGTGGCAAAACCCGGCTTGACGCGCACTGCGCTCGGCGCTTGCGCGGGCGCGGTTTGCGCAAGCAGGAACAGGCTGGCGGCAAAGAGATTGAACGTTTTCATGTCTTTTCTTGCGTGTAATTGATGATGCGAAGGCCAAAAGGATTCGCTTCCGTTCGGTTGACGACATTGATGGTCAGGGTGAAACGCAGGGGAATCGGCGGCTGCCCGGGAAAAACCTGCTGGCCCGCGACATAAGCGCTGAACGGATCGCCCTGCGACACCCGAATCTCCTCAACATTAAACTTCACTGTGCCCGGAGTGTTCTGCACTATTTTGGGAATCTCCGAGGTTTTGATGGTGTTGTACATCAGCACTTCCAGTTCGGTCGAGCACATCTGCAAGGCGCTTTTGATGCGCTCGTTGAAATTCTCGCGGTTGAACTCCAGCAGATTCTTGGCAAAAGTCAGGGCGAACTGCCGCACCTCGTGCACCGAGCGCGCCTCGCCGTAGGGCGTGGTGGCATAGGCATAGCCCTCTTTCACCAAAAACGTCTCCACCGGCCGCGTGAAGCCCAGATACGCCATGAAGGCCAGCAGCAGATTCACGCCGATCAGCAGCAACACCAGCCGCTTGAGAAAGATGTTGCTCTTGATCAGCTCGCCGTAGAATTCGTAATACTCGGGAGTGGTTCGCATGGCGCATCTCAATGGTTGGGTGAATGAATTCGCCGGATTGTGATTGCGTCGGATCAACCTCGATCAGCCCGGCCATGATCAGCTCGGCCGCAGAACCGCCACCGTTTGCCTTGCGAAAGTGACGTGTTTGCGGCCTTCGATTCTCTGACTCCTATCCGCTGCTGCCTGCCGGTTGCCGCGCGCCGGCAAACGGCCAGGTGGCAACCGGTGATTCCGGTTGCACCATCGAGGCGGCTGCGGCTTGGGCCGCCTGCGCCGCCGGGCTGCTGGTCATGGTTTGCGCGCCGGTGATGATCGTATCGCCGGTGCGCGTCGCCACGTTGTGGCTGATGGTGCTCGAATAAGCCTTGACGTTCTTCCACACCGTCGAGATCACCAGGCCGGCAGTCAAGCCCGTGCCGTAGCTGCCGAGATCCGCGCTCGCCGACGCCAGCTTGAAAATGCCCGCCGAGAGTTTGGGAATCAGCACGATCGTGATCGCGATCAGCACGCCCAGAATGAAGGTGTCCCATAATACGCCCTTATCGCCCGCGGCCACCGCCTGTTGAAACGCGCCGGCACTGGTGATGGTTTTCACCAGGCGAAACAAAATCGCCACCAGCACCGACCAGAAGTTGACCGAGCAGAAATTCGAGAGCCAAACCTTGAACACGTCATGAAACTGCGGGAACAGCGAGAGCACGATCGCCACCGGCCCGAGCAGGTAGAAGAAGATCTGGACCAGCACTTGAATGATCACGAAAATCTCATACACGATCATCACCAGCAGGTACGACAAGGAAGACAACGACTCCAGGCTCAGGATGTTGAAAAGCGAGAGCTTCAGCCCGCCGCTGCCGTCGCCGAAAAACGCGCCGAGATATTCCGCCATGAGATTGTCCGACTCCAGGTCGAAAATCGCGCGCGCCAGCAGCACGAACAGCTTCCCCAGCCAGACCGCCCAGATTTTGTAGGTCGCCAGCCCGATGGCGCTGAAGGCGATGAACAGCAGGTGATAGAAGTGATCGCCGCCCTCCTGGCCGCTGCTCATCCGCATCACCACCGCCAGAAAGTAGAAGATCATGCCGACCGTGAAAATATAGGTCGAGATCGTGACGATGTAGTCCACTAGCTGGTGGACCGAATCAAAGAAAACCGGACTGAAGAAGATTTCGAGCATAGTCTGTCGTCGCCCCTTCCCGGGCGCTTTCATGTTGTTCTGCGCTCGCGCCTGAAGGCGCAACTACAAACTCACTGCGAGCGCGAACTGCCAATATCAAAAAAACCGTAGCGGATTTTCGAAGTCTTGTTCACCTGCGACTTGAGCGTCTGCCAATCGACTTTCTTGCTGAGGAAATCGAGTTTGCGGTCGAACATGCCCAGTTCGTTGGTGTGCGCTTCTTCCGAGTATTTCAGATATTTTTCATAATAGGAATTGGAGAACTCGCGCAGCTTCACCGCTTCCAGCAGGAGCTGGGTGCGCTCGGCCTCGGTGAATTTGTTTTTGTTGCTGATCACCTGGCGCTGCAACTCCACCGCCATCGAATCATAGGTCTTGGCCAGCACCTGGCTCTTCATGGCATATTCCAGCAGGGCCTTGGCAAACGCTTCCTGGCCCAGCAGCGCGTTGTGCCGCCGGGTTTCGAGATCGGTGGGAATCTCTTCTCTTTGCGTGGACAGCGCGAAGCTGTTGTAGGTGCGCTCCAGCTCGCGGGCATTGCCGATCAACGATTCCACGCCCAGCGCGGATTGGGAAACGTCGGTGGCCGTGCCCGGCAACCAATAGTTCACGCGATCGCCGTTGATGATGAAATTCGAAACCGCATAGGAATTGCTCAAATCCAGATTCTCGATGGCGCGCATGTCGTTGTACAGGCTTTGTGTGAATTCGATATCGTTGCGCAGCAGAGTGTAGGTGTCGTAGAATTGCTTGAGCTGCTGTACCATCTGCGCGGTTTGCCGGCGCTGCTCCTGCAAGCCGAGATTGTGCTTCACCGAAATTTCGCGCAGCGTGCTCAAAATCAAGCTGGTGTTGGGATCCCAAAACTGGGCATGTGCCAAGCTTGGAATCAAAGGCAAAAGAATGATCACGCAAAGCCGCAAAGGCGCAAAGTTTCCGCGAAGAAAACCTTTGCGTGTTCTCTGCGTCTCCGCGTCTCTGCGTGAGCGCTGTTCTGTCATTGATGATGTGATCATGTTGTTTGGCATAAGCAATCACAATAAATACGGTGACAATTCCTGATCCTTTTCGTACGCAATCTCTTTGATCGCCTTGATCAAGTTGCCCTGATGCTTCTTCAGCTTGCCTTCCAGCAAATTGTTCTCTTGCCGGTCAGTCGTGAAGAGATAATGATCATACGTACTCATGTCCGCGCGCAGAACCGTGATGCGGCCGTCGCGGTCCAGCAGAAACTCGCCGCGCTGCAGACTGGAAATCAACGCCAGTTCGCGTTCGCCATAGCCGAAGGCGCGTGCCAGCGTGTCCATCTGCTTCGGTTTGTGCGCCAGAATAAAGTGATTGAGCGCGTTGTCCTTGATCGGCGCGGAAAAGCTCACGGAATCGATGTCTTCGATTGATTGCGAAATCGCGAAAATGCCGGCGCCCATTTTGCGCGCGGTGCGGAACAGCTCGACCACGAGATGGCCGATGGTCGAATTGTCATCCAACACTTTCCACAACTCGTCCGCAAAAATGACTTTGTGATGCGCCAGGTTGCGTTCCATCAGATCCCACAACAAGCCGGTGATGATGATCGCGATGATGCCCTGCAAATCCGGATGGGTTTCGAGTCCCTTCAAGTCGAAGCAGACTAAGTCCTCGCGAATGTCGATCATATCATCGGCGCACAGGAAGCGGCTGTACTCGCCATGGGTGTAGATATACATCTTGCGGCTGAGCAGCTTGACATCGACGTAACCGTCGGGATCGACTTGCTGGCTGAAGAAATCGACGAAGGTTTTGAGATTGCGCACGCCGGTGAACTCGGTGAGATACTTTTCGATCGCCTTGCTGATGAACGCCTGCTCGACTTTCGAAATCGAAGTTTGCTCGCGTTCCAAAATCAGTTTCTCGATGAAGGCGCGCAGAAAGAGTTGCTTCTTCGTATCGACCACGCCCTCGTTTTTCACCAGCGCGAAGGGATTGAGCGGAATGGGATGATCGACGTTCAGCTCGACGTAGCGGCCGTTGAGCAGCTTGATCATTTTCTTGTAGCTGCCGCCCATGTCGCCCACGCCGCCGACATCCAACCCGAAGACTTTCACGCCCTGTTCGAGCAATTGCAGCAGCATGGCCTGCATCAAATAGCTCTTGCCGGTGCCGGTGGGGCCGACGATGATGCTGTTCCACGAATTCAAATTTTGATCGAAATAATCGAACAGCAGCGGTTCGTTGTTGCGATTCTTCATCAGCACGCCGCGATGATAGCCGCGGTTGAAGTTGGTGAGGTTGATGAACTGCGCCGCGTTCGAGGTTTTTACCACCAGCCGGTGGTAATTCTCCGCGCTGTTGCCCGGCAGGGTGCCGATAAAGATGGGCAGCGCGTCGATGGTCTCGAGCACGGCCTGCGCCTTGTCCACCGCCGCAAACGCGAGCTGGGTTTGATTGATCTTTTGCTTCAGGCGCTCGAGATCGTCGTCGTGCACCAGCACGTTCAGGCTGATGGTGGCCAGGCGCTTGTGTTGCGTGTAGATTTCATCCATCAGCTCGTTCAACTCGCGAAAGCGGATCTCGCTCTTGCGGCCTTCGCGCTGGCGCGAGAACGACATGATGAAACGCGAGAAATTGAGGCGGCGCTGCAGCCGCGCCGTTTCCTTCTCCATGTCGAGATTTTGCGTCGAAAACACCACCCGGTGTGGAAACGCCAGGTTGTGCAACAGCGGAAACAGATAGGGCAGGGGAATGCCGTTGAACGTGATATGATCGCGCGTCACCTCCGGCAGCAGGCTGAGCGACAGGCAGGCGAGGTATTGCGTGCCGAGGCGCAGCAGGCCCTTGTCCACCGCATAGTCCGTGGCGATCAGCTCGTTGTTGGTGGCTTTGCCGCGCACCGTGCCGCTGAATTCCTCCGCGGAGAGATTGATGGCGCGATAAAGCACGGTGGCGAGATCGTGGTTGCGCAAGCGCCGCAGCTTGATGCCCGTGCCTTCGCAGGCGGCCTGCAGCGTCTTCAAAGCATTGTTCTTCTCCGCCACCAGGCGTTCGTGCTCCGCGCGCAGCCGCGTTTTGATGCTCGCGCTCGCGGCGAAGATGTTGTAGGGCGTGCGCAGGTTCCGGCCCGCGTCGAAATCGACGAACAGATGCTGGTGGCACATCAAATACTTGAAATAGCCGTAGTATTTGTGGCGCTGCTGCTTGAAGAAATCGAGCGTGGGGTCCTCGGTGAAGACGAAATCGGCGCGATAGGGGAAATAGTCGAAGTTCGAGATGAATTGCAGATTGACGTCTTCATCGACGGCATTCAGCACGTTTTCGAGATTGGCGCAGAGCCTGGCATAGTCGCCGGCGGACAGGCTCATGTTGTCGAGGGCGAGAATCTCGAAGCCGGCGACCAGATTGCCGTTTTTCTTGACAATGAAGTCGTCCAAGATTTCGAGATAGGGCAGGTATTGCGCCAACGCTGGACGGTGATGCCAAGCCTGCCGCTCTGTGAGTTTGGTTGCTGCCATGCAGTCTTGATTCGCGTGATTCGGGTGCTCCAGCTTCATTTCCTACTCCTACTCCTACTCCTACTCCTACTCCTACTCCTACTCTTACTCTTACTCTTACTCTTACTCTTACTCGCTTTTCAAATTCCTCAAAGCGAGTAGGAGTAAGAGTAAGAGTAAGAGTAAGAGTAAGAGTGAGAGCATGGGCATGAGATTGAGCAGAAGCACCTTAGTTGTTCCGTTCCAAATTCTTCCGCAGATAATCGTGCTCCTCCAGCCGGAAGCCGGAAAGCTGCTTGGGCCAGATGAAGTGAAAGCTGATGAACGATACCAGGCCGTGATCGAAGCCCGACAGCCGGTTGCTGAAACGCAACAGGGCATAGACGAAAATGTCGATCACGAAGGCGAACAGCAGGTTGATTTCCATCAGCGTGAAAAACGGCGCGAGCACGATGGGCACGGCCAGCAGGATGATGGCCTCGATCGGGCTGACGCCCGCGAGCTGGCTGTGCGATTGGATTTCACGATAGCATTTTTCGGTCATGGCGAAGTCTGTTTTACCACCTTCCCGCACAAACGCAGCCCCTGCCCCTTGTGGGCGGCTGGTGGAACAATGAAATTTCGTGTTCCATCAATGCCCCACAAGGGGGCAGGACTACGACGAACTCGCGAAGTAATTTCTTGACGATCACTTAGCGCCTTCGTGGTTGGGTTCTTATTCTGTTCGAACTAAAACGACACATTGGCGCCAGGCACGAACGACACCAGAGCAGAGACGATGGCCTTGGAGCCGAAAATAACGATAGCTGCCAGCGCCACGCCAATGAGCTGTTTCTTGGCTTTCTCATGCCGGCCGCCGTCCGCGCTGGCCATGTTGAGGCCGGCGATGATCAACGCGATGACCATAACTGGCGAGGCCAGGATCAACAGCGCATTGGTCAGTTGATTGAGGGCTTGAATGATGGTTTGCATAGTTTCCTCCTTGAAAGGTGCCGAAGGTGGATGTGAAGAGTTGATGCTATTTGATCACCAATATTTTTCGTTGCTGTACCAATCGTTGGCTCGAACCGGCCGGCGCTACCTCCATTCGGCAAAGATAAATTCCGGCGGCGACCGAGTGTTGATTTAAATCCCGGCCGTTCCAGCTTGCTTGAAACACGCCTGCGGTTTTTGTTTCTGTAACGAGCACGGCTACCGCACGGCCCAGCACATCATAAACCGCCATGCTCACATAAGCGGGGCGCGACAATGTATAGGGTAATGTCGTTGTTTGGCCGCTGGCTCCTTCTACGCGAAAGGGATTGGGGTAATTTTGCCGTAAGTTGAATTCCAATGGCAAACTCTCTTGCTGTTCTTCGACGCCCACCAACTGCCCGGTGACCCGCTGCCAGGTTTGGCCGCCGTTTGAAGTTTTTAGGATTACTCCATGCTCACCGACTGCCCAGCCATTGTGATTGTCATTGAAATCGATGCCAAATAAATTGGTGTTCGCTATTCGTATTTGACGACGCCACGTATTTCCGCCATCTGTTGTTGCAATGATGCCAGCATCATCAAAACTGCCAGCGTCCGTGCCGGCAATCCAACCATGGGCTGAGTCAATAAAGAAAACGACACCGGCGCCAATCTCTCTTTGCGGTGTTGTGGCTCGGAGTCTCCAGGTTTGACCCCCATCTTGACTGAACAAAACGTCCGGAGAAAAACCAACGACCCATCCAACACTGGCGCTCGTGAAATGGATTGAAAGCAATTTACTTTGCCCTGACAACATCGTTTGCCAAGTAGCACCGCCATTGGTTGTCTTAAGGATCGTTGATAAGCGTCCGACAGCCCATCCGGTATCGGCATCAAAGAAGAATAAATTCTCAAGACTGTTGGTGGTTTGTGAATCTTGAATTTGCCATGCTTCGCCGCCGTCAGTGGTTTTGGCAATAAAGCCGTTTGCGCCTACGGCCCAGCCAATTTGAGGGTTTACAAAGAACACATCTTGCAATGTGGGCCCGTTAAGCGGAAGACGAAGCCATTTCCTGCCGCCATTCGTTGTCTTGCGGGTCACGCCATATTCCCCAACCACCCAACCGACGTTTTTGTCGATAAAATGAACAGCCGTGAACGTTCTTGCCGAATTGATTTGTTGTGTCCAGTTCTCTCCACCATCGATCGTGCGCAATATTGTTCCATTACCGCCAACAACGATGACTGTGGAAGTATCCAGCACCGCAACATCGTAAAGACCACTATTTGTCGGTTGTGCTGCAAGCACGTGCAAAAGCGCTGTTGGCAAAAGGCGCAATGCCATCCGCAAGGATAATGTCTTCATGGTAAACCTCCTGTTGTGAAGTAATCTCCTGAACAAGCTACTGTTGTGGCAAATTGCGAGTGCCGATCCAGATTCCGTTGCCCGTCGTTATCAAAAGAAGTTTGTTGTGTGTCGCTGCCCCGGCCGGCACAAATGCCATGGAAACGCCGTTGGCAAATTTGAGTTTATTGGCCTCTATTAGCGATTGGGCTTGTTTTGCCCACGTCGCGCCGCCATTCGTGCTTTTGTACAACCCCATCAGCTTGTAATTGTCAACTCCCTTGAGGCCGTGTCGATAAGTAACCGCCCAAAAATCATTGCCCGGATCTTCCGGGTCTTCGACGATGCCGCCAATGCTGATTAGTGAATCAGCCTGGCCGGTTGGCCCGCCAATCACCCAGTCCCATTCGCCCGGCGGATCACTCTTGCGCCAGCGTATCAAACCGCCGTAATAACCCAGTGAGAAATCGGATCCCATACTGACGCCGGCAAAAACATAATCTTCGGTGACAAGTAATGAATGAACCTCGGCAGTCACACTATCGTAACCGGTGCTGATTTGGGCGGTTTTGTTGAAACGAGAATCGATCACTTCGATTACGGTATCCACCGCAACAGTGTCGGCGGCGATACGATCGAGGATAATTTTGAATACCCCGCCTGCGGGCCAACTGCGGGCAGCATAAAGCGTATCATTGCCGCCGGGGTCGAACATCAGGCGCGAAAAATTATACACGCTGATTTTGCGGTTAGCGTTAGCGATGTTTTCTTCATCGATGACATCGCTCAAGTCCAATTCGACAAATTTTTCACTTGTATCACTGATGGCCTTTCCCCCAAAAATGCCCTCGCCCTGCACAGCGCAATAGACCCGCTCGGAATCTGAATTTGCTCCAATTTTGTCAAACACGAAAGCGGGGATCGCACCACTGGGTAAATTCCTGAAATTTTCTAGATTTTCCGCTTGGCCTCCCCCAATGATCTCCCAATCTGCTTCGCCGCCTTTGCCGCCATCCCATTTTGCCTTCAATAATTCACCAAAGCGTTCACTTACATTCGGGTTTCTCTTCACTGCTGCAGAGGCGAGAACCATCAAAGTATCGGCGAACTTGCGCACGGCGACGTGGTGAACTGTTTGCGTGCTGTTGCTATCGCCATAATCAACCGTCCATAAAGAATCATCTCGTAATCTCCGTTGCGACCAGGTTTGGCCGCCGTTCATGCTGCGCAACAAACCGTTATCCGTTGTGCCTACAAAAACGATATTGGAATTGTCCGGGTCAAAAGCGAACAAGCCAATGCTGAATACCTCGTCCATTCCAATGGTCTGGTAAGTGCTGTCGCCGTCGGCATCCAGTCCCTTGCTCTTGGTGAAAATCTGTGCATACTCGCGGGTATCATCCGGCTCGCTCTCTGCCGGCGCTTTGATCGGGCCATAGCCCCATGCGCCGTAAACATCGCCGTTATCCGCCACGGTGAAACTGCCGAAACGCAGGTCAACGTCACTCTCCCGATAGCCGTTGTGTACGTTGGAGTTTTTGTCGGCAATTTGAACCACCGAGCCATCGACGCTCACTCCCAGCCACGACATGTTTTTGCGTGAGATAAAGGTTTCATAATCGTTCATGGTGCTGCCGGGTTTTGCGCTGATATTCTCCAACCGGTTCAAATCCGAAGAAGTTTTCGTCCACGTGGTGCTGTGCAAAACATCGACATTGCGATACAGACCGCCGGGATGAGAACCACTGCCAGCCGGGTCATAGCGCGTCACGAAAGCCACAACGGAATCACTGGCAGTTGTCTCCGGCAGCAGAACCAGTCCGCGCAAACTATCCAAACTTGCACTGATCTTGGTGAACGTCACGGCCACAGGAGTTGCTGCCTCGAACATATTCTTACTGAGATAAATGCCGCGATTCGTGGTGACAAAGGTATACGTCGTATCATTATATTCGTAGAAATCGAGATCATAAACAATCTCTTTGCTCGAAGTTGTATTGTCTATCGGCACCAACTCGAAGCTGTCCGGTTCAACAGAAGTATTGGTGGAGCGCAGCACTGCGCTCATGCCGAAACGTCGATCACGCACGTCACCGATGCCGGCGAGAATCTCCAAGCCCGTCACGTCATAGGGGTTTTCACGAATCACGCCAATCCACGGATAAAGGCTATCTTCATCAGCAATGCTATCCGGCGATGCCGGCATGACGGCGCCTTTCCATGTGTTGTTGCTGTTTCTCCACAAATAGATGCCTTCAACCGTTCCTGCGATTATACGTCGCGTGCCGGTTGGGCGAAAAGCGAGGCTGGTGGTGTATCGCGCCAACGTGTTCTTTTCCAAGGAGGCTTCATAAAACAACATTTCCCAGCTCACGCCCTTGTCGGACGAACGATAAACGCCGGATACGTCGGTGGCAAGATAGAGCACGGGATTGCCGCCTTGAGCATAATTGTCGAACGGGTCAATGCGAATTTCCATGCAAAAACCGCCGCCGCCAATGGAGGAATTCTGCCATTGAAATTGATCAATAGGAGGAACGTATTGCTGTGCAAAACTCATGGCAACAAAGAAAAGATTTGACCAACCGAACGACTGATTGCTTAAAAGCTTTTTCATAATCCCTCCATTTTTTGTCAAGTACTCCACGGGCTAGAGTGTTTGCTCGTAAGACTTCTCAAATCACCCGCTGTTGAGTTGCAGTCAAAACAAAAAGCCCTTACTTCTATATCTCATATATCTCAGAGGTTGCGACCAGCTTCTCACTCTTTCTCCCCTCAAAACTCAACGGCCTGTCAAATTTGAAATACCCCGTCTTCAATATCGCCAGCACGCGCGGCTGGCGGATGAACGCCAGGCAGCGGCCAACTTCGAGGTGTTTGAGCAG
>JAKLJX010000023.1 GCA_023150945.1 bacterium | reverse complement strand
TTCTTAGGGCGTGCATCAAAGCGTCAGATCTTCCATGGGAGATCTGATATTCCTATTATTTATGCAAAACTCAATAACATAAAGCAGAATATGACGTCTGCTGCTTTTTGTCCATTTCAATATCGGACTTTTGAATGTTTACATTTACAAATGCAATTCTTTTTGTCGGGGCGGCGCAAGGGCTGATTCTCTCCATGTTGCTGCTGCTTAAGCGCAGGGACAACCGCATCGCCAACAGAATTCTTGCCGGGATATTGGCGATTCTGTCGGCCTCCATTCTCCTGCACGTGCTCTCGCACGCCGGTGTTTTGCCGCTGGCGGACAATCACAAAACCCTCATCAGCCTGTTGATGATCTTATGTGCGCCGCTGGTCTATTTTTACACGGCTGCCCTCACCGCGTACCAATTCCGGATTGAGAAGAAGCATGCGTTCCATCTTCTTCCCTTCGGAGCAGCCCTGTTGCTCGGTTTGCCGTTGTTGATGGCGCCCGGCGATCTCCCGCAAGCGGCCGTGCTTGCTGGCACGCTGCATGCCCTGGCTTCTATCGTTATCATCATCTACATTGCGGCCGCCAATGTCGTGTTGTCGCGGCATGCGCGTGTGATCAAAAACAATTTCTCCTCGTTTCAGAAAATCAGTCTTAACTGGCTGCGGGTGTTCGTCGTCGCGCTCACGATTTTCTGGATATTCGCCGGCATGTTTGACGTTCTCTTCAAAGCCGGAAATTGGGACGTCGTGTGGGGAGCAAGCTGCGTTGTGATCTATCTCATCGGCTATTTCGGTTTCATGCAGCCCGAGGTGTTTTCAGCTCCTGTCTTCGATCCGAAGATCGTCATCTCGACGGAATCTCCGAAATACGAAAAATCATCGCTCACGCCCAAAATGGCGGAGGCGCAATTCCAAAAACTTGTGATCGTGATGGAGAAAGAGAAACTCTATCTGGATAAGGATATCGGTCTCTCATGCCTGGCGCAAAAGTTGGGCATTCCTCTCCACCACCTCTCACAGATCATCAACGAAAAGACCGGCTCGAATTTCTATGACTATATCAATGCCCAACGGATCGAGGAAGCCAAGCGGCTGCTGCTCGATCCCAAAATGAACAACCGGAGCATCGCGTCTATCGCGTTCGACGCGGGCTTCAATTCGCTTTCAGCGTTCAACGCCGCCTTCAAGAAGTTCATCAAATCCACTCCCTCGCAGTTTCGCAGACAGCACACCGTCTGAGCGCAGTTTGCCTTCTGCGCCGATGGGATAAACTGACGACCTTATCGGATGGCGAGGAATCTGCAGTACTCCTTCGTTATCATTGCACGAACCATTAACGAAGGAGGCTGTATGCACAACCCCAAAAGTTTGTCCAAGGGCCTGGCCGCCTCGGCATGGCTGGCCTATGCGGTGATCGTTTTCGAGATTCTCTACATGATCAGCCCGTTTGCTTTGTATTACTACTCCCTGTACGCGCCGCCGCTGCGATGGCTGCAATCGCACGAGACCACTGCATTCCTGACGCTCAGCATCTTGCCCCACTTCTCGCACCAGAGCAGTTTCGTGATTTCTGTCTTGCAGCTCATGGCCTGGCCGGTGATACTAATCGGACTCGTTCTTTTCTTGGCCGGCTTTGTTCAGATTTATTGGGCCAAGTTCAGGGGGACAGGGCAGGTCTCGCGCGGTCTGTATCGGGTGATCCGCCATCCTCAGTATGCGGCGTTGGCGCTGGTCGGACTGGGATGCACAATTTACTGGCCGCGGTTCATCGCGTACCTGATGTACGCGACCATGCTGTTTCTTTATTACTTCCTTGCAAAGTCAGAGGAAAAGTATTGTTTGCAGCGATACGGTGAATCTTACCAAAAGTATCTCGAGCAGACCGGCAGGTTTCTCCCCAAATCTCTGGAAGCCAGGCTGTCAAGAATTCCCGCTCTGTTCCCGAAAGCAGGTGCATCGAGAATTCTTGCATTGTTTGTCGTGTACGTGATCTATATGGGACTCGTCGCCGC
Source organism: bacterium (assembly GCA_023150945.1). Classification (NCBI taxonomy): domain Bacteria; species bacterium. The sequence continues at coordinate 98,783 of JAKLJX010000023.1, read as the reverse complement.
GGCCGGATTTGCCGCACGCGACTATGCGCTGTCACGGCTCACCGCAGTTTACAGCGATGATCAAGCCGCGGTCTCTGTCGCGCCGCTTGAAAAGGAGAAAGCAGCGGAAGCAATCCGCATTGCGACCGCTGAGGCGAGTGTGCAATCGTTGCTGGCCGGCCGCGCCTCGCGCAAGTTGTTGCTGTACATCGTGCCGCACGAATGGAACATCCCTGAGCTTGGGCTGGAAGGCATGGGACACGCTCACGATGTGATAGGAAATCCCGGCGGTCATGGCAACTCCTCCCGCTTTAACAGCGACTCTCTTGTGATCTTGATCACCGAGCCGATTCTCTCATCTTCCGAAGCGCGAGGGGAAGAGATTGTGAAGAGCAGCCTCGGCTTTAATCCTATTCTCGAGTTTCTCGTCGATTTGCGAGAAAGACGGGTTGTGAAAATTTCACAGAGGATGGATAGAGGAAAGTGGGACGGAATTCCGGTTCCAATTTTCTAATAACGCGGAAAGGAGTGCCAGAATGAGTAACAATCAACCAAGCTTCATGACTTTAGCCATCAAGACCATCGTCGTCCATACCATTACTTACTTCTTGATGGGAATTCTTGCTTCGACTTTTCTGAATTATGCCGAAAGGTTCGCCCGTCCCGAGATGGCGTGTTGGATGCGGCAACTCGATGACCCACTGATCATGGCCGGGCCACTGCTCCAGCCGATTCGCGGCTTGATCTTCGCGCTGGCGTTCTATCCGCTGCGGGAAATTTTGTTCGGAAGGAAAAACGGCTGGCTGATCTTATGGTGGTTATTGGTGGCATTGGGCATTCTCTCGACTTTTGGGCCGCCACCGGGATCCATCGAAGGCATGATTTATACCCGCATTCCGATATTGGATCAATTAGTAGGTTGGTTGGAAGTCGTGCCGCAAGCGCTGCTGCTTTCCGTGATTCTGTTTTATTGGGTGAATCACCCGGAGAAGAAATGGCTGAATTGGGTGATGGGCGCGGTTTTCTTTGTGATGATCCTGATGCCGGTCGCCGGTTTGTTGCTGCGCCAGTAGTCCTAACGCAGACTTACAACATGCAAAGGGAAGAATACTCTATGGAGACGAATGTATTTATGGACAAGTCGATCCAACCGGACGGCAACCGACTCGCACGTGTGCTCGGCGAAAATGCCACTTTCTGGGAAGCGCTCAAGCAACACATCATGCAAAAGCACGGCGACTTCACGGAAGAATGGAAGTTCTACAACGCCAAATCCGGCTGGACTTTGAAGGTTCTACTCAAGAAGCGCAATCTCTTTTTCTTCACTCCATTGCAAGGACTTTTCCGGCTGGCTTTTGTATTCGGCGATAAAGCCGTGGCCGCGGTTGAGAAAAGTGATTTGCCGGAAGCTCTCAAAAACGAACTCAGAAAGGCGCGAAAATATGCAGAAGGCCGCGGCATTCGCATTGAAGTCAAATCTCCGAAAGACGTCGAGCACGTCAAAAAGCTGATTGACATTAAAATCAGCAATTGAAAGGAATCTCTCAGTTATTGGTGGACAACCACCCATGTCATGCTGGAAACATCTTGTTCCGACTGAGTACAGTGCTGGTTAGAAACAAGTTCCCGCCACGGCGGGATGACATTTCTATCTAACCGTAACAGAGCCATCATAATCGAAAGGAAGGGAATCATGTCTCTCAAACGCAATCAATCCGCGCTTCTCTTCATCTTCGCACTCTGCGCAATATTCGTTTTGACGAATATTCAAGTACAAGCCCAAAACCCGGCGCAGCGTTCGGCTTCGCAAGAGACCGCGTCTTATGCCGGCTTGCAGCCCGACCAGTTCATGACCAAATGGTTGGTGTTGGGGCCACTGCCGATTTCCCCGGTCAAACCCAAACCTGAAGATCAAGAAACGCAGAAAAAGGCCTTTGGTGTTGAATTCATCAATCCCAAGCTTGCCGCCGTTAAACCCGGCCAAAACCAGCAAATTGGCGGGAAAAAATACGAGTGGCGCTTCGTGCAAGCACCGCAAGACATCGTGGATTTGACGCAAACCTTTGGGGATTCCGACTTTGTTGTTGCCTATGCTTGGGCAGAGATCAACGCGCCGGAGGCAAAGACCATGCTCATGGCATTGGGCAGCGACGACGGCGTCAAAGTCTGGTTGAACGGCCAACTGGTGCATGAAAATTGGATTGGGCGGGCGGTGGTCAAGGACGACGATCTTTTTTCTCTTTCGTTCAAAAAAGGAAAGAATCAGCTCCTGCTCAAAGTTCAGGATATGCAGCAGGCCTGGGGATTTTGCGCGCGCGTGATCGGTCCCACATTGTTCACAGAGAAACTGATTTCCTATACCGAGCGCGGCAATCTTGATGCGCTCAAGTTGCTGTTGACGCATGGCGCGGACGCCAACAGCAAAACCAAATTTGGATTGACGGCTTTGCATTCCGCCAAAATCAACGGTCGTGAAGGCGCTGCCAAACTGCTGCTGGAAAAGGGCGCAGATCCAAAGATCGCCATGCCGGCCCCGGAAACGCTTGTCGATGCGCTTTTCACGGACGCAACCGCGGGAGAAACGCCGGGCGCCGCGGTGCTGGTGGCGCAAAACGGTAACATCATTTATCAGAAAGGCTTCGGCTTCGCGAACCTCGAACATCGTGTGCCGGTCACGACGGAAACCAAATTCCGCATCGGCTCGATTACGAAGCAATTCACCGCCTCCGCGATTCTGAAATTGCAGGAGGCCGGCCTGCTCAGCGTGCAAGATACTCTCTCAAAATTTCTCCCGGATTATCCGCGCGGCAATGAAGTGACCATTCACCATTTGTTGACGCACACTTCTGGCATTCACAGTTACACCAGCAAGCCGGATTTCATGCAAACCGTCACGGTCGAAGTCAAGCCTGAAAGTCTGATCGCGAGCTTCAAAAACGACAAGTATGATTTCGATCCCGGCGCGCAATGGCGGTACAACAACTCCGGCTATTTTCTGCTCGGATACCTCGTCAGTAAACTCGCGAACGAGCCTTATGCGGCTTATCTCAAGAAGACATTTTTCGAGCCGCTCAACATGAGCGATACAGATGTGCACCGCTGGAGCGACGTTCTCCCGCACGAAGCCACCGGCTATGCTTACGTCGATGGCAAATTTCAAAAGGCGCAAAATTGGGATATGTCGCGCGCCGGCGGCGCGGGCGCGCTGTATTCAACGGTGACGGATCTGTATCGGTGGAATGAAGCGGTGTTCAATGGCAACGTTCTGAGTGAAAAGAACCTCGCTGCGGCATTCACGCCGGTTACGCTTAAAGATGGCAGCAAGCCGCAAACCGCCGGAGATGGCTACGGCTATGGTTGGTCGATCAGCGATTTTCGCGGCATCAAAGAAATCGCGCACGGCGGCGGACTGCATGGCTTTGTCACCAGCTTGGCGCGTTATCCCGAACACAACATGACGGTGACTGTGTTGACGAATTGTGCGCCGGGGCGCGATTTGAATCCCGGCGGTCTCACGCGAGAGATTGCGCAGATTTATCTGTGGGAGAAAATGAAGAGCCAGGAATCATACGCGACGGCGACGGTCGATCCCAAGCTGTATGACGCCTATGTGGGAAAGTATGAGTATCCCGGCGGCGCGATTCTGATGGTCACCCGCGACGGCAACAAGCTGCTCGCGCAATTGACCGGCCAGCCGCAGTTTGAAATCTTTCCCCGCTCCGAAACCGAGTTTTTCTGGAAAGTGGTGGATGCCCAAATCACCTTCGTGAAAAATGAAAAGGGCGAGGTCGTTCACGGCATCCATCGGCAAGGCGGACAAACGCTCACGGTGCCGAGATTCAAAGAAGAAACTCCGGCGCAGATCGATCCGGCGGTTTATGATGCGTATGTCGGCGAATACGAGCTGGCGCCCGGCGTGATCATCACCGTTACCAAGGAAGGTGCGCAATTGTTTGCGCAATTGACCGGCCAGCCGAGATTTGAAATCTTTCCGCGTTCGGCAACGGAGTATTTCCTGCAAGTCGTCAAGGCCGATCTCACGTTTGTTAAGGATGAGGCCGGCAACGTCGCGAGCTTGATCTTGAAGCAAGGCGGCGTGGAACAAACGGCAAGAAAAGTCAAATGATGCAAGTTGACCTCGTGGCGCTGGCGCCGATGCGCGTCGCCAGCGTCCGCGCTTTCAGCGAAACACCCGAACGCGACGCCTGGGAGAAGTTGCGCGCGTGGGCAGAACCGATGGGGTTGCTTGATGACAGAGACCAGCATCTCATTTTCGGCTTCAACAACCCCAGCCCTTCCAAAGAGCAGAAGGAGTACGGCTACGAGTTTTGGATCAGTATCGGCCCGGAAATCCAGGCGGAAGGCGACATCGCCATCAAGGATTTTCCGGGTGGTTTGTATGCCGTCACCACGTGTAAGCTAATCGGCGATCCGGAGGGAACGATTCAAGAAGTGTGGATGAAGCTGTGGAATTGGGTGCAAGACAGTCCATACCAATGGCGCAACACGCACGAGCTTGAAAAAGTGCACGATCTGTCGGCGCCCGAGCATGATTTGGTGGTTGATCTTTATTTACCAATTGAGGCGAAGCATGCATACGAAAACCAATCATGAAGTCCACGAGTATTTCAGAATAGCACCGGAGCTTCTGCCATATCTCCCGGAGCTTTTCGCCGACCTCTGGGCGATTGGCAGTGCCCCCGAAATCATCGTCGCATGGCTGCGTCGCCTGGGGTTGCCGCCCCGATCAACCCGTGCCATCGATTTGGGCTGCGGCAAAGGCGCCGTTGCGATCACTCTGGCCAAGGAGCTCAACTATCAAATCTTCGGATTTGATTTCTTTGAGCCGTTTGTTTTGGCAGCTCGCCAAAAAGCGCAAGAACCGAACGTAGCCGAGCTTTGCACATTCACGTGTGCGGATATGCGGCATGCGCTGAACAGTGCGAGCAATTATGACCTCGCCATTTATACCGCAGTTGGCGATGTGCTGGGATCGGTTGCCCAATGCGTTGGGCGCCTCAGAGAAGCCATTCACCCTCACGGTTATATGATTATCGACGACGGCTTCCGTTTGACAAACGATCCCATCGCATTTCCCGGCTATGAGTATTATGCTTCGCATGAAGAAACCATTCATCAGCTCACGGCGCACGGTGATAAGATCCTCCAAGAAAAAATCTTTTCAGTAGCCGAGATGAAACAAGTTAACCAGCGCAACACGGCGTTTATCACCCAAAGTGCCAGCGCAATAGTCAAATCTCATCCGGAACTTGCCGATGCTCTCAGCGAGTTTTTGGAGCAGGAAAGACAGGAATGTGAAATATTGGAACGGGACGTCGCCTGCGCGATGTGGCTGATTGAAAAGGCGTAAGATGGTTTTAACCTGGCGCCATGAGAGGAGCTAAAGTCATACACCAACCAGGCTGTTACGCCAATTTCTCCGTTTGAAAGAGTCACGTCATTGGATGTCTTGCGCGGCTGCGCGGTGCTGGGCATTCTCATCATGAACATCCAAAGCTACGCGATGATCGGAGCGGCGTACATCAATCCCACCGCGTACGGCGACCTGAGCGGTTGGAACGAATGGGTCTGGATTTTGAGTCACGTTTTCGGCGATCAAAAATTCATGACGCTGTTCTCGATCATGTTCGGCGCCGGAATCGTGTTGATGAGCGGCAGAGCGGAAGAGAAAGAGCGCCGCGCCGCCGGTTTGCATTATCGCCGCATTTTTTGGCTGTTCGTCATCGGCATGATGCACGCCTATCTGCTGTGGTATGGCGATATTCTGGTGACATACGCAGTGTGCGCCATACTCGTTTTTCTCTTGCGCAAGCTCTCTCCGCCCAAACTGCTCCTCACCGGCCTTGTTGTTCTTGCGGTGCCGGCTTTACTTTATTGGCTGTTCGGTTGGTCGATGCAATTCTGGCCGCCGGAGAGTGTCGAAGGATTGCGGCTGAGTTGGAAGCCGGGTGCTGAGGCTATTGCCAAAGAAATCACTGCCTATCAAAGCGGCTGGTTGGATCAAATGGCGCAGCGAGCGCCGACGGCCTTCTGGTTTCAGACGTTTCTTTTTTTGATCTTTCAAAGTTGGCGCGCCGGCGGATTGATGCTGGTTGGCATGGCGTTGCTCAAGTGGGGCGTGCTCACGGCGCAACGCCCGCTGCGCTTTTATCGGACGATGCTGGCAGCCGGTTTTGTCACTGGCCTGCCCGTGGTGATTTACGGCGTGTTGCGCAATTTCGCCGCCGGCTGGTCGCTCGACTATTCGATGTTCTTTGGCTGGCAATTCAACTATTGGGGCAGTCTGTTCATGGCCTCCGCCTATGTCGGTGTGGTGATGCTCGCTTGCCAAACGAAGCCATTGGAGAAATTCACCCGTCCCTTTGCCGCGGTTGGCCGCTTGGCGCTATCGAACTATTTGCTCCAAACCCTCATCTGTACCACGATTTTTTACGGACACGGCTTCGGCTTATTCGGCAAAGTGGAGCGCGCCGGACAAGTGCTAATCGTGCTGGCGATATGGGTTGTTCAGCTCATCGTATCTCCAATTTGGCTTCGCTATTTCAGATTTGGCCCAGCAGAATGGCTGTGGCGTTCGCTCACTTATTGGAAGATTCAGCCGATGCGAAATCCGGTTTGACCAGTTCAAACAAGAATTCCTGCTGTCATGAAAACAAAGGATCCTATTCTCACGTGGCTGCTCGCAGGTGATCCGGCGATTCGCTGGCAAACATTGCACGATCTCTGTGGCGCCAGTGAGGCCGAATTCCTGCGGGAACGCAAGAAGATTGCCTCCGAAGGCTGGGGCACGCGACTCCTGGCGCGTCAAGCTGCATCGGGCATGTGGGGCGGCGGCATTTACGGGCCCAAGTGGATTTCGACAACCTACACCATGCTCCTGCTGCGCCAGCTCGGATTGCCTGCGGATCATCCCCAAGCCCTCAAGGCCTGCAAGCTGCTCATGGATGAAGGGTTCTACCGTGACGGGGGCATCAATTTTTTTACTGCGATGAAGCACAGTGAAACCTGCGTCACCGGAATGGTGCTGGCGATTCTCGCTTATTTCGATTTTCCTGATACGCGTATTGAAAAAATGGTTGAACATCTTCTCTTGCAACAAATGCCGGATGGCGGGTGGAATTGCCGATCCTACGATGGCGACACGCACAGCTCATTCCATACGACGATTAGCGTGTTGGAAGGCTTGCGAGAATACGAAAAGCGTCACCCCTGTCAGATTGTAGCCAAAAGTCAGGAGCGTGGCGCTGAATTTCTGCTCGTCCACAAACTCTTTCGGTCGCATCGAACCGGCGCCGTTGTCGATTCGAGAATGACGCGCTTTTCATTTCCGCCGCGCTGGCGTTATGACATCATGCGAGCATTGGATTATTTTCAAGCCTGCAGATTAGCCCGCGATCCTCGCATGGACGAGGCGATTGCCCTCATCAAAAAGAAACGCAGCGCGGATGGCACATGGGTTTTGCAAAGCAAACATCCCGGCAGAACTTTTTTCGAAATGGAAAAAGTTGGAAAACCCAGCCGCTGGAATACCTTGCGCGCGCTGCGCATTTTGAAATGGTATGAACAATGATACTCCGCTACACTTTTGCCTGGCTCATTTTGATGGTCGCCGCGATCATCAACGGCGCCCTCCGCGAGGCCGTTTACAAGAACAGCCTCGGCGATTTGCGCGCGCATCAGCTTTCCACGCTCACCGGCATTATCCTGCTCGGCGTGGTGATTTGGGTATTGAGTCGTATCTGGCCGCTGGCCTCAGCCCAACAAGCCTGGACCGTTGGCTTCATTTGGCTGGCGATGACGATTGCCTTTGAATTCCTCTTCGGCCATTTTGTGGCCGGCCATCCGTGGAGCAAGCTGCTGCAGGACTATAATATCTTTGCCGGCCGCGTGTGGCTGCTCGTGTTGATTTGGACGACCATCGCGCCTTACCTTTTCTATAGATTGCAAAGATAAGATCACGCGGCATGTGGAATGTGTGAAACCATTTTGAAGGAGATTGCTGCCATGAAGAGATTTTTGACTGGAGTGTTGCTCTGCGCTGCCTTGCCGGTTTTGGCGCAGGAAGAAACCTTGCTCAAGGGCAAAATCGAAAGCGGCGGGTTTGGCGCACCGGTGGTGAAGTTTACCGAGATCAAAGATGAATTCAGCGTTTTGGTTGGCGGCCGCGGCGGTTGGATTCTCAATCATACCTTCGCCATCGGCGGCGGCGCCTACGGCCTGGTCACAGAAAACATCGAGCAGGGGAGAACAGTTACGGGTAATCCCATTTATTTGACGATGGGCTATGGTGGATTGGAACTGGAATATATTATGAACTCCGACAAACTGATCCACCTGAACATGCTTGTGCTCATCGGCGGCGGCGGGGTGGACCAGCGCGAAAAAGGCGGGGGCTATAGTGAGGACTTCAATGGTGACGTCTTTTTTGTTTTCGAGCCGGCATTGAATGTCGAGCTGAATGTCACCACATTTTTTCGAATCTGCCTGGGCGGCAGCTTTCGTCTCATCTCGGGCGCCGATTTTCACGACATTCAGAACGGTGATTTGGCCGGCCCGGCGGGTGCGGTCACTCTCAAGTTTGGAAAGTTTTGATGAGCACGCGCATACCGAAATTGTGAGCTGTTACGTTGAAGGCCTGCTCTGCCCTGGTCATCCCGAAAGGCAATAGTGAAGATTCTGGGGCTATCCCTGGCCATTCCTGCGACGCTAACGAACGAGTTCCCAGGAGACTGTCTGTCCCATCGAAGGTAACGGTGTACCAGATTTGCAGGCGAGCCATGAAAGTCGGTCGCAAAAGAATCGAGAAGATGATTGCGCAGATCGATGCGATCTGCAAGAATGCGCGCAAGCTGGAAAAGCAGTATGGCACAGCGCTGACACGAATGCACCCGGCGCTCCGCAAGGGGGCCATCAATTTGTTGCACTATCTCGCCCTGCGTGCCCAAGACATTCGTGCTTTGCAGGACAAGCTCGGCTTTCTTGGCGTTTCCCGTCTGGGCCGCGCCGAGAGCCACGTGATGGCCAGCTTGCTTGCGGTCAGAGAAATTCTGTCGCGCTTCGCCAAACTCAAACCGCCGGACAATGCGACGCCGATCGTTTCATTCAAGCAAGGCAAAAAGCTCTTGCGCAGTAACACCAACGCGCTGCTGGGCAAGAAGCTGAAAGGAAGCAAGGCGCGCATCATGGTCACGCTGTCGAACGAAGCCGCCGCGGACAAAGCGTTGGTTCAGGATTTGGTTGCCGCCGGCATGAGTTGCGCGCGTATCAATTGCGCCCACGACGATGAAGCGGTTTGGCGGGCCATGATCGCCAACGTCAAGCGCGCCAAACGCAAGACCGGGAGAAACTGCAAAATCTGCATGGATCTCGGCGGGCCCAAGTTGCGCACCGGTGCGCTGCGACCCGGGCCGCAAGTGCTTCACCTGCAGCCGCAGCGGGATTGGTACGGCCATGTCATCTCTCCGGCGCGCGTTTGGCTGGCTGCCGCGGGCGTGCAACCACCTTCTGCCGCTGATGCCTTTTTTCCCGTCTCGACTGCTGGATTCGAGCATATCGAAAAGGGCGGCAAGATTCGCTTCACGGATGCGCGCGGAAAACGCTGCACGTTGGTGATTGGCGAAAGGCAAGCCGGTGGCCGTTGGGCGAGTTGCTACGATTCGGCTTATGTCACGCCGGGTACCGAGCTGTATCGCGACAACCAGAATGCCGTCGTGGCGCGCGTGGGCGAGCTGCCGGCGGTGGAGCAGTGTCTCATGTTGAAAATCGGCGACACGCTCGTGCTTCATGCCGATCCGACTCCCGGCGAGCCGGCGCACTATGATGAGAATGGCGAGCTGTTGCGGCCCGCACACATTGCCTGCACCTTGCCGGCAGTCTTTCGCAATGTCAAACCTGGAGAACCGATTCTGTTCGACGACGGCAAGATCGAGGGCATCATTCGCTCCGCAGCGGAGGATGCTCTGCAAGTCGAGATCACTTACGCCAAAGAGGAAGGTGCCAAGCTGCGCGTCGACAAAGGGATCAATCTTCCGGAGAGTGAATTGAAACTGACCGGCCTGACGGACAAAGACCAGCGTGACCTCCAGTTCGCCACCAAGCATGCCGACCTAGTCAGTCTCTCTTTTGTGAATGGGCCGCAGGATGTCATGGCCTTGCTCAGGGCGCTCAAGCGATTGCGCGCCAAGCTCGGTTTGATCGTGAAGATCGAAACGCAGCGCGGCTTCCGCAACTTGCCGGCCATCCTCCTGGCGGCCATGCGAAATCATCCGGTGGGTGTCATGATTGCGCGCGGCGATCTCGCCATTGAAGCGGGTTGGAGAAATTTGGCGGGATTACAGGAAGAAATCTTGTGGCTCTGCGAAGCGGCGCATCTGCCGATCATCTGGGCGACCCAGGTGCTGGAAACCCTGGCGAAAAAGGGCATACCCTCACGCGCGGAGATTTCCGACGCCGCCATGGCGCAGCAGGCCGAATGCGTCATGCTGAACAAAGGTCCGCATATTTTGCAGACCGTGCGCATGCTCGATGACATCTTGAAGAGCATGGAGGAATATCACCAGAAAAAAGCGCCGATGTTGCCGCCGCTCAAGGCCGCGGGCGAGTTGAGTTTCAAACGGAAAAAAAGGTGAAGAGAAGTCTGAAAGGAGATGGATGAGTTATGTTGAGCGATGAGATTAAGAGAAGAGATTTCATCAAAACACTAATCGCCGGCGTTTCCACTCTCGCTCTGGATTGGAGCATTTTGCCACGAGGCGCTGGCGCGCAAATAAGTGATAATGAATTTGACGCCATCATCATCGGCTCGGGACTCGGCGGACTGAGCTGCGCCGCAGCGTTCGCCCGCCAGGGATTCCGGCCACTGGTTTTGGAAAAGCACGATCGCCCCGGCGGATATGCCACGACGTTCACGCGGCCCGGCGGTTTTGAATTTGATGTGTCGTTGCATTCCACCACCGTCGGCGAACGCGGCGGCATGCACAATCTCATTCCCGGCTTTCCCGAAATCAGCGAAGTTGAATTTGTTCCTCATCCCAATCTGTATCGCATCATCTTTCCCGAACATGATATTCGCGTCCCCCAGCGCAATCTCCCCGGCTATATCGATCTGCTCGCCGGCCACTTCCCCGCAGAAAAGACGGGCATCGCAGCATTGTTCGCCGACATGCAAGGGCTGTCCGAGGATATCAATAAATTTTCACGCGCCGCGGGCCAAGTGGACATGATGAGCTTTCCGGCTGAATATCCGCATCTGTTCAACTGCTACAGCAAAACCTGGGAGCAGATGATGGCCGTGCGCCTTCGCGATCCCAAATTAAAAGCCATCGTCTCGGCGCTGTGGGTGTATTACGGTCTGCCGCCCACGCAGCTTGCCAGCATCTTCTACGCCTTGCCGACACTGGGTTATCTCACCGGCGGCGGGTTTTATCCGCGCGGCCGTTCGCAGAAGATCAGCAATGCTTTTGTGCAGTTCATCGAAAAGCACGGCGGCAAGGTTTTGCTGAACCAGCGTGTAAACGAAATTCTGGTGCAAGATCAAATTGCCGTGGGTGTCACCACTGCAGAGGGCAAATCCTACAAAAGCAGAGTTGTGATATCCAATGCCAACGCCCACGACACGTTTCACACGCTGATGAAGCCGCAGCCGGCGCTCGGCGAGTATCTCGCGAAAATGGCGCAATTCAGCGTTAGCCTGTCGAGTTTTCAAATCTTTCTCGGATTGAAGAAGGATTTGATCAACGAGCTTGGCCTCCAGGACACGGAAATCTTTTTCGAGTCCGGATACGATCCTGAAGCTGGCTATCGGCATTCGCGCAACGCGGAGGTGGAGAACGGCGGCTTTGCGCTGACGCTTTATGACAATGTGTATGCCGGCTATTCGCCGAAAGGCAAGAACACGCTCACGATCATGACGTTGCAGGGCTATGATCATTGGCAGAAGTATGAAGCGGATTATTTCAGCAACAACAAAGCAGCGTATCGCGCCGAAAAAGAGCGCATCGCGGACATGCTCATCGACAAAGTGGAGCAGACGCTGTTGCCCGGCTTGCGCAAGGCCATCGCTGTGAAGGAGATCGGCACGCCGCTGACCAACGTGCGTTACACCGGCAACTATCGCGGCGCGATTTACGGCTGGGATCAAACGCTCGACAACTCCGGACCACAACGCTTGCCGAATGCCACGCCGATCAAAAATCTCTATCTCGCCGGTGCGTGGACGCAGCCCGGCCACGGCTACGGCGGCGTGATTGGCAGCGGCCTGCAGTGTTTTGGTGAGGTTATGAAGAGCTGGTGAAGCGCGAAGCTGGATCCTTCCGCTTGCGCTTGCTGAGAAGCCATTTGGGGATGACCGACGAACCGCCATTCGTGGCTCCAACGGAGGGTGAGAAACCGTGTCGAAAAGAATGCTCATTGCCGGAATATCGAGTGGCGCGGTGTAAGAACTTGTTGTGCAATTGGCGGCGCAGTCATCACCAGGATGATTGCGGCCTGGATGCTCTCGGTGACTTCGATCCGGATTCTCTCAAGCTATTCCCGGCGCGTATTCTTTTTCGCCGCCATCGATTTGTCGTTCGTTGTTATCGGCGGTCCGGTAAGATTCGGCATCGGTGGGTTGCCCTGGCGCTCCGCGCCGTTGTTGGCTGCGAATGACTTCATTTCCTGGACACTGGCCGGTCTGGTGGTGGCGCGGTGTATGGAACCCCCGCGGCATGTCGCGCCATTGTTATGAGTTTTTCACCTCTCAAGAACGAGGAGAAGCAATATGAAGAAAGTCACGAAAGTGCTGCTCGGTGTCGCTGCTGCTCTGGTCGTGGCTGTTGTTGCCCTCATCGCCGTGACCTATTATTACATGACACAGGGCCCGGATTTGTCCAAATACGAGCATCTCAAAAACCCGCAGATTGTAACAGCACCAGATCAGAAGATGATCGTGGTCGAGGCCAAAGGCGATCCCAATGTCGCCGGCAGCAAGGCATTTGCGACTTTGTTTCAAGTGTATTTCAAGACCAAGGGCACCGCCAAGGGGCCGGGCCAGCTTGCGCCGCGTGCGCGCTGGCCGCTGGCGTGGGATACTCCCAAATCGGAATGGCTGGGTTTATATGCCATGCCTGTTCCCGAAACAACCACCGAGCTGCCGAGCTTTGAAGCACCGCGGGAGTTGAAGGTTTCGTTGACAACCTGGGAGTATGGTGAGGTTGCGGAGATTCTGCATATGGGGCCTTATGACAAGGAGCAGCCCACCGTCGCGCGGTTGATGGAGTTCATCAAAACGCAAGGCTATGAGGTTGCCGGCGAGCATGAAGAAGAATATCTCAAAGGCCCGACGATGTTTTCCCGGGGCGATCCTGAAAAATACGCCACCATCATCCGCTATCGCGTGAGAAAAACCGGGCAGTCGAACATGTGAAAATGGAATGAACTCACGCCTGATTGTGTTCTCGGGCAGGACGAGTCCTCGGCCAACCAGGCCGGTGCCTGGACTTGTCTTGCCCTGCCGGTTGCGGCGGGCCATTCCGTTACAACAACGAGGCCGAGCCATGCAAATCATCGATCTCACCAATGAGCGTCAGCCGCTCTATTTTGCCTGTCTGGAGGATTGGAATGAAGAACTCAAAGAGGCGGGCAATCACAAAGAAGTCTGGTACAATTACATGCAGGACAAGGGTCTCCGCGTGAAACTCGCGCTGGATGATGAGGGCCATGTCGGCGGCATGATTCAGTACATGCCCATCGAGCACGCCTTTGCGGAAGGCAGGCATTTGTACTTCATCAACTGCATCTGGGTACACGGCCACCAAAAGGGCAGGGGAAATTTTCAGAAAAAAGGAATGGGAACAGCATTGTTGCAGGCCGCTGAAGATGATGCGAAAGCATTGGGAGCAAAAGGCATTGCCGCTTGGGGAGTTCCCCTGCCGTTTTGGATGAAGGCCGCATGGTTCAAGAAACAGGGATACCTCAAGGTCGATCAACAAGGATTTTTGGGAGAGGTTCTCCTGTGGAAACCTTTCACCGAAGATGCAATTCCGCCCCAATGGGTTCGACCAAAGAAACAACCGGAAAGATTTCCCGGCAAGGTCACGGTCACCGCGTTTTGCAACGGCTGGTGTCCGGCACAGAATATGGTCTTTGAGAGAGCCAAGCGGGCCGCCGCGGAGTTGGGCGACAAGGTCGAGTTCCGCGCGATTGATACCTTGCCGCGCGAGACTTTTATGGAATGGGGCATTGCCGATGCCTTGTTTGTCGACGGCAAGCAGGTGCGAACCGGACCGCCGCCGTCTTATCAGAAAATCAAGCGAGTCATCGCCAAACGAGCAAAGAAAATTCAGGATCGATAAAAGGTTTTCAGAATGCCAGCCGGCAGAAGCGCAGAATTTGGTTGTCGGAGTTGATCATGATCGGCCAAACCATATCACACTACAAAATCATCGAAAAACTCGGTGGCGGCGGCATGGGCGTCGTCTACAAAGCCGAAGATACCAAGCTGAAACGCCTTGTCGCTCTCAAGTTTTTGCCGCCGGAGTTGACTCGTGACGAGGAGGCGAAAGAGCGTTTCATTCACGAGGCACAAGCAGCTGCGGCGCTCGATCATCCCAACATTTGCGACATCCACGAAATCGGTGAGACCGAGGAGGGGCAGCTTTTCATCGTCATGGCGTATTATGCGGGTGAAACGCTGAAGAAGCAAATGGCAAGGGGCAAATTGCAGGTGGCGGAAGTCATCGACATTGCCATACAAGTTGCGCAGGGTTTGGCAAAGGCGCATGAACATGGCATGACGCATCGTGACATCAAGCCGGCCAACATCATGGTGACCAGTGAGGGCGCGGCCAAGATCGTGGATTTCGGTCTTGCCAAACTCGCTGGGCAAGTGCAGCTCACTAAAGCGGGCACAACCCTCGGCACCGCCGCTTACATGTCGCCGGAACAAACGCATGGCCAGGACGTGGATCATCGCGCCGACATTTGGGCATTCGGCGTCGTGCTCTATGAAATGCTCACCGGACAGTTGCCTTTCAAAGGCGAGTATGAGCAGGCGATCATCTACTCCATTCTCAACGAGACGCCGCATCCAATTGCCAGTTTGCGTGCAAACGTTCCCCCAGAACTCGAACGCATCGTCAATTTGTGCCTTGCCAAGAAAGCGACTGATCGCTATCAGCAAATGACTGAGCTCCTGGCCGATTTGCGCGCGCTCAAACAATCGCTGGAATATGGCGCTTCCCAACGATCACTCGCCGGAAGTGCGCAGCCGCCGCGAAAACTTGCCTATCTGTATGGCGCCGGTGTGGTGGTGTTGGCTTTGCTCGTCGGGTATGTAGTCTTTATCCCGAAGACCCCGACAATTGACCGAAAATCCATTGCCGTCCTTCCTTTCAGCAATCTGAGTGAGAGCAAAGAAGATGAATATTTCAGCGATGGGATAACCGAAGACGTCATTACACAGCTGACGAAGATCGCCGACCTGAAAGTGATTTCAAGGACGTCCGTGATGCAGTACAAAGGAGTCGACAAAAATATTCCTGATATTGGCAAGAAGCTTGACGTTGCAACAGTGCTTGAAGGGAGCGTCAGGCGTGCAGGAAACCAGGTTCGTATCGCTGCCCAGTTGATTGATACACATGATGAGGGATTGCTCTGGGCAGAAACTTATGATAAAGAGATGGCAGATATTTTTGTCATTCAATCTGAAATCGCAGTGCAGATCGCCATGGCGCTTAAGGTAAAACTTTCATCTCCCGAAAAGAAACAAATTGAAAAAAAGCCCACAGGAAACATCACAGCGTATGATTACTATCTCAAAGGGCGTGAATACTATTATCGGCATTACAGAGAAGCCTATGAGATGGCTGGTGGTTTCTTTGTGAAAGCGCTTGAGCTTGACTCAACCTTCGCTCTCGCCTACGCGGGGCTGGCTGATGTTTGCGCGCAGAGAGAATCGGCGGATTCCGCCATCACCCTGAGCCGGCGTGCGATAGCGATGGACGCGAGACTTCCTGAGGCCTATAGATCGTTGGGGCTCGCGTATTATTACAAAGGCTGGATGCAGAAATCCCTGGAAGCCAGCCTGCACGCGATAAGACTGAATGCAAATCACTTTCCCGCCATCGTCAATGTGGGTTGGGTGCTGATCGAAACCAATCCGGTTGAAGCCCTGCCCTGGTTCAAAAAGGCATTCATGCTGGATCCGACCACTGCGACCAGCGCGAGCGCCATTGGCACGGCCTATATGGTTCTTGGTGACGAGGCCAATGCAGAAAAATGGTTTAAGCAGTCCATAGAAATTGCGCCAGACTATTGGAGAAATTACTTGAAATTATGGCAGTTGTATTCGCGAGGAGGACGATATGATGCAGCTAAGGAAATCGAGCAGAAACTCTTAGCGAATGCGCCAAATTATCTCCAGGCTACAGGCCTGTCCTATCTTCTGGATCATAACTATGTACAGGCAAAGGAATACTATGAGAAAACAGTTTCAATCGATCCGAAATTTCGATCTTTAGATCTGGCGTACTTCTACAAAAAAACAGGTAAGGAAGGCGAAGCACAAAAGATATTCGATTTGTTTACCAAACGGTGTCAGGCGAATATCGAACGAGGAAATGAAAGGTACTGGCCACGCTATGATATGGCACGTATAAGTGCAGCTCTAAACAGGAAAGCGGAAGCTTATGAGTGGCTACAAAAAGCCATCGACGCTGGGTGGATCGAGTATCGCTGGGGGATGACTGATCCATTACTAGAAAATCTACACAACGATAAGCGGTTCAGGCAAATGATGGCACACGTAAAAGCGAAAGTGGACCAGATGCGCCAGCAGGTGGAAATGATGGAGCAGAGATGATCGGCCAAACTATCTCCCACTATAAGATCATTGAACAGCTCGGCGGCAGCGGGTTGAGCGCAGTTTACAAAGCCGAAGATTTGAAACTCAAGCGCATTGTTGCGCTCAGATTTGTCCCGCCTGAATTTACTCGTGCTCCCGAAGTGAAAGCGCTTTTCATTCATGAAGCGCAAGCGGCTTCGGCGCTGGATCATCGCAACATCTGCTCTGTTCATGAATTTAGCGAAACAGCGGATGGGCGTCTCTTCATCGTCATCGCTTATTATGATGGCGAAAGGCTGAAAAAGAAAGTAGCTCGTGGCCAGCTGTCAGTGGACAGCGCCATTGATATTGCTATGCAGATTGCGCAGGGACTGGCAAAGGTGCATGAAAATGGCCTTGTCCATGGCGATATCAAGCCCGGCAGCGTAATGATCACCAAAGATGGTGTGATAAAAATACTGGATTTCGGCCTTGCCAAATTAGGTGATCAGGGAGGGCTGGCCAGGGCTGGCACGGCTATTCGCACGGTAGCTTATATGTCTCCGGAGCAGGCGCAGGGTGAAGCCGTGGATCATCGCACAGACATCTGGTCCTTGGGCGTGATGTTGTATGAAATGCTCACCGGACAGTTGCCGTTCAAGGGCGATTATGAACAGGCGGTGGTGTATTCCATTCTCAACGAAACTCCCCGGCCGGCTACCAGTCTGCGCGCAAACGTTCCCCAAGAACTTGAAAGCATCATTAACAAGTGCCTTGCCAAGAAAGCAACCGATCGCTACCAGCAGATCAACGAATTGCTTTTGGACTTGCGCGCCCTGCAAACGCCGCCCGCTTCCCGCGCCCGGCAGCGGCCTTTCGCACCGGACTCACAACGCCGCAGACGCCTGGTTTGGTACGCTGCCGGCTTGGTTGTGCTCGCCCTCGTCATCTGGATTTTTCTGTTGCAACGTGACGCCGGTCCGACTGATCGAAAATCCATCGCCGTTCTTCCCTTCGTCAATCTTGGCACCAGCCACGAAGACGAGTACTTCAGTGATGGCATCACGGAAGATGTCATCACTGAGCTTGCCAAGATTGCCGATCTGAAGGTGATTTCCAGAACTTCCGTGATGAAGTATAAGGGTGTCTATCGCAGCATTCGTGACATCGGCAGGGAGCTTGATGTTGCCACGGTACTCGAAGGAAGTGTCAGACGCTCGGGCAAGCAGGTGCGGGTCGCCGCCCAGTTGATCGATGCACACGACGAAGGCCATCTCTGGGCGGAAGTCTACGATGAAGAAATGACGGAGATCTTTGCCATTCAGAGTGATATTGCCCGGCAGATTGCCGGCGCGCTCAAGGCCAGGCTCTCCTCTGCGGAAAGCGGCCAGGCCGCGAAAAAGCCCACCACAGATATTACCGCATATGATTTCTATCTCAAAGGCCGCGAGTACTACTATCGCCATGATCGCAAATCCTACGAAATGGCCGGCAGTCTCTTCGTCAAAGCGCTCGAGCAGGACTCGGGGTATGCGCTCGCGTATGCCGGACTCGCCGATGCTTGCGCGCAGAGGGATTTGCTCGATTCAGCCATTGTGCTGAGCCAACGCGCGATCACGCTGGATCCGAACTTGGCGGAAGGATACAAGGCGCTGGGGCTTGCCTACTACTACAAGGGATGGCTGCACAAATCCCTGGAAGCCAGCCTGCACGCGATCAAGCTGAATGCCAATCACTTTCCCGCCACAGTCAATGTGGGCTGGGTGCTGCTGGAAACAGACCCCGTTGCCGCGCTGCCCTGGCTGAAAAAGGCATTCGTGTTGGCTCCGACTTCGGCAAGTGCGGCGAGCGCCCTTGGCGTAGCCTATATGAGCTTGGCTGACAAGGTCAATGCTGAGAAATGGTTCCAGAAGTCCGTGGAACTGGCGCCGGATTATCTCAGGAGTTATCAACGACTGTGGCAACTCTACCTGGAGGAAGGGCAATCACAAGCCGCCGAAATCATCCGGAGGAAGATACTCGCGGTCGCGCCGAACTATTTCCAAGTTTTGTGTTTGTCGCCTCTGCTGCAGCAGGATTATCAGCAGGCCATGAGTTGTTTTGACAAAACCATCGCGGGTAATCCGGCATTTCAGTCGCTGGAGCTCGCGTATGTCTACCTGAAGACCGGGAGGGAGAATGAAGCCGGCAAGATGTTCGATCGTTTTGCCGCGAACTGCCAGGCGCGAATCGCTGCGGGGAATGAAAGGGGCTGGCCGCGCTATGATCTGGCACGCATCCATGCAGCGCGCCACCAGAAGGCAGAGTTTTATCACTGGCTCGAGCAAGCAATCGCTGCCGGCTGGCTGGAGTATCGTTGGGCATTGATTGATCCCCTGCTGGAGAACGTGCACACGGAGGCGCGCTTCCAGGAGATGGTGGCCCAGGTCGCAGCGAAAATCGATCAAATGCGTCGCCAGGCGCAATTGGCAGAAGAGAAAAAATAGGCCGGCCAATTCCCACTGCCATGCCATCGCGGCATAGGTCAGGAGTGCGGCAAGGGCCTCCGGCGATCTCATCATGCGCAAAGCAAAAGCACAATTCCTCGTCGGCACTTCCGGCTGGTCCTACCCAGAGTGGCAGGGAATCTTCTATCCTGAAGCATGGCCGAAGCGCCGGTGGTTTGAATACTATGCCAAGAAATTCGCAACCGTTGAAGTGAATGCAACATTCTATCGGACGTTCAAGGATCAGACTTATCACCAATGGCGCGAACAGGCACCGGCAGCATTCCGTTACGTGTTGAAGGTTCCCAGATTCATCACGCATCGCAAGCACCTCATAGACGCGGAAGAGGAAATCAGGAGTTTTTGGCGATCGGCCTCACTGCTCGCAGACAAGCTGGGTTTGATTCTTCTGCAGCTTGCGCCCAACTCGGCGTATGATCCGGACCGGCTCAAGCAAGCACTTCTCGCTTTTGGCGATTCCAGAAAAGTCGTAGTGGAGTTTCGTGACCAAAAATGGCTCACCGAGGAAATCAAGGACTTGCTCAAGGAAACTGGTGCGGTTTTCTGCGCCGTCGATTCTCCGAAGAGCGAGCTAGTGGACTGGGTCACTTCCGAAGTCGCTTATGTCCGCCTGCATGGACGCCGGCAGTGGTACAACTACGAGTACGCCCTTCCGGAATTGCGCGAGATTGCGACCGTGGCCCGGAGAATGGCGACGCTGGGAGCGGCCAAAGTCTACATTTTTTTCAACAACGATGTCAATGGCTACGCTCCGCGAAATGCGTCGGCGCTCTTGCAGATGCTGACGGCGGAATAGTCGGGAGCTTTGCTGCGCATGGTGAAGTACAATGACTGAGGGGAGGATCGGCAATCATGCTTCTCACCATCGAAAACAACCGATTCGGCGCGATCACCATCGCCGGAAAGACTCATGCGCATGGCGTGCTCATTTGCCTGTCGGAAGACATCAAGAACCGCCAGCCGAAACTTGCCAAGCGAGTCTGCGGAACTTCGCACATTTTGTCTTTGGACGAGGCGAAGTACATCTACGAAAAGGGCTGCGAAGTGATGATAGCTGGCTCCGGCCAGCACGATTCACGCCGGCTTTCGCCGGAGGCGGGTGCCAATTTCAAGAAAAGAGCTTGCGAAGTGATCGTGCGAGGGACACCCACGGCTGGCCGGACTTTCAATCTGACCAAGAGCAGGAAGATCGGAGTGTTTCATGTGACTCGTTGAGATATGAGGAGCACAACGAAACGCCGGGAGGTTTCAGATACTTCACCGAGCTTGTGCTCCGGGAGATGGTATCATGCGCAGATTCGTTTTACTCGTGTTTGCCCTCGTGGGCTTTGCGCCATCAATTCTTGCACACGCTGTTGCTTCCGATGAAGTGCAATTCCTTGTGGTGCGGTTGAATTACTCGACCCTCGCTTTCAAGCAGATCTACTATCTCACCCAGCCTTATCAAGTTTCCCCGCCGCAAGCCGGCGAAGTGCCTCATGGCACCGTGTTCGTCAAGATCGTTCCGCCAACGGACTTTGGCCGCACGACGATGCGCAGCAGCGAAACCGGCCAGGTCATCTACGAGGCCTCCACCGTGTGGTCCGGCATGGGCGAGCATATCTTCCCAACGCCGGAGTGCCTTGTGCCGCCGGGAGATCCGGGGCCGTATATCGATCGTCCGGCACACCTCGCCTATGTGAGAAATTTTGACTGGGATTCCACCGACGTTGGTGAAGTTTGGGAAGCGGCCAAAACTTCAACGCCTCTTTCCCGGTTCACGACCGAAAAATTCGGCGTCCTGTTTTATCTCCATTCCTTTTCGTTGGGAGCGGCTGATTTTTCTACCGCCGAGTGGGTTGTGATTTTCTATTCGCTGCCGGAGATTTTGAAGGGACGTTGGAGTGCCATTACGGGCGATCTGCCGGACGCCAACATCAACGCGATTGCGCCCCATCCTTTCTACACCTATTCTCTTTTTGCTGGAACGAATGCCGGCGCTTTCGAAACAACGGACGGTGGTGAACATTGGAGTCAACTTCGCTTTGGTGAAAATCCTTCAGTGCCGGTCACGCACATCCGCGCGGAGATGGATCCACCCATGAGCTGGCCGTGGCCGGTGTTGTGGCTGGGCACGGAAGAATTCACGCCCATTCCAGAGGAGCGGCTGGGCCGCATCTGCTACAACAGAAAAGGCGGCCAGGAGTGGATCGACACGAAATTTCCCCAAGTGGCCGTTTCGGCCTTGAAAGTGCCTCCCAGTTTCCCGCGCATTGCCTACGCCGGCGCCTTCAATCCTTTTTACAAGCGCGATGGTTTTTACGTGTACCAGGATTCGGTTTGGCAAAGCTTCGATTTGACGCCGGGTGACACGACCGCAACTCGTATCAACTGCATCGAGGTGGATGAGGTAGACCGCGATTATGTCGTGCTCGCGACTTCTGCTGGCGTTCATATTTCCCGAGACGGCGGGAAAACCTGGCGGCACAGCTTCGGTCGTTATGACATGTCTTGGGTCATCATGCCGCCGCGTTCGTGGTTGGGCCCTCGTTGTGATGTGTATGCCGCGATGAATGCCGGCACGCGCTCGGACGGCATCTATCGCACCCACGATGATGGACAAACCTGGGAGCTGGTGCGCTGGCAGCGGTTCGTTGTGAGTCTGTTGCCCCATCCGTTGCAGCCGGGCACTTGGTATATGGCGACGAGAGGGCAGGGTGTCTTCAAGAGCAGCGATCATGGCGAAACTTGGTTGGATATCAGCGACGGACTCCCCGAGCGGGTGGTGCTCTGTGCCGCGCTGGATCGGTGGGATCTAAGGGTCTTGTTTGTCGGCACCACACGCGGGATTTTTCGCTATCAGGATATCATCACTTCCGTGGCGGAACGAGAAGAATCAACCCAACCGGTTTTGCCCCAAGTTTTCGTGTTGTCACCGGCTTTCCCCAATCCGCTCACTCTCGCAACCAATATTCGCTATGAACTCTTTGCGCGAAGCTTGGTAACGTTGGAGATCTACAATCTCCTCGGCCAAAAGGTGCGAACGCTGTTAGCCGAGTGGAAAGCAGCCGGCCAACATCATTTTGGGTGGGATGGTCGTGATGATGGCGGCTCTGCACTTCCGAGTGGAATGTATTTTTGCAAAGCGATTATCAAATCAACTGAAGGAAAAGCACTGTTGCAACAAATTCAAAAGATGGTTCTGGTAAGATAAGGCTACGGCCGAAGGGTCGTACGGATTCCACGATCTACACATTCGTGTGGAAGAGACGTTCACGGCAGCGAATAGCCAAAAAATCGAAGTTCTCTATGTCTCGGAGATCCTGAAAATGAAGCGGCATCAACTTGTATTTATCTTGTTCGTCATGCACTGCTCGTTCGGCGGATTGTTCGCCCAAGGAAAAACCTACGAAGGTCCGGACGATCCGGCAGGTGACATTGCCGCCGAACGCGCAGGCTATTTGACCGGCGATCGCGTCTTTCTCTATTTTCGCAACACGACGGAACTTTCCGACTGGCCCCGTCCGGACGTCTCACGATGGCCGAATAATGCCAATGGCACCAAGATGCTGAACGGCGTTGGGTTCATGATCGGCGCCAGAGTATATGTCGAGCATGATTCGATTCCTGTAACGGATCCGGCCGTTATCAGCTCGCGAACGGACCTTGATACGCTCTATTTTCTGCAAACCAGTTACCGCGAAGAAATGGATCGCGATCCAACCGGCACGGTCGAATGGGGTTTCTATCCGGTATTCGGCTACTTCAATGCGCTCCACGACAAGCCTGCCATGAGCAACGATCCGCGCTCGTGGCCGCCAAATGGTTGGCCTTCTCGAGACGATGCGCTTATCTGGCCCGGCGAGTGGAATGGGCGCTTTGGCAGAGGCGTGCAGTATGCCGACCTCGAGACGTACTTTGTGGTCAATGACGCCCATGATCAGGAATATTTGGGCGTGCAGGATAGAATCAAATATTATCCTCGTCCGGGCGTTCGAATTGGCGATATACACCCCGAGTATTGTACCATTCAGCGCGGCAAACCTTGGGGAGGACTGGGCATTCGTGCCGAGGTGCGCGGCTTCCAATGGAACCATGAGGCCGTCCGTGATATCATCTTTTGGGAATACAAGATCGCCAATATCTCAGATTACGATTTGCCCGAAATCGCCGTTGGCTTTTGGATTGATAGTGGTATTGGCGGCGACAGTGCGGACGACGAGCTTGGCCACTTTGACACGCTGATCGATATGGTCTATTCGTGGGATGTCAATGGAATCGGGAATGGTGGTTTGCCCACGGGTACGTTTGGCCTCGCGTTATTGGAAACGCCCGGGCTTTCTTTCGACCAACGCGATAATGATGACGATGGCTTGGTTGACGAAAAAAGAGACAATGTCGCGACGCGGGTTATTGGACCTCAGGAAGGAATTGCCGATCTGGCGAAGTTCCTGGCGCACTACAATCTAACATTGGAAAACCTTCGCGACCACTGGGACGCCGACGAAGACCAGGATTGGGATGATGGCAATGACGCGAATGCGAACGGCAAATACGATTTGGACGAAGATGCCGGAGATGATGTGGGCCTGGATGGTATTGGCCCGGGCGATTTGAACTATGGCGGGCCGGATGCAGGCGAATGTAATCACCGCCCCGACTTTTCGGAAGGTTTGGGAGGTGAGCCTGATTTTGCTGCTACGGATGTTTCTGAATCGGACATGATCGGCTTGACGGCAGTCGGGATGTTTCCGATGCCGAGTCACGCTTCGGAATATCATTGGTTCCGGGGCGACAAATCGATGTGGGAATTGATCGGTGAGGACTCACTGGTCAGCTATTCCGGCAACATCTCTAATTTGATTCTGACATGTGGATCGGGGCCGTTTGCACTTCATAAGGGGCGCGAAGAACGGGTCTCGGTGGCAATGGTGCATGCCTACGATGCTCTGGAAGGCCTCAATTCCAATTCACATGCCGCGCCAAATCTATTTCAACTGAAGCACGCGGCGCAAAAGATTTATGAAAATGACTACCGTTTCGATGGTTTTCCGTCTGGTATCGTGGCCTTTCCCCGGGGAGCTTCTGTACCTGCTCGCTGCGAGCTATTGCAGAATCATCCCAACCCATTCAATCCCGCCACGCAAATTCGATATCAATTGCCCCAGACAGCAAATGTTGTCATAGCGATCTACGACGTACTGGGACAAGAAGTGCGGAGCTTGGTAACCGTTGCATCCCAAGCCGCCGGCTATTACGGAGTGGAGTGGGATGGCCGCGATGATACCGGCTCTGTGCTGCCGAGTGGAATTTATTTCTGCAAAATGGTTGTCAAATCATCCGAAGGAGAAGAGCTGTTGCAGCAAATCCGAAAGATGGTTCTGGTGAGATAAGGACACTTGGCTGGGAGTCTCGAAGATCCCGTGCAAAAGAGGAGCGCGGACTTTCTTGTCCGCAATGCGCGCGTGGACTGAAAAGCCCACCCTCCTTTAGAAGGAGAATAGCATGAAAAAATCACAATCTGGCCCCTGCGGCCTTTATTGCGGTGCCTGCGGGGCCCTGGACTGCGATGGCTGTCGGAGTGACCGGGTGGATGATTGGGTGAAACAATGTTCGTTCCGGCAATGCGCCAGGGAAAAGAACATTGATTTCTGCTGTTTTTGCCTCGACTATCCCTGCGAGGCGCTGCATGAATTCATGAACGACAAATGGCCGCACCACTGGACGATGCAACCGAATCTCGAGTGCATCAAGAAGAACGGCGTCGAGAAATGGCTGCTGGCGCAACAGCAGGAATGGTCATGCAAAAGCTGTGCTGCGGCCATCTACTGGTATCAGAAACGGTGCCGTTGTGGGCAGCAGCTTGACGCATGGGAGTTGCCAGCATGATAAATTCATAGAGCCGGCAGAAATCGAACGCAAGGAATCTGTAAAACAGACGGAAGTCGCGCGCCGAACTTTTGCTGTCATGATGAAAATACACTTCCTTTTCACGCTATTAATGGGATTCTCAATACTATCCCAAATCGCGTGTTCGTCCGAATCAAATAATGATGATCATCAGGGCAGGCAAAACTTGTCAGAGAGCAAAGACAACGTGCTGGCGTATTACTCTGCTCAGAGCGCGATTACCGATGCGGGAGAATTTGTACATTTATACGAAGACATTTCCAGCGAGGTATCACAAATCGTCAAAGCCGTGCAAGGTGTGATTATTGGAAGTGACCACGCCGGGGCGCTGGGGTTTGAGCTTCCCAGAAAACGACGACAGCACGAAGAGAATTTGCGCAAAGTCGAAGACATGCTCAAGTGCATTACGGCAATGGATGATCGAGCGCTCGTCGAATTGCGTCCGCCTGACAAACGTTTGATCGGAAGCTGCCGGCATTTCGCCGTGCTCACCTGCTCGTTGTTAAGGCACAAAAAGATACCGGCACGCGCCCGAGGCGGATTTGAAACACATCACTCGCCTGTCCGTCATCATGACCACTGGATTTGCGAGTATTGGAATCCGACCCAGCGGCGGTGGGTCCAAGTTGACGCGGAAATGGACAGCGATCTGAAACAGAAGTGGCACATTGATTTTGACCCCCTCGATTTGCCGGCAGGCACCTTCATGACCGGCGCCGAGGCATGGCAGCGGTGCCGCAAAGGAGAACTGAATCCCAAACAATTTGGAGTTGGCGGAGGAGCAAATGAGTGGATAGGAGGATGGAACTTCGTTTTGTCAGAACTACTTCTTGACCTCATGGCGCTGAACAAGTTTGAGCTTCTCCCATGGGATACGAATAGGCTTTCAGAAAAAGAGGTCAGCCAATTGAGCGAGAGCGAATATGCTCTGCTCGACAGTGTTGCTCAACTCATTAATGAGGGTGACAATTCATTTCCGGAAGTCCGCCGGCTTTATGAAACGAATTCTTCCCTGCGGATGCCGTGGTATTGGCGACCGTAGAAGGAGATCACATGGCCGAGCTCATCGCTTACTGCGGTTTAGCCTGCCACACGTGTCCGATCTATCTGGCAACCAGGCAGGAAAATGAAGCAGAACAACGAAGAATGCGGGCTGAAATTGCTCGACTGCTAAAGGAACAATATGGGATGAATTATCAGCCGGAAGAGATCAACGATTGTGACGGCTGTCGCACGAAAAATGGTAGACTATTTTCGGGGTGCAAGCGCTGCCTTATTCGGGAGTGTGCAAGTGAGAAGATGCTTGACAACTGTGCCTATTGCACGGAATATGCCTGCGAGCGGCTTGAGGTGTTTTTCAGTTTGGAACCAAGTGCCAAGGCACGCTTGCTTGACATGAGGCAGAGCATTTTTGCCGGAATCAAATCACCTCATTCAATCGGAAGGGACTGACTCTCCCGCTGAATACGAACGGATAGAGGAGGCAATGCGGCCGATGGTGTTGAGGATGATGGAAGAATGGATCGCCAGGCCCACTCTGTGAAAAGTGCAGCCCCACAGCCGGGAGGAGCTATTGCAGATGATGCAGAAATTCGATTTCTTGTTAGGACACTGGCTGCTGGATTACAGCATTCCAAGGAGTACGTTCAGCGAGGCGATGACCGGGGCCGGGACCGGAACGTTCAAGAGAGCGCTGAACGATAAGTATGTTTATTTGGATTATGCCGCAACTTTTTCTTCCGGCGACAAATGCCAGGCCCACGGAATCTTTGCGTGGGATGAAAAGCTGAAGCTCTATCGCTATTGGTGGTTCGAGGATTCCGGGGCTTTCATGACTGCGAGCTGCCGTTTCGTCAACGAGGAAACGCTGTTTATGAATTGGCATGACACCCTGCTGATTCAGACCTTCACAAAAAAGGCCCCAGACAGAGTAGTCTTGAAAATGGAGAATCCGAATTCTGAAGGTCAGTACGAACTTGTACTGGAAGTCGCCTTTACTAGGGCAACTGCAGAAGTATCCTGAGTACGCTGCCGCAACTTTGTATGATACTCCAACGCTTTGCCTATGCGTGAAAAATGTGAACCAAGGAGGCTCCCATGCTGCCCGTTGAAGAGAAGAATGACGTGTTTCCCATCTGCCCGCATTGCCTGAAGGAGCTGGTGAAAATCTGGTGCCGTGAAATCGAGAGTTTCTTCGGAAAGCGATACATCTATTTCTGTCCCGCTTGCAGAAAAGTCCTGGGTGTATCTCACCGCAAGGGATTCTGGATGGGTTGAAGGGAGATTGAAAAATGCGAGTGAACAGATGCGTGGGATGCACCAAGTTTCCGTGCGCTGATGTCAAGCACGAGTGTTTTGCCATCCCCAACATCGAGGTGAAACCGGACGAGGTTTCCATCATCATGATCTCAGAGGCGGCGCCCGAGAATCCCAAGGATTATTACTATGCCAAAGGAGATTCTCTTTTTCAGAGGACTACTGTGCAAGCATTCAACGATGCCGGCGCCGAGGTCAAAACCATGCGCGACATTCTCGATTTGGGCGTGTATCTCACCACGGCGGTGAAATGCGGCAAAACGGGATACGGCATTAAAGCCGGCACCATCGCAGAATGCTCACGCATTTTGGAGAAAGAACTGGCGCTGTTCCCCAATGTCGAAGTGTTCATGTTCATGGGCGACGTCGCGATCAAGGCCATCAACTGCATCGCCAAGCGGGCTGGAGAAGGCAGTGTGATTCCGGCTGGCTCCACGTACAAGATTCGCGGCCAGAAATACTACTTTCGCGGCAAGCGAGCTTTCCCGTCCTATCTGCAAGCCGGGCCGAGCTTCTTCATCGAGAAGAGCAAGCGCAGAATGATCGCGGAAGACATTGCCGCCGCGCTTGGTCTCGTGCGAAAAAGAACATGAGGTGTCCTCTGGCGCCAATCGGGAGAGAGGGATTCGACATTTGGGACTTTGATGATGATAACCCTTGTCGGATAGCATACGTCGTGAGGTTGTTATGAAAAGGCACACCATTCTTGCAGCGCTGCCAATCGTTCTTTGGGTTCGTTTTGCCAGCGCCCAAATGCTGGCGGATATCCGCGCCGAGGTTGCAACGGCCTTCGGAGTTTATCATCCCTATCTTGTCACGGTGCAGCCTTCGCTTCCGCCGGTGGCAGTGGCGCCCGACTTCAGCAACGTGGTCAACTTCAATCAGTTTGCTTTCACCGCGAGTGAGGCAAACCTGTTGCGGCAGAATCACTTTGTTGTTTCGCCGCGGCGGTCACAGGGCGGAACGGGCTACCGCGAGATGTATGACATTTACAATGAGGCGCGGGAGCTCGGATTTCCCATTCTCGTCACCACCGACGCGATGCTGCACACCTTTCATCTGGTGTTTGACCGCGTACTGAAGACTTGTGAAGAGCAGCGATTTTACGGCTGGCTGGAGGCGCTGCTCGCCGCCCTGTACGAGGAAAGCCGGGCGCAACAGACTGCTGCCACCGACACCCTCGCCCAGTGGGCGCTGTGGCGCAACCTCGAGTATCTGAATGTCGCGCGCCGTCTGCTGGACAGCACCTATGTGCCTGCGGCAACAATCGGACTTTATCAGCAAGAGCTTGACCTGATCAGGCAGCATCTGCCATTTACACCCTCGCCCATTTTCGAATATGATGAAGATTACACGCAGTACATCGTCCGCGGGCATTACACCCAATCCGACTCTTTGCGCCACTATTTTCAGAGCATGATGTGGCTGGGACGCATGACGTTTGACCGGGACAGCTTGAAATTCAGTCTGAGCGCAATTCTCCTGACCCAGGCGCTTTATCGCACCCAGGTGAATGGCCGGCCCAGCTTCGCAGTGTGGGATGACATCTATCAGCCCACGGTTTTCTTTGTCGGCAAAAGTGACGACATTGGTCCGGAGCAATACCTGCAAATTGCCAATGAAGTTTATGGCCAGAATTATCTCGACTCCCCCCCCAATCAGTTAGCGGATCGCAACCTGCTCTCGCAATTTGGCCAGATGGCGCAGGCGTTGCCCGGGCCGAAAATTGAATATCCCGGCCAGCCTGCAGGATTTCGTATCATGGGACAGCGTTTTATTCCGGATTCTTATGTTTTGGACGAGCTGGTATTCGACAAGCTCCCGGATCTGCGTGTCATGCCCACAGGCCTCGATGTCATGGCCGTGCTCGGTTCGGCACGCGCGCTGGAGTTGCTGCAACAAACACCGGATTGGACGATGTTTCCAAGTTATCCTGTCAAGCTGGATTCGTTGCGCCGTGAATTTGCCAATTACGCGGACACGACGTGGGCGCAAAATGTCTACTGGAATTGGCTGTATTGCTTAATGCCGCTGTTATATCCAAAAGGTGAAGGCTATCCCGATTGGATGCAAACCGCTGCCTGGCTTGACAAAGACCTGTTGGCCGCTCTCGGTTCTTGGGCCGAGCTGCGCCACGACACGATTCTTTATGCCAAGCAAAGCGGCACTGAAACCGGGATGAAACCGGAAGCGGTTGGCAAGCAAGGATACGTTGAGCCGAATCCCCATTTGTATGCGCGCCTGGCTGCTTTGACACTTTTCATGCAAACTGGGCTGGCCAGCCGGGATCTGCTCTTTCCACAATTCGCAACCAGCCTGCAACGCCTGCACAACGTGCTGACCCAACTGCAGGCGATTTCAGAAAAGGAGTTGGAAGGTCGTCCGCTGTCTGCAGAAGATTACGCAACGATCCTGACGATCGGAAATGCCTTGGAGGAGATCGTGGAATTTGCGGAGCGGTCAGCCGGCGGGCCGCGCCCGGACAACAAAGATGCCATGCCGGTCATCGCGGATGTGCATACGGATGCCAACAGCGGCACGGTCTTGGAGGAAGGCGTGGGCTATCCCTATTGCGTATATGCGATCTGTTCCATCGCCGGGCAATTGGTGATCGCCAGAGGCGCCGGTTTTTCCCATCATGAGTTCGTCTGGCCGTCCACCGACCGCTTGACGGATGAAGCGTGGCGAGAGATGCTGCAAACCAATGCCCCTCCGCCGCCGCAATGGAGCGCCAGCTTTCTTGCCGAGGTGGACTGGCAGAATCCGCAGCCGGACTTTTACTATTGGCGAGCCTCGGGGCTGCTGCCAATGCCCATCGTGCTCTTGCATTCCGACACTGTGTCGATCGGCCGGCCGGTTTACGCGGAGATTGCGTCCTACAGCACAACAGCGCTGCGCGTGTGGATTGCAACGGCTGCCGGTCAGCAGGCCATTGCCGATTCGCTGGCGTTGTTCGAACCGGGAAGAGTGATTGCAAAGGTGGAGACCAACGGGTTGCACGCAGGGCCGGCTTGGCTGGTGGTGGAGGCC
Source organism: bacterium (assembly GCA_023150945.1). Lineage (NCBI taxonomy): Bacteria > bacterium. The sequence continues at coordinate 68,240 of JAKLJX010000023.1, read as the reverse complement.
CCGGCCCCGGCGAACTTGACCGGTGAGGCTTTGATGGTTTACCGCGCGGGTTTCCATCTCGCGCCCACCAGTGTGGTGGCTGCGCCGTCGGATCAAGAGAGGCCGCAAGTTTTTGCGCTGTGGCCGTCCATGCCGAATCCTTGCAACGCTACGACGACGATCACTTTTGATTTGCCGAAGGCGGCTGGCGTCGAACTGGTCGTAGTTGACCTGGCGGGTCGCGTTGTGCGCAGCCTGGTCCACGGCATACTGTCAGCCGGCCGGCATCGCCTGCTTTGGGACGGCTGCGACGCCGGCCGGCGCAGGCTCGCCCGCGGTGTCTACTTCGTGCGGCTGCAGGCAGGCAAAGAAGTGATGGCGCGAAAAGTCCTCATGCTGCAATGACCCCATCGGCGGCGACCCAGGCTCTCGCGCGGAGGGCGTGTTGGCAGAGACAATCACATGCGGTGCAAAGAGTCGGAGAAGCCAGATGAATCCCCATGCCATGGCACCCTACGGCGCAGCGCTGTGGGCTTATTTCAAAGGTGACACCGGCGCGCAAGTGCTGGTGCGCCGGGATGACGGCGAGGAATCGCCGCTGCCGATCAGCGTCTTTTTTCGGGAGCCGGCACAATTCAGCCGCATTGAAAATGCGGCACTCGCCCGTTGCACCGGCCGCGTGCTCGACGCCGGCGCCGGAACGGGCGTGCACAGCTTGATTCTGCAAGAAAAAGGATTGCAGGTCACCGCCCTCGACGTCAATCCCGCGGCAGTCGAAATCATGCGGCGACGCGGCGTGCGCGAGGCGCGCTGTGTCGATCTCTTTGATTTCGATGAGCACGGTTTTGACACGCTTCTGCTCATGGGCCATGGCATTGGAATGGTGGAGACGATCGGCGGATTGGATCGTTTTCTCGCGCGCGCACAGCAGTTGCTAGCGCAAGACGGCCGCATTCTGCTGGATTCTCTCGATGTCCGGGTAACGGCTAATCCGGTGAACCTCGCTTATCATCGCGCCAACCAACAGGCAGGAAGGTATATCGGGGAAATCAGAATGCAGTTTGAGTTTCAGGGTCAGCGCGGAACTGCGTGCGGCTGGCTGCACGTGGATGTCGGGACGTTGCAGGAGCACGCCGCCCGCGCCGGCTGGCAGTGCGAGGTGCTCATCGCAGAGGAAGACGGCAACTATCTCGCCGAACTTCATGCTCATCACCAAGGGGAGGCGCTATGAACAATGTTGAGCGAAACACGACGCTCTGCTTTCTGCTCACGCTGGTGACTTTGGGAGTGCGCAAGTACTTCAGCGTGCCGCAGGGGTATGTTTGCTTGATCACGGCATTGGGCAAGTACCTGCGCACCGCCGGACCGGGGCTGGGCTCCTGCTTGAGTTTTTGGGGCCTCTACGAAAGGCCGAGCGCACCCGTGCCGGTCAAAGAACAGGTGAAGGACTATCCGCGGGAGGACGTCTTCACGCGCGATGGTGTGCGCTGCACGATCGATACGGTGGTGTACTTCAAGATCACCGATCCGGTCAAGGCCTCCTTCGACATCGACAATTATGAGACCGCGATTCTGCAGCTCGTGCGGGCGACGCTGCGCAACGAATGCGGTGACTTCCCGGCGATGGAGCTGCTCGCCGGCCGGCGCAAGCTCATCGACAAGCTGAGAAGCACGCTGGAGACGGAAACCCGGCCCTGGGGCATCACCGTACGGCTGGTGGAGATTACTGAGATCATTCTGCATGATCGCCAATGAAACGGGAGGATTGCCATGATCAACGTGCAGAGCTTTGAAAAGGAACGTGACTGCTTTTCCGATGAAAAGGAATTGCTGCAAAACGATGCGGAACATCTGCGCAATTTCTATTCGCTCACCGGGGAATCGCGCAAGGAGTACATCATCAAGATGGCCGAGGCGGAAGCCGAACGCATCAGGATCGTGCGCCGCGCCCAGGCCGAGGGTATTCTGGCCATCCGCCAGGCCGAGGCCGAAGGCTATCGCCGCATCGGTGAGGCTTTGGCTCATATCGAAACCCGCGAGCTGGTGGTCAAATTGGCGGGACTCATGGCGCTGCAACAAGTCTCGCAATCGCTGGCTGACGGCAAGGCGACCAAGCTGTTTCTGCCGCAGAACCTCGGCGACATCTTTGCGTTGATTGCCGGCTGGCAGGAGACGCTCGCCGCCACCGGAAGTCTGCCTGCCGCGCAGGCAGCGCCGGAACGCCAATGAATGATCGATTACCGCGGCCGGCCGCGACACGAGGCGAATTGCCGGCGCGGCGCAAATCGTTTTTTGTTCCCGGGATTCTTTTCGCCTGGGAAGCAACCAAGATGAAGAGATGTGAGGGTGATGATGATCAAATTTCTGCTGTGGTGTCTGTTGCTGATCTTGTGCTGGCCGCTGGCGCTGCTGGCGCTGATTCTCTATCCCATCGTGTGGCTGTTGTTGCTGCCGTTTCGGTTGGTGGGAATCGTGGTGGATGGTGTGCTGGAATTGCTGTGGGCGATCGTGCTGCTGCCGGCGCGGCTGCTGCGCGGCCGCCCCGTTTCCGGGAAAAGCTAGCCGCGGCAAATCCCATTTGGGAATGACCGGCGATTCTATTATACTACGGGCGGCAACTCTGGCCCCTACACTCGTGATCCCTTGAGGCTCCGCGCAGAGGTGTGCCTGCCGGCTGGTCATGCCGTATGCCAGCCGGCCATTGGTGGCGCGCGTGAGCATGTGCAAAGGCTTGGTATGAGGAAGCAATTCTGCCAAAAAGATCGCCGGCGGTGGCGCTGCACCTGCAACCACCACGCGGCGAATGCAGTTCTCTGCGCCCTGCTTTGCACGGTTTGCCTCTGCGCCCCGGGTTACGGCCAGCCGCACAGCCTCACCTTTGAAACACTCTCGATCGAACAAGGGCTTTCGCAAAGCATTGTGTTCTGCGTTCTGCAGGATCGTGCCGGCTTTCTCTGGTTTGGAACCGAAGACGGCCTGAATCGTTTCGACGGATACGATTTCACGGTTCTGCGGCATGATCCTCTGGAAACAAACTCGCTGACCTACAATGAAATTCGGGCGATGCAAGAAGACAGTGCCGGCGCGCTGTGGATCGCCACTTTCTATGGCGGCCTCAACAAATACGATCCGGCGCGACGGCAGTTCACCCACTACCGGCATCAGGCCGGCAACGCCAACAGTCTGAGTCATGACAACATTCGCTGCCTGTTTGCCGATCCGGAGGGCACGCTGTGGATCGGCACTGAAGGCGGATTGAATCGTCTCGACCGCGCAAGCGGCACGTTTCATCAATTCCTCCATCACGAGGATGATCCCACCAGTCTGAGTCACGACGTGGTCAACGCCATTGGGACTGATCAGGAGGGCGGGCTGTGGATCGGCACGGACCGCGGCCTGAATTACCTGGCGCCCCGCCGCACGGGCGCCCCGCCGGTCTTCCAACACTATCAGCGCGTGCCGGGAGAGCCCAACAGTCTCAGCAACGACACGGTTACCACGATTTACAAAGATCGATCCGGTGTGCTCTGGGTCGGCACGCTGGGCGGTCTGCACCGATTGGTGCCCGCAACCGATGGCCGTTCCGCGCCAGCGTTCATGCGCTATCGCCACGAGGCTGGTAATCCCAACAGCCTCAGTCACAATGCCGTGCGTGCGATTTGCGAAGATGAGAATGGCGTCCTGTGGATCGGCACGAATGGCGGCGGACTGAATTTGTTGACGCCGGAACGCACGCGCTTTATCCATTTCGTCAACGACCCCAATGATCCTGCCAGCCTGAGCCGCAACGAGATTCTCGCCATTGGCCGCGATCAGTCCGGCCTGATGTGGCTCGGCACTTATGGCGGCGGCGTCTGCAAGGCGATCAACCAGCAAAAGCCGTTTGCCGTTTTTCGTGCGGTTCCGCATGATCGCAACAGCTTGCCGCACGAGATTGTGTGGGCGCTGTATGAAGATGACGAGGGCATTTTGTGGATCGGCACGCACGGCGGCGGGCTGTCGCGCCTGGACCGGCAGCAGCAACGTTACACCCATTTCCAAAACGACCCCGCCGACGCGCGCAGCCTCAGCAACAATATCGTCCGGGTTATTCATCCCAGCCGCATCTCGCCGCAGGCCTTGTGGATCGGCACAAACGGGGGCGGACTCAACAAATTTGATCGCCTCACCAGGAAATTCACCCGCTATCAGCACGATCCGCGGGATCCCACCAGTCTCAGCCACAATGAGCTGCGCGCGATTTATGAAGATCGTGGTGGCACGCTCTGGGTCGGCACCAATGGCGGCGGCCTCGATCAACTCGTTGCCGGCGGCGAGGCGGGCGCGCCCGCGGTGTTCCGCCACTTTCGGCATCAGGCCGATGACTCAACGAGCCTGAGCAACGATTTCGTGCGGGTGATTTATGAAGACCCGGACGAGGCCGGTGAGGTTTTGTGGATCGGCACGCAAGGGGGAGGGTTGAACCGTTTCGACCGCCGGCGCGGGACCTTTCAGCATTTTCGCGCGGTGCCGGGCCGGCAAAACAGTCTGAACAACGATTACATTTTCTGCCTGCACGAAGATGAGTCCGGCCTGTTTTGGATTGGCACGTGGGGCGGTGGCGTCAATCAGTTTGATCGGCGGCATGGCGCTGTGGCCTATTACACCACGCGCGAGGGCTTGTCCAGCAATCAAATCTACGGCATTCTGAGCGACAGCTCCGGCAATTTGTGGATGAGCAGTAATCAGGGCTTGTCACGCTTCAATCGCTGCCAGGCGCTGTTCAAGAACTTCGATGTGCAGGACGGCCTGCAGAGCGATGAATTCAACGGCGGTGCGTATTTCAAGAGCAGAAATGGTGAGATGTTTTTCGGCGGTATTCACGGCTTCAATGCATTTGTTCCCGAGCGCCTGCGCGACAATTTGCATGTGCCGCCGGTGGTGATCACCGCGCTGCTCAAATTCAACAAGGAAGTGCGGCTCGAACGTGACCCTGCCAGCCTGCACGAGCTGCATCTTTCCTACAAGGACTATGTTTTCTCTTTTGAATTTGCCGCGCTGGATTTTACCGCGCCCATGAAGAATCAGTACGCCTATAAGATGGAGGGCCTGGACGAAGAGTGGATCCACACCGAGGCGCAACGGCGTTTTGCGACTTACACCACGCTGGCGCCCGGCGCGTATGTTTTTCGGGTGCAGGGCAGCAACAACGACGGCCGCTGGAATGAAACCGGTGCTTCCCTGCGAGTCATCATTCATCCGCCGTTGTGGAAGACGTGGTGGCTGCAAACGCTGGCAGCCGTGCTGATGCTGAGCGCGCTGTACGCCGGTTTTCGCTACCGTCTCAACACGGTGCGCATGAAAACCGAATTGCGGGCCGCGCACAACGCGCAGATGTCGATCATGCCGCAGGCCGATCCTGAGCTCAGCGGGTTCGACATTTCGGGCATCTGCCTGCCCGCCAATGAAGTCGGCGGCGATTTCTTCGATTACCTCTGGCTCGACGCGGCGCAAACCCGGTTCGGCATCGTGGTCGGCGATGTGTCGGGCAAAGCCATGCAATCTGCCATGACGGCCGTGATGGCCAGCGGCATGATCTACGCGAAAGCCGACGAGGGCCTGGCCATCGACGAAATCATGACGCGGCTGAATCGGCCGGTGTATGCCAAAACCGGCCGGGAGACGTTCATTGCGCTCTGCCTCGCGGCCATCGATCTCCCCATCCAGGAATTGACCTTCACCAATGCCGGCTTGATCGAGCCGCTGCTCAAGCGCGACGGCCGGGTGATGACTTTGGATTCCGCCGGCTCCAAGCTGCCGCTGGGCGCCACCCCCGACGACCGCTACCAGCACCAGCGGGTAGCATTGCGCACCGGCGATGTGCTGATCATCGTGACCGACGGCATTGTGGAAGAACGGAATCATGCCCAACAGCTTTACGGCGAAGAGGCATTGCACCGCCTCCTCGCCAGCCTGAACATGGCGGCGCTTTCGGCGCATGACATCAAACAGAAGATCGTCACGGCGGTCAAGCGTTTTTCCGGCAGTACACAACAAGACGATGACATGACCGTGGTGGTAGTGAAAGTGCTGTGAGTGCTCACGCCGAGGATGAATGATGAAACGCTTGCGCCAAGCCCTCTTGATGGAAGAACACGTATGCCCGTGGTGGCTGGCTTACACTTTTGATCACCGCTTGCGCCGCCTGCTGCATCGGCCGGAGCAGCTTCTCGACGGTCTGGTGTCTGCCGGCCAAACCGTGGCGGATATCGGCTGTGGCATGGGATTTTTCAGCATTGCCATGGCTCACCTGGTGGGCCCGGCGGGCCGGGTCATTGCGGTGGACGTGCAGCCGAAAATGTTTGCGGTGCTGCAGCGCCGGGCCACCCGCAGCGGCCTATGGCCGCGCATTCGGCCCCATTTGAGCGAACGCGACAAGTTGGGACTCCACGATCCGCTCGACTTTGCTCTGGCGTTTTGGATGGTGCACGAGACGCCCAGTCCCGCAAACCTGTTCAACGAGATCCACCAGTTGTTGAAACCTCGTGCCGCGCTGCTGGTGGCAGAGCCGATGATTCATGTTCCCATGGCGCGCTTTCGCGAAGTATTGGCGGCCGCGCATGCTGCCGGTTTGCAAACGGAGGCGCAGCCGAAGATCGCGCTCAGTCGCGCTGCAATACTGCGCCGGCCGGCATGATCGCTTCGTCGCGATATTGCCGTCTGGCCAGCGCAAATACAGAAATCATTTCATCACTCTGTTCTTGGTGTTTTCGCGATGTTCCAAATCTGACGGGTTCGTTGCTGCCGTAGAGCTGAGGTTGGAACATTTTCGGATGGACACGATTCAACTCCGGGACACTCTTATGATTACCAGAGCGAGCCGTGCCTTCGTTTTCATTCTGTCTGCGGTCATGCTGGCAGCCCTCGCTGGTTGCCGGCGGCAGCCGGAGATCACTGTCATTCATGTCTCGCCACAGGGCCGCGACGATTGGTCCGGCCGCCTGGCGCGGCCGAACGCGGCAGAAACCGATGGCCCGCTGCGCTCGTTGCTTGCCGCGCAAGCCGCAATGCGGCGGCTGAAGCAGGAAAATCAACTCGGCCCGGCCGGGGGCATGGTACAGCTTCATCAGGGCGTCTACTTGCTCCCAGAAACTTTGAGATTCAAAGAAGAAGATTCGGGCAGCGAATCCGCGCCGGTAATTTGGCAGGCGGCTCCCGGCGCAGAAGTGATGCTGAGCGGCGGCCGCGAGATTCGAGATTTCGAGCCGGTCACCGCGCCGGAGGTGCTGCAGCGTTTTCCGGAGGCCGCGCGACCGCACGTGGTTCAAGCTGACCTGCGGGCAGCGGGCATCGATGACTACGGCTCGCTCGGTGATCAGGACGGCCCCGGCCTCGAGGTGTTCTGCAACGGCAAACGGCTGCAGCTCGCACGTTATCCCAATCAGGGTTATCTCGAGATTGCTGCCGTGCCGCAATCCGGTGCCGAGCCGATCAACGAAGGAAGCTGGCAATGGCAACGCTTTGGCATTCCGGTGGGACGCCATTTCGGACGAATTCAATTTGCCGATGATCGTCCGCGGCAGTGGCAGCCCGCTCCCGATATTTGGCTGCATGGCTATTTCTGCTGGGACTGGCGCGACGGCTTCCAGCAAGTCAGAAGTATTGATCCACAGAAACAGGAAATCACGCTGGCGCCGCCGTATCACGAATACGGCTTTCACCAGCAGCAGCGGTTCTATTTTCTGAATGTGTTGGAAGAGTTGGACCAGCCCGGTGAATGGTATCTGGACCGCACCAGCGGCCGGTTGTATCTCTGGCCGCCGGTCGCGCTGGCAGAGGCCGAACTTCTGGTCTCTGTGCTGTCCGGTCCGCTGGTGGCGTCGCATAACGCCTCGCATCTGCAGTTCAAAAACATTATCTTTGCCTTGAGCCGGGGCGACGGCATGGTGATCAAAGGTGGCGGCAATAATCTCATCGCGGGCTGCACGCTGCGCAACCTGGGCAGGAATGCCATTGTCATAGAAGGGGGCACGCACCAGGGGGTGCAGAGCTGCGATCTTTACCATCTCGGCGGCGGCGGCGTGGTGTTGGACAGCGGCGAGCGCAAAACCCTGACGCCGGGCAACAGTTTCATTGACAATACGCACATTCACCATTTTGGCGAGGTGCGCAAGACTACTTGTCCCGCGATCGACACGCGCGGCGTGGGCAATCGCATCGCGCACAACTTGATTAACGACTCACCCGATGCCGGCGTGATGTATTGGGGCAATGACATGCTGCTCGAGTTCAATGAGATTCACCACATCGCCAAGGAGAGTGACGACGTCGGCGCGTTTTACACCGGCCGTGACTACACCATGCGCGGCAACGTGATTCGCTACAACTACTTCCACCATCTGCAAAAGCCTATGCACGTCGGCGTGATGGCGGTGTATCTTGATGACTTTGCCAGCGGCGCGACGGTGGTGGGAAACGTTTTTTATAAAGCCGGCCGCGCCGTATTTCTGGGCGGCGGCCGCGAGCACCGGATCGAGAACAATGTCTTTGTGGAATGCTCGCCCTCGGTATTTCTCGACGCGCGCGGTTTGGTGCGCAACACCGAATTTTTCGACGGCCGCATCACCACGCTCACCGACCGCATGCAGGCGATGAACTACACCGCGCCGCCTTACAGCGAAAGATATCCCGAGTTGTTGACCCTTTACCAGGATGATCCGGCGCGGCCGAAGCATAACCGCATTTTGCGCAATATTTCGGTGGGCGGCCGCTGGCTCGATCTCTACAGCGGCCTCGAACTGTCGCTGCTCGAAATTACGAACAACCTTATTGCCGACTCCGTCATTTTTCGTACCAGCGCAGAAACCGGCGTGGAGACCGAGAATTTCACGGAGTTCCCGCGCGGCCATGCCGCCACGGCGGCCGCCTTCGAGCAGCGCGGCAACCGCATCATCACCGGCAATCCTGGATTCGTCGATTTTGCCGGCGCGGATTTCCGCCTGCGGGAGGATTCGCCCGCCTACCGGCTTGGTTTCGAGAAGATTCCGGTCGAGCAGATCGGATTGTATCGTGATGCTTATCGCAAAGCCCTGCCCGAACCCTCCGCGGCAGAATGAAGCGCGGCCAGAAGCAGCACTCAGAGAAGCGGGTCGGCGGCGGCCAGCGCGCGTGAGCGGATTTTGCCGTGTTGCCGTTGCGTGCAGTAGCCTCACGGGTGTGGCAGGAAAGAGAACTCGTTCAGCGCCAGCCTTGCGGTTTGGTGGAAGCGTTATTTGTGCCAGCATTGCGGAACAGGAGCACCGATGACAGAGCATGCGAATTCAGAGGCCCAGGCTGAAAACGGCGATTCTGCGGATGAAGTGATTTGCATCCGTTCCTTTCATGCCTCGGAAGCGCTCAAGCACGAGATTCGAAGGATCATCGCGGAGTACCAGGCGCAGGGCTGGGAGATGGCGGGCATCTATGTCGAAGGCGAACAGGTTCACTTGAAGTTCAAACGGAGCTGAAGCACAGGCGACGGCACGGCTTGACCGCCGGGGAGCTTGATACCTCGAAAGCCTGACCCCTGGTGCGTCGCTGTCAAAGCCAATGAATCCACGGGTGGAAGCGACGTCCACGGGGGCAAGACTGCGAAAGCGCGGTGCCGGAGCACTGGAAAGACAGGTTTCCATATTGATTCGCTGGAAGTGGATTGCCGGGACCAGCCACGGGAAACCAATGCCGAAATTACATGCCACGAGTGTCACGCCGAGGCCAGGCGAGGCTGTTGCCCGGTCGCCGAAGCAGGCCTTCCTCATCATCTTCTTTCTGTCGTTCGCGATTCGCAGCGCACTTTTGCTTTCCGGGATGACGCCGCGCCAGTTCATTTTTCCTGAGACGGCCACCGAGACCGGAGCGGTCGCTAAAACGCTGTTCGAAACGGGAGCGTACGCCGATCCCTATATCGTTCCAACCGGACCGACTGCCCATCCCCAACCTCTCTACACCGGCATGATCACGCTGATCTATCACCTGTTTGGCGTGACATTGACTGCCGGCTATGTGCGCTGCTTCCTTTGCATTGCTTGCTTCTCAGCGATGTACGCCATGATCCCCTGGTTTGCCAGCAAAATTGGGGCAGACTGGCAGGGCGGTGCGCTGGGCGGCCTGGTGGGCGCGCTGATTCCACAGCAGTCGTTGGGTGAGTTGATTGGATGGTCGGTGAATGAGCCGCTGGCGGCAATCGCGCTGGCTTTGCTGCTCGCCGGATTCCTGCAACGATGGAGGGAGCCCGGTCATTCATTCTTGAGTGCCCTCTTGTTCGGAGTGGGATGGGGCGTGGCGTTTCATTTTTCACCTGCGCTTTTGTTGGTGATGCTGGCTGGCCTCGCCTTTGAGCTGTGGTGGAGCAAAAGTCGCCGCAAGTGGCTCTCGTCACTGCTGGTGGTCTTGGGCGCGACGCTGGCATGTCTGCCCTGGACGTGGCGGAATTACGCCGCCTTCCACGAGTTCTTCTTCATTCGCAGTAATTTGGGATTGGAATTGCGAGTCGGCAATCACCCGGGGGCAGCGGCGGCCATGGAGGTGATGGACGCTCGCGAGGGCGACCGCATGCGCCACCCCGGCAACAATCGCGCAGAAGCGGTCAAGGTTCGCGAACTGGGAGAGAGGGAGTACATGCGGCAGGCGCAGTCCGAGGCCTGGGACTGGATCAGTGCGCATCCGGCGGAATTTCTCCGGCTGACCGCGGCGCGTGTGATGCACTTTTGGTTTGGGCCGCTGCACCAGCCGCTCGTCGCCGCAGGAATTTCCCTTTTGACTATTTTGGCGGTGCTGGGTGCCGGGCGTGCCCTGCCGGCATGGTCGCCGCCGCAGCGCGCCGCGCTGTTGATTCCACTGGCGACCTTTCCGCTGGTCTACTACGTTGTGGCCTACATGTCGCGCTATGCCGTGCCGGTGAATTGGCTCCTGCTGATGCTGGCGGGAAATGAAGTCTGGAATTGGATCAAGCGAGGCGGCGCGTCGAATAACTCGTGAACAAAACTTGACCCAAGCCGTAGAAGCTCAACGAAATGCCTGCCAACTGCCGGAATGATGCGAAAAACGATGAGGCAGGTATGAACAAAGCAATCAAAGATCCATGTCTGTGAGATTGACATGCCGGGGCAGGGAACAAGCGTATCCTCCTTTTCAACCCTGCCTCTTCGCATCGGAACAGTGCAGGCTGTCCACCAGCCGGTTTTGTCCCTCCCTGACTCGAGTGCGTCACCAGAGCCCTCGCCTCTACGCTCATCAGCCAGTCATTTTTCGTTGCGTTTCCGTTCTCAGCTCGCAAAGGCGGGGAGCGTCTGCTGTGTGCTGCAACAAACCCACGTCGCGAGAGGTCAGAGACCATTTTTGTTGCCCCAACTCTGGAGGCCTGTCATGAGCACCACCAACACCAGTTTCGAAAACCGTGAGGTTGCGCCGCCGGTCCAATCCGATGAAAATATGTGGGCGATGCTTTGCCATCTCGGCGGTTTGGTCGGCTTCGTGTTCCCGTTTGGGAATATCATTGCTCCGTTCGCGATTTGGTTGATCCACCGGGAAAAATTCCCGCTGGTCGACGACCAGGGCAAAGAAGCAGTCAATTTTCAGATCAGTCTCAGCGTCTATTTGATTGCCTCCGCGCTGATGGTGTTGATCGGCATCGGCCTTTTTCTGTTGATCGGGTTGCTTGTCTTTTCCCTGGTTGTCATCATCAAGGCGGCGCTGCAGGCGCGCGACGGCGGCAAGTATCGTTACCCGCTCACGATTCGGTTCATTCAGTGATTCTGCAGACTGTGGGGAAAGAGCAGTTACTTTCGCCTTCACCGGCAGGAGGTGAGCCATGAAATCGCTGTTCCGTTTCTTGCTCGTGCCTGCGGTCGCCTTGTTGATCCAGGCGTGTGGAAATTCTTCAACTCCACAGGGTGCGCCGCCGGCCCTCGGCGCTGGGGCTGTGCAGTTCGCTTCCGGAAACTGCGCGCTGCGCATTCCCTTCCGGATGGTCGATCAACTCCTCATCGTGCCGGTCACCGTCAACGATTCTCTCAAACTGGAGATGATTTTCGATACCGGTTTTGGCAACGAGGGTGCGATACTCTTCGATCCGGCGGCGGGTGGCCGGCTGGGGCTGGCCTATGCTGCGTCGGTCAATTTGGGAGGTGGTGGCGAGGCGGCCAACCGGACGGCAAACGTGGCATCCGGCGCCACGTTGTCCCTGCCGGGCGTTCGGTTCGTCCAGCAGCCGCTGCTGGTTATGTCAAACAAAGAGGCGTTCAGAGACTGGCCGGCTGACGGCATCATCGGCAAAACGCTGTGCGCCAGCCTCGTTGAAATCGACTATGAACGCGGCGTCTTGAATTTGTATGACGGCGTTGCGACCAGACCAACAGATCCAGGCCAGGAGTTCCAGGTGACTTTTTCTTATGGCATTCCCGTGGTGGAGGCCGCCGCCGTGCTCGAGGGAAAACAAGAGCTGGCCCTCAAGCTGCTGCTAGACACTGGCGTTTCCTTTCCACTGTGTTTGTTTACCTACTCCGAGGAGAGAATTCAGTTGCCGCCGCGCACGATTGCCCTCACCGACGAAGGACTGAACGGCGTGATGCGATGCCGCGTGGGAAGGGTCGCTGCGCTGAAGTTTGGCACTTTTGTTTTGGACCAGCCATTGACGGGGTTTTTCGACCAGACAGCCATGGGATCGGCCACGATATTGGGGCAGAATGGCTTCCTAGGCCAGGAAACCCTGCAGTTGTTCAAGGTCGTGTTGGATTATGCCGGTGCGCGCGTCTTTCTTGCGCCGAACGCAAGCTACCCGGGCAGCTTCGATTTCAACATGGCGGGTTTGTATCTCAAGACCCTACCGGGCGGCCATCTGCAGGTGCGTGAAGTCGTGGAGCAGTCACCCGCCGCAGAAAAAGGCATCGAGAAGGATGATCAGATTGTTGCCGTCAATGGCCGAGAGGTGCGGGAAATCGCCCGGCTGGAGTTGCACCGGCTGTTTCTCCAGAACGGCGCCACGCTTCGCTTGACCATTCTCCGCGGCGGTCAGCGATTGGAGCACGCCCTGGTCCTGAAGCGGTTGATTTAGCCACGCTGACGCCGCGCCCGCCACCTTACCGATAGCTGGGCCGGTGCGCGGGTTGGAATTTTGGTGCCGGGTTTCACCAGCGAGCTCCGGCACGGACTGAAGATTCTCACGCTGCGATCGGAATTTCATCTGCATTCGAAAGGGCAGCGGCATGCACTTCGAACTCCTGCGACATACTTGGCAGGCCGCGGTGCGGTCGGTGCTGTGGTATCGCAACCTCGCTACCAATGTCTTTCTGGGTGCCCTTCTTCTGCTGCTGATTTTGAATCTGCTCTCGCTGGGTTTGTTCATTGATCAGCTTTTCCTGAGGTTGCTTCCCGGTCGCGACCCGGTCACCGCCGGCAGCGGCCTGCTGGTTTACTACTTTCTGATCGATCTCGCGATGCGGGCCGTCCTGCAACGCGTGCCAGGACTGGAGATTCGGCCCTATTTGCCTCTACCGGTTCCGCGCATTCGGCTCATTCATCATCTGCTCGTGCGCTCGGCGCTGTCGCTGTTCAATTTCCTGCCGTTGCTCGTGCTGGCGCCGTTCGCCGTCAAAGTGATCATGCCGCAGCACGGCAGCGTGCCTGCGCTGGCGTGGCTGTTTGCGGCCTGGGGGCTGATCATGAGCGCGAGCTTTTTGCATGTTTCTCTCGACCGGCAGCATCTCGCCAAGCCGCAGCGCGCCCTGGCCGTGGGCCTGTTCTTTCTTCTCTGTCTGGCGGCCGACCGGCTGAAGCTGGTGAGCCTCGCGGGCATGTCCTCCGCCTTTTTTCAATTGATCCTGACGCATCCAGGGGCGACGGTGCTGCCGTGGGGAATGGTGGCGTTGCTCTACTTTTTCAACGTGAGTACCCTGCGTCGCTATCTGTATCTTGACCAACTTCCTGCCTCCGGCGCACGGCGGCGCAAACCGGCCGGCGGCCTCGCCTGGCTGGAGCGGCGCGGTGAGATCGGTTGCTTCCTGGCACTGGAACTGAAGTTGCTCTGGCGGCACAAGCGCGCGCGCTCCAGTTTTTCGCTGGTGCTCATCACGGCCGCGATCATGCCGTTGTTCTATCCCACCATCAAAGATCAACTGGAGTTCTACCCGCTGCCAGGTGCACCGCCGGCCTCACTTGTTGCCGTGCCGGTCTCGTCTGCCGAGGAGCGGCTGGTGACCTTTCGGGTGATTTCCAATCCTGCGCAGGCGAAAGCCCATGTTTATCTCACCGGCGATCATGTACGCCTGGGCAAATGGCAACCGGCATTCCTGCCGTTGCAGCAACAGTCGGACAGCGCCTGGAGCCGGGCGGTGGCCTTCGAAGCAGGTACGACCGTGCGCTACATTTTCACGCTGGGATCATGGGAAAACGAAGCCGGCATGGACGGAGGGCCGGAGCCGGAGGTGCACTCGTTCGTCGTTCGCGGCGACACCACGCTCACGCATGCACACCCGCGCTGGAAGACGCCGCACCGGCTCATCCCGGTCGAGGTCATGATCATCTACATGGGGCTGCTGGTGACCGGCATCGCGATGTTGATCTACGGCCAGTTCGTTTTCAGTTGGGAAAGCGGCTTCTTTGATTTTCTCCTGAGCCGCCCGCTGCCGTTGCTGCAGTATCTCCGGGCCAAATTCGTGCTGCTGCTGGCTTTCACCGTGCCGCTCTTTTTGTTGAGTCTGTTGCTGGGCTTCTATTCGAAGCAGTTGCTGTGGCTCAACAGCGCGCTCTTTCTCTACAACCTCGGCGTGAATGCCGTGGTGTTGCTGGCATGGGCCACCTTTTCCCGCAAGCGTCTGGATTTGAATGCGAGTATTTTCAGCACGCAAGGCAAGGGCAGCAGCCAGTTCATCGTGATTCTGCCAACGCTCATCGTGCCGATTCTGCTCTATCTTCCCTTTGCGTTGGCGCATCATGCGGATCTCGGCTTTGTGTTTTTGGCGAGCCTGGGCGGCCTCGGCTTGTTGTTTCAGAGCGTCGCGTTGCGCGGCATTGCCAGGCTGTTCCTCCGGCAGAAATACCAGATGGCAGCCGGCTTCCGGGAATTGTGAAGAAAGGGCAAAGCAATGATCGAGACGCGCAATCTCATCAAGCGGTACAACGGTGTGGCCGTGTTGCATTTGCCGCATCTGCAGGTCAAGCGCGGTGAAAGCTTCGGCCTGGTGGGCAACAACGGTGCGGGCAAGACCACGTTCTTCAGCCTGATCCTGGACTTGATCGAGGCGAGCGAGGGCGCCGTTCTTTCCAAGGGCATCGCTGTCAAGCAAAGCGAGCACTGGAAACGCTACACCGGAGCGTACCTCGATGAGCGGTTTCTCATCGACTATCTCACCCCGGAGGAATACTTCGACTTCGTTTGCCGGCTGTATGATCTACCGCCGGCGAGGTATGCCGCCTTCCTCGACCGCTTTCAGGATTTTTTCAATGGCGAAATTCTCGGGCAACACAAGTACATTCGCGAGTTTTCCCGCGGCAATCAAAAAAAGATCGGCATCGCTGCGGCGCTGCTGGCCCAGCCCGAGGTGCTCATTCTCGATGAGCCGTTTCCACATTTGGATCCTACGACAGTGCTGCGTCTCCTCCGCATGCTGAAAGATTTTCACCTGCAGCAGCAGGCGACGGTGCTGATCTCCAGTCATGACTTGAATCATGTCACGGAAGTCTGCGAACGGATCGCCATTCTGGAAAAGGGCGTGATCATTCATGATCTCCAGCGTGATGACGCCACGCTGGCCACGCTGCAGGCGTATTTCACCCGGCAAATGACGGATGAGTGAGGTCGTGGCCGCCCTCGCGTTGCCCTCGATTGTGCAAATGCGGCGCGGCGCCGGCCGGCGCGGATTGGACAAACGCACGCTTGCTCGCAGCGAAATCAATAGAAAAGGCATGAGTTGCGTCTTATGTGTCATTCCCGAATTCGGTGAGCTGCAGTCATGAAACTGAACACCCGGATTGCTCTGATCATGGTGTTGGCCTGCGGCCGCGGCGCGCTGGCGCAGTTTGCCATCACCATCGATGCACAGAGGGATTCATTCTACCAGCAGTTGACCGGCCCCTCCGAGGGTTTCCTGGTCATCCCGCATGACGAGTTTCTGCCGTTGAGCGGTCCGAGGCCGGCGGGCGATGCCGATCTCTCGGCGCAAGCTTGGGCCGCGTGGGACGAAGACTTTTTCTACTTCTATGTCGAGGTGCGGGATGAGGCGGTCATCGTCAATCATCCTTCCCGCCCCCAAAATGATTGTCTCGAACTCAAGTTCGATCCTGATCCCCGTCAAAAGGCCCGGGCCGGCGTCGTCAATGCACGGCTTTCCGCGCTGGATAGTGCCGCGGCGCGCAATCGCGCCGGGGTGGACAATCTGTACTCGGAAGGCGATCTGGCGGCCCAGGCGGCCTCGCCGCGGAACTATGCCCGAAGAAGAACGCAAGACGGTTACGCCCTCGAGCTGCGGCTGGCGTGGCGCTGGATTTCCGTCCTGAAGCGAAGGGTGCCGGTGGGCGTGGGCAATATCTTTGGCCTGGCGATCAATGTTCATGATAATGATTCCGATCATCGCGACGGCTCCATTCAATGGGCACCGGGCAGGGCGGACGAAGTGTGGAACACGCCCCAGCTTCTGGGCACGGTGGAGTTTCTCGCCGATCACAAACTCAAATTCATCCGGCAGAACTTCATCGCGCCGCACGCGGCGATGGGCAAGACCTATCTGTCCGCGGCGCGGCTGCGGCACCGGCCCGGCAGAGAGTTTATTCTGGAGAACTGGCGCTATCACCCCGGCGACAGCGCGGTCTGGGCGGATCCTGCCTGTGATGACCGTTCCTGGGAAGTGACCTTCCCGCGGTTGACCTCGGCACAAAAGCCGGAAAGCGGCTGGCCGGGCGTGGGCTGGTTTCGCTTGCATGTCGAAGTGGATTCCTCGTTGTGGGCGGTGCCGCTTGCGTTCGCGATCCGGCAGACCGGTGCCTCCGAGGTCTACCTCAATGGCAAACGGCTCTTTCATCAGGGCCGCGTCGGCCGGTCGCGCGAGACCGAGCGAACCGAGATCGAAAGGAATCCCCGCGTCATTGCCTGGGCCGCGCAGAAGGAGCAAGTGCTCGCCGTCCGCTATTCGAATTTCTCCACCGCCGCCTTCAATCAATTGGGGGTCGATGCCGGCTTCGCCTGCCTGATTTGGGAAGACGTCAACGCGCGCGTGGCCGCGCGCACGCAGGACGTTCGCACGTTGACCATCTACCAGATGGTCTTTTCCGTGGTGCCGATCGTGCTGGCGCTGCTCCACCTGTTTCTTTACTTGTTCGACGTGCGCGCCCGGGTAAATCTCTATTTCGCCATTTGCATGTTCTGCTGGGCCGTCATCGTTTTCGAGGATCTGCATTTCTTCTTTATTGCGAGCGTCTGGCAAATGCTCGGCTTTGAGAGCGTTTCTCTGCTGGTGACCGGCCCGGCGATCGTGTTCGGCCTGCTCACCGCGTACGCGAGCGTGTACCACCGGCCTCCCCGCCAAATCGCGTTTTTCATCATTGCCGGTGTGCTCGTGACCATTTGGGGATGGTTGTCGCTGTGGGGCGTGGTCGCCACCAGCTTGAGGACTTTCCAGATCATTCTCTATGTCTACCTCGCCCTCGCCGCGCTCGAGGTGCTGCGCATCTTTGTGGTGCAAGTGGTCAAACGCGAACAGGCAAGGTGGATCATGGGCGCCGGTTTGATCGCGCTGATGCTGGCGCTGGTCTATCAACTGCTGATCGGCATGGGGATGGTGGCGCCCGTCGGCCAATATGGCGTGGTGTACATCTATGGCGTGCTGGTGCTCAGCATTTGCGTGTCCGTCGATCTTTCCCGCAATTATGCGCAAACCAACCGCCGCCTCGAACAGCAACTGGTGCAAGTCCAGGAGCTTTCGCAAAAGGCCTTGACGCAGGAGCGTCACGCCAAGGAACAGGAGCTGGCACGCCGGCTGTTGGAAGCGGACAATGCCCGCAAGACGCAGGAGCTGGAAGAAGCGCGCGAGTTTCAACTCTCGCTGCTGCCCAAGATGATTCCGGTTCTGCCGCAGGTGGAAATCGCGACTTTCATGCGGCCGGCCACCGAAGTCGGCGGGGATTACTACGATTTTCATCTTGCGGCCGACGGGACCTTGACCGTGGCGATCGGGGACGCCACCGGTCACGGCATGAAAGCAGGAACGATGGTGGCCTCCGTCAAGAGCCTGTTCACCGCCTACGGTGACCGCGCGGAGGTGGGGCAACTGCTGGGCAACTGGTCGGCGATCATCCGGGAGATGCATCTCGATCACATCTACATGGCGATGGCACTCATTCGCATTACCGGCCGGCGCATGATCGTGTCCGCCGCCGGCATGCCGCCGCTGCTCATCTATCGCCACGCCACCGCCGCCGTGGAAGAAGTGGTGCTGAAAGGCATGCCGCTGGGCGGCCCCGGCGCGACCGGCTACCAGGAAAGACAAACGACACTCGCGCGGGGTGATACGGTGCTGCTCATGTCCGACGGCTTTCCCGAATTGTTCAACGCAGAGAACGAGATGCTCGATTCCACCCGCGTCCGGCAGCTTTATGAAGAAACCGCTTCCCGTTCTGCGGCTGAAATCATCCGCCATCTGGTCGCCGGCTGCGAGCAGTGGCAAAACGGCAAACCGCAGAATGATGACATCACGTTTGTCGTGTTGAAATTCAAGTGAGTCCTGCTCTCGGAAAGCCGGGCGTGAAGCTCTTGTGCCGCGCGGAGCAGACGTCAGAATGCGGACCGGAAAGGTGAGAAGATCAAATGAACCTCTATCAGAGGATGCAAAGGCCGCTGAATCATTTTGTCAGCTCGCGGCCTGCCGCAAGCTGTGTTTCGGTGGTTTTGGCAGTTGGAATGATGTTGGCCGCTTGTGCGCCCTCCGTGCCAGAGGAGTATCACCAGGCCCAGAGGCTGTATCGCCAGAACAAACTCACGGAGGCGCTGCCGTTGTTCGAGCAGGCCCTCAGCAAAATGCCAAGTGATGCGGAGGCGCATGCCTGGCTGGCTGAAACCTATCGGCGCTTGGGAAGGAGGGAGGAGGCGGTGAGCCTGGCGCGCCGGGCGCTTGCACTCGCGCCCTGCAACAGTTTTGCCCATACCGTTATCGCGGATGCCTATAATCCGATGTACGGCATTTGGGAAAGTGCAGACTCTGACAGCACCTGGACACATCTGCAAAGGGCCGTCGCTTGCGATTCCACTGACGGCAATGCCTGGGTGAATATGTGGACGGAGGCAATGCGCCGCGGTGAAACCGCGATTGCCGGGCGCACGCTTGCCACGGCCGCCAAGGCCGGTTTCTTTGCGCCGGCCGCGCTGGCCTATTGCCGCTGGATGCTGCAGAATCTCCCTGAACAAGCGTTGCTGGTGACCAATGGGGATATGGACACTTACCCGGCAGTGGCGCTGCAGCAGACCGAGGCCTTTCGCGCCGACGTTGCCGTCGTCAACCGCTCGCTGCTCAACACGCCATGGTATGCGCGTTACCTGCGAGAACATTATGGTCTTTCGCTTCCTTTTCCAGATGCACAATTGGATTCTCTCCGCGCTTTCAAGGACGAAGGGGGCAAGCTGGTGACGGTTTCCGATCAATTTCTGCGGGCATGGGTGGCGCAAATAGCGACGGGAGAATTCACCCGCCCCGTGGCTTTTTCGGTGACGGTTGACTCCACGGCAATCGCGACCTTCAAGGATCGACTGCAATTCGCCGGACCGTATTTGGTGTGGCAAGCAGGCTCCCTCCCGGCGGCGCCCGACACCGCGAAGCTGCGCGTCAATCTGACCGGCCTCAAGGCGGATGAGTTTGCCGGCCCGTTTGTCAGTGCCCAGGACCGCAGCCCGGTGCGGCGCGTCTACACCAGCGGCCTGGCGAGAAACCTCACCGCCGCCGCGCTGGCCCACAGCGACCTGCTGATCAATGCCGGCAGTTTCACTGAGGCGCAAAGCTGGTTGAGCTGGGCGGAGGAGTTCGAAAAGAAGACAGAGGCCGGTCCAACTTTCACTGCACGAATCTCCAGCTTGAGGGACGCCGCGCAGCAAGGCTTGGAACGCCGTCCCGATAAAGAATGATTGCGGGTATGTCGCCAGCGCCGCTCTTTTCGGCAAAACCGATCCGACAATTTTCCGGAGGCCAACCATGCGATGCGAACGTTGTGGCAATGATTTCCCTTCAGAGTACTATTTCAAGACCAGGACGATTTGCCGCGAGTGTTTTGACAAATTAACGCCGGAGGAGCAGGAGCGCGCCCGCCAGCCGCTGCCTATCTATCGCATGACGACAACGGCATTCACCCTCGACGGCCAGCGCATCATCAAGACCTTCGGGATCGTGCGCGGCATCATCGTGCGCTCGCGTTCAATCTTTGGGACGCTGGGCGCCGCCCTGCAAACCGTCGTGGGCGGTAACATCACCATCTTCTCCGAACTGTGCGAACAGACCCGCTTCGATGCTTTTGAGATGATGGTCAATCACGCTCTGGAAATGGGCGCGAATGCCGTGATCGGCGTGCGCTACGATGCCACCGAAATCATGGACGGTGTGACCGAGGTCCTGTGCTACGGCACCGCCGTTCTGATGGAGCCGGAAGGCCATTGACCGGCGCCGGGCGGTAGCCGCGCATCAGGCAGAGAATCATGAAAGCCATCCGCTTCAAGCGGGAGGATGCTGTGACCATTTTCACTTTTTTTCTGTCGCTCGCCTTGCTGGCGGCGGCAATCCATGTCGTCTTCTCCATGCTGATCGTCGGAGAGCTGCAGCGCCGCAAGGTGAAGATCAATTTTTTCCTGTTGCGATTGTATTTGCCCAAGTATGCGCAGCAGTACAAGCAAGCCAGCCTGCAGGAAACCGGCAAAGTGGGCGGCCTCTACCACGGTTGGCTGGTGTCGATCAATGCTGCGTGGATTTTGGCCGTCATTGGATTCGTGCTGCGCTGAGGCCTCATGGGCCGCAGTTCTGGCCCATCGCTTTCGGCAAGCACTGCGATTGTTCGATTCCAATGGAGCCAGCCAGGCAGGAGCAACCCCAGTTGCATGAAGCGGTGCGTGCGGCCGGCTGCTCCGCAACCGCAGTTGACAAACCGAATACCTGAGCGTGGAACCGCTCGGCGCAAGCAGGAGTGGGATGTTCACCGAGTTCACCCGTGCAAGGAATTCATCTGATGAATGACCACGTCATCGCGATGCACCACGTCACCAAGACGTTCGGCAAGAAAGTGGCAGTCGACGATCTCTCGCTGCTGGTGCCGGCGCAGAGCATCTACGGCTTCATCGGGCCGAACGGCTCCGGCAAGACCACCACGATGCGAATGATCATGAACATCCTCTATCCCGACCGCGGTGCGATCGACGTCTTCGGCAAAAGCGTATTTGGCCGGCCGCCGGACAACATTGGCTATTTGCCGGAAGAGCGCGGCCTCTACAAAAAGATGAAGGTCCGCGAGCTGCTGGAATTCCTCGGCGGCCTCAAGAGCAACCGCAACGTGGCGCGCGAGGTCGAGGATTGGCTCGTGCGGCTGCAACTGGCTGCCTGCGCCAACCAGAAGATCGAAACGCTCAGCAAAGGCATGAGCCAGAAAGTGCAATTCATCGCGGCGGTGGTCACGCGGCCGCCGCTGCTCGTGCTCGATGAGCCTTTCAGCGGCCTGGATCCCGTGAACATGGAGGTGATCCGGCAGGCGATTCTGGAGCTGCGCGCGCAAGGCACCACCGTGATTCTCAGCACGCATGACATGGCGCTGGCGGAGAACATGTGCGATTACATCTGTATGATCTTTCGCGGCAAAAAGGTGCTCGATAGCACGCTCGACCGCATTCAATCCGCCTACGGCCACGATACCGTGCGGCTGCGCTGTGAGGCGGGTACGGCGGCGCTGCACGATCTTCCCGGCGTTACGGCGGTGCAGGATTTCGGCCAACTGCAGGAATTGCAGCTCGCCCCGGGTTGTGATCCGCAAACGGTTCTCAAGGCCGTTCTCGACCGCACCGCGGTGTATGGTTTCGATCTGGCGCGGCCGTCGTTGCATGCCATTTTCGTGCGCATTGCCGGCCCGGAAGCGCAGGAGGTGGGCCATGCGTAAAGTCCTCCTCATCGTCAAGCGCGAATATCTTGCGGCCGTGCGCACCGTCGGTTTTGCGATTGGGCTGGTGGTTGCGCCACTGCTCCTCGGGGGCAGTTTCATCGCCATCAAGCTTCTGGAAGGGCAGGTGGACACGAGTGACAAACGCGTTGCGGTGGTGGATTACACCGGCCGGCTGTCTGCCGCACTGGTCGAAGCCGCGGCGCGGCGAAACGCCGAAGAGGTGTATGCGGCCGGCACCAAAAACAAGATCAAGCCTGCTTATCTCCTCGAGCCGGTTGCCCCGCCCGTGGCGGATCCGGTGAAGTTTCGGCTGCAGCTTTCCGAGCGCGTCCGGCGCCGTGAATTGCACGCCTTTCTCGAAATCGGCGCGGGCGTGGTGCACCCCCGTCGCGATACGGCGCAAACAACCATTGCCTTCTATGCGCCCAATGCCGCCGCGAGCGAAGTGCGGAGCTGGCTGCGCACGCCAATCAATGAGGCGCTGCGCAAACTACGTTTGGCCGATGCCGGGATCGATCCCGCCGCCATTCCCGATCTCTTTGACTGGATGCCGATCGCAGGTCTGGGGCTGCTGGAACAGGATCAGGCCACCGGCACAGCCGGAGAGGCCCGGCGCGTCAGTGAAATGCAATCGTTCGGCATTCCGCTGATCATGGGCTTTCTCATGCTGCTCATGATGATGATGGGCGCGATGCCGCTGCTCAATGCCGTTACGGAAGAGAAAGGCCAGCGCATTGCGGAAGTGCTGCTGGGCGCGGTGAAGCCCTTCGAATTCATGCTCGGCAAGGTGCTCGGCGGGGTGAGTGTCTCGCTTACCGGTTCCGTGGTCTACCTGCTCATCAGTGTGGTCATCACGCTCTATGCCGGCGCCGCCGGCGTGATGCCCTTCACGGTGGTGCCGTGGTTCTTTGCCTATATGATTCTCGCGATCTTGATGGTGGGCGCCATCATGGCGACGCTGGGTGCGGCCTGCAACGATGCCAAGGACGTGCAGTCGCTGACCTTCCCCGCGATCATTCCGATTCTGCTGCCCACTTTCATTATGGTCCCGGTGTTGGGTGAGCCGAATTCGACCTTTGCGCTGGTCGCCTCCTTGTTCCCGCTGTTTTCACCGATTCTCATGCTCGTTCGTTTGAGTGTGCCCGGTGGCGTCCCAGCGTGGCAGCCCTGGGCGGCGTTGTTTGGAATGATTGCTTTTGCATTGTTGCTCATCTGGGCGGGAGGCCGCGCCTTTCGCGTCGGCATTCTGTTGCAGGGCAAGCCGCCCAACCTGGGAGAAATCATGAAGTGGGCGGTGCGCGGCTGAGGCGCGCCCAAGCATCGCAGCAATCGCTCTGACTGGGCAGCGTTGGTTTCGTTGCGAGAGAGTTGCTTTCGTCGAATTTAATCGCTTATATAGGAGGAAAGAGTGTGTGCGGTCCGCGGGAGGCCGGACTGCGCCGCCATCACAGAAGAAGACTGAATCGAAATTTTCGGCCGGCGCCGGCAGAGTCTCGCCGCAGCCGCCGGCTTGGCGTGGAGAAAGGGAGATGAAGGCTTTGGCGCCTCGCGGCAAACGCCCCGGCCTGGGCGCGGGAACAATTCGCAAGACTCTTCAGTGCGCGCCCCTGTTCGTTTTGGTCTGCGGCTGTGCCGCTGCTTTGCACTCCCAACCGCGCCTTTACTTCGAAAGAGTCTCCTTGGAACACGGCCTTTCGCAAAGCGCCGTGCGCGTCATTCATCAGGACAGCAAGGGATTTCTCTGGTTTGGCGCGCAGGATGGCCTCAACAAGTATGACGGCTATCACTTCACCGTTTACAAATACGACCCCTTCGATTCCACCTCGCTGTCGGAGAATGACATCTGGTCGATCTACGAAGCGCCTTCCGAGCCGGAGGCGCTCTGGATCGGAACCGGTAATGGTGGCCTCAATCGCTTCGACCGGGAAACGGAAACGTTCCGGCGTTTCCGCTCCAATCCCGCGGACCCCACCAGCTTGAGCCATGATTTCGTCGGTCGCATCCATGAAGATCGCGCCGAGAATTTGTGGGTGATCACCGGCATCGGGTTGGACCGCCTTGATCGCCGGACCGGCAAATTCACGCGCTACCGCCACGATCCCCACGACGCCAACAGCCTCAGCCACAATCAGATCACCGCGTTTCATGAATCCTTGACCGAGGCCGGCGTGCTCTGGCTGGGCACGCCCGAGGGCCTCAATCGCATCGACGCCAAAGCCGGAACCTTCCTGCGATACCGGTGCGAGCCGCAAACAGCAAACAGCCTGAGCTTTGACTTCATTC
Organism: bacterium; assembly: GCA_023150945.1. Lineage (NCBI taxonomy): Bacteria > bacterium. Next base: position 43,850 of record JAKLJX010000023.1, on the reverse strand, counting down.
TGTCGATATTTGAATCGGAACGCGAGCCGGGCGTCTTGTGGATTGGCACGGGTAATCCGCAATCGCCATTTACCACCGGCGGCGGCTTGAACCGCCTCGAACTTGCCACCGGCACATTCACGCACTACCGCCATGATCCCGCGAACCGCAGCAGCATCAGCAGCGACGTGGTTGGCCCGATGCTTGAAGATGATCGGGGCAGGCTCTGGTTGGGCACGGCCGCCGGTCTCGATCAGTTCGATCGTCGTTCCGGCACCTTCCGGCATTTTCAACCCAACGCCGGCCGGCCAGACGCGCTCAGCCACATTGTGATGACGCTGCAAATGGACACGCGCGGGTATCTGTGGATGCGCACGCCGCTGGATGATGGCGTGCATCGTTTCGACCCCAACACCGGACGATTCGTTCATTGCCAGTTCGATGCGCTTGATCCCCGCAGTCTGAGTTTGAATGCGGTTCGCGCCATCCATCAGGATCGATCGGGCGTGCTTTGGTTCGGCACCGAAGCCGGCGGCTTGAACAAGCTGGATTACTACGCGGAGAAATTCATTGCTTACGCGCCGCAGCCGCAAAGCGCCAACAGCTTGAGCAGCTACACCGTGCGGGCGTTGCACGAGGATCGCTTCGGCCTGCTTTGGATCGGTGTGGCGCAAGGCGGCCTGAATCGCCTCGATCGAACCACTGACACCTTCAAACACTACCGCCACGACCCTGACCGGCCGCACAGTTTGAGCAATGACAATGTTTGGTCCATCTACGAGGATCATGGCGGTCGCCTCTGGGTTGGAACCTTGGGGGGAGGGCTCAATGAATTCGATCGACAAGGAGAGAGCTTTCGGCATTACCGCCGCGACCCCGCCGATCCTGCCAGCCTCAGCAATGACAATGTGCGGGTGATCTATGAGGATCGCTTTGAGCCAAACGTGTTGTGGGTTGGAACCGATGGCGGCGGGCTGAACCGCTTTGAGTTGCAGAACGGCACGTTCACCAGCTTCCGGTATGATCCCAATGATTCCAACAGTCTGAGCAACGACTTTGTGCGCGCGATTCATCAGGATCAGACCGGTGCGCTCTGGCTGGGCACAGCCGGCGGCGGCCTGAATCGGTTTGACTTTCGAACCAAGTCGGTGCAACGCTACCGCCATGAAGATCGCGACAGCAACAGCCTGGGCGGCAACCTGGTGCAATCGCTCTACGAGGATGAGGCGGGCCGGCTGTGGCTCGGCACCTATGGCGGCGGCCTTAGCCGCTTTGATCCCGCCAGCGGCCGATTCACCGTCTATACCGAAGACAACAGCGGGCTGGTCAACAACGCCGTCTATGCCACCCTGCCGGACGCGCACGGCAACCTGTGGATGAGCACGAATGCCGGCGTTTGCAGACTCATCCTGAGTGACAGCACCGGCCTGACGCCCGCCACCGCCCGCTTTCAGAGCTATGATGTCGACGATGGTTTGCAGAGCCGCGAGTTCAATGGCCAGGCCCATTTCAAAAACCGCAAAGGCGAGATGTTCTTTGGCGGGATCAGCGGCTTCAATGTTTTTCATCCGGACAGCGTGAAGGACAATCCCATTGCACCCCAACTCGCCTTGACGGACTTCAAGCTGTTCAACGAATCGGTGCCGATCGGCGGCGATTCGCCGCTGCGCAAGCACATTTCCGAGACCGCGGCCCTGACGCTCGCGCACTGGCAGAATGACATCTCCTTCGATTTCGTCGCCTTGCACTACAGCCGGCCCGCCAACAACCAGTATGTTTACATGCTGGAGAATTATGATGCCGGCTGGCGCAAGGCCGGCGCGCTGCGCACCGCGACCTACACCAATCTCGATCCCGGCAGCTATACCTTTCGCGTCAAAGGATCGAACAACGACGGCGTCTGGAACGAGACCGGCATTGCCCTGCAGCTCACCATCACGCCGCCGTGGTGGCGCACGCCCGCGGCCTACGTGACCTACGCCCTGGCGCTGCTGGCAGGCCTGGTGGCGGTGGAGCGACTGCATCGCACGCGGCTGCTGCGCAAGGAACGCGAGCGCGCGCATTTGCGCGAGGCCGAGTTCCGTGCCCAAACCGCCGAGCTGCGCGCCCAAGCCATCGAAGCGCAGGCGCGCGCCATGCAAGCGGAGAACGAGCGCAAAACGCACGAGTTGGAAGAGGCGCGCAAACTGCAGCTTTCGATGCTGCCCAAAGTCATTCCCGCGCTGCCGCATCTCGAGATTGCCGTGTACACGCAAACGGCCAATGAAGTCGGCGGCGACTATTATGATTTCAAATTGCACGAAGACGGCTCCCTGACCGCCGCCATCGGTGATGCCACCGGCCACGGCCTGCAGGCCGGCACCATGGTTGCCGCCACCAAAAGCCTGTTCAACTCGCTGGCGCACTTGCCGCATCCGGTTCCGATCCTGGCGGAAGCTTCGCAGGCGCTGCGCGGCATGGGATTTCACAACATGTACATGGCGATGACGATCGCCAAATTCAAAGATCATCACTTGCATCTGGCCGCGGCCGGCATGCCCTGCACGTTGATCTATCGCGCCGCCACCCGCCGCGTGGAGGAAGTGGAACTCAAGAGCCTGCCGCTGGGCAGCCGCACCGACGTGGTTTATCCGCATCAGCAGCTCGGGCTGAACGGCGGCGACACGATCCTGTTCATGAGTGACGGACTGCCCGAGCGGTTCAACGCCCACGGCGAGATGCTGGGCGAAGAACGCGCGCGCCGCTTGTTTGCGGAAGTGGGCGCCCTGCCGCCGCAGCAGATCATCGACCATTTGGTCGACGCGGCCAGGTACTGGGGGCAGGATCATCCACAAAACGATGACATCACGCTGGTGGTGGTTAAGGTGAAATGAATCGGGCAGCGCCGGCAGGGCACCAACAATGCAGCAACTTTGTTCACGGACAATCGGTGAAACGGGAAGCAGGCAAATGACACACATGATATCCAAGCTGGCGGTGACGGCATTGCTGCTGCTGTGGCCGGGTGCCTTGCTCGCTCAGAAACAGGAGGAGGCCATCGCCGTCGTGCGCAAGATCGATGAGCTTTATCGCAGCACAACCAGCGCGGGTGAGATGGAAATGGAAATTGTCACCCCGCACTGGCAACGAACCCTGCGCCTCCAGATCTGGACGGAGGGGATGGACAAGACTTTCATCCGCATCCTGGCGCCGCTCAAGGAAAAAGGTGTGGCAACGCTGCGCCTGGGCAACGAGATGTGGAACTATTTGCCCAACACCAACAAGGTCATCAAGATTCCACCATCAATGATGATGAACTCGTGGATGGGCTCGGATTTCACCAACGATGATTTGGTGAGCGAATTCACTTTGCTCAAAGATTTTCATTTTCGCCTGATGACGCCGGACACGGCCCGGCCCGGCCTGCTCTATCTCGAAGCCATCCCGCGCGAAGGTCTGCCCATCGTGTGGGGCAAAATCGTCACCGTCGTGCAAAAGCAGGACTATCTGCCGGTGTCGGAAGCGTACTTCGATGAAAAGGGCAATCTGATGCGCGTCATTCATTTCAAGGACGTGAAGCTGCTGGGCGGCCGCCGGATTCCCGCAACGCTCGAACTGATTCCGCAAAACAAGCAAGGCCACAAAACCGTGATCCGCTACCTGACGATCGACTTTGATCTGAAGCTCGATCGCGAGGTATTCAGCCTGCGCAATCTGCAAGCGCGCTGACGGGCCGGTGCGGCGCAACGCCCGCAGTGGCCGCTACGCCATTCACGAGAACAAGCCACCATGGTGTTCAAGATCGCCTTCCGCAATGTCTTCCGCCAGAAACGCCGGACGGTGCTCACCGCGCTCACCCTCCTGGGCGGTATGGTGTTGTCCGCGCTCTCCATCGGTTTGACCGACGGCACCTATGCTGCGGTCATCGATTTGTTCACGCGGACTCGTCTCGGGCACATTCAAATTCACGCTGCCGGTTATCTCGACAAACCCGCGTTGTTCAAAACCATTGATGACTTCCAGCGGGTGGGCGAGGCGATCGCGAAAGTGAAGGGGGTGGAGGCGTGGGCGCCCCGGCTCTATTCCGCGGGCCTGGTGGCGGTGAGAGAAAAAAGCGCCGGCGCGCAGATCATCGGCATCGATCCCGGCCGCGAAGTGATGGCCACCCGCTTCGACCGCAAGATCATCGCCGGCCGGAATTTTGCGACTGACACCGCGCCGCAGGCGATGGTGGGCAAAGGGCTCGCGCAAGTCCTGCAGGCCGAAGTGGGCGATGAGATCGTGGTGGTTTCGCAAGCCGCCGATGGCTCACTCGCCAATGCGCTTTATTCCCTGGTCGGCATCATCGACAGCGGCGATGAGCTGAGCGACCGCATGGCGTTCTATCTGCCTTTGCCGGTGGCGCAGGAGCTGCTGGTGCTGCCCGCGCGCGTGCACGAAATCGTCGTCATTGTGGATGAACTCGACCGGGTGGGCCGGCTCACGGGCGAAATCGCCGCAGCGCTCGACGATCCCGGCCTGGCGGTGGCACCCTGGCAGGAGTTCGCCAAGTCGTTCTACGAGGCGATGCAAATGGATCAGCGCGGCAACTGGATCAGTCTGTCGATCATCCTGCTCATCGTGGCCATCGGCGTGTTGAACACGGTGTTGATGTCGGTGCTGGAGCGTACGCGCGAATACGGCGTGCTGAAGGCGGTGGGAACGCAACCGGCGCAGATTTTTGCGCTGGTGATTTATGAGGTCAATGTCATTGCGGTGGCGAGCATCGTGGCGGGCGCGGCGCTCAGCCTGATCCTGAATTCCTGGTTGTCGCGACACGGCATCGCCCTGCCGCAGTCTTTCACTTTTGCCGGCGTCGAGTTCAAGGAAATGAACGCCGCGGTCAATCTGCGCAGCATTTTGATTCCGGCGATCACCGTGTTCCTCGCGGCGAATCTCGTGAGTCTGTTTCCCTCGCTCAAAGCGGCGCGCATTGAGCCGGCACGCGCCATGCGGTTGCATTGATTCTTTCGTCCATTAAAAGGTCAATCAGTGCAAGAGAGCCAAGGCTCGCACCACAGAGAAAACAGGGTGAACGGAGCTTTTGAAGTTGAAGGGAACTTTCCAAACACTGCACCCTCTGTTTGCTCCGTTTTCTCCTGTTGATTTTTTGGGGTTCCGGTTTGTCCGGCTGAGGGGATGAATCGTTGGTTGGAAATGGCAGGGCACATGTTTTTCTATCTCAAACTCGCCTGGCGCAATCTCTTTCGCAACAAACGCCGTTCGTTCATCGCCGGCACGGCCATCGGCACGGGTCTCGCTGCGCTGATTTTCGTCGACGCGCTGGTTTTGGGCATGGAACGCAACATGGTCAAATCTGCCACCGGCTCGTTTCTGGGAGAGGGGCAGATTCACCGCGCCGGTTTCCGCGCCACCCAGGAAGTTTCGCTCACGGTCAATCACGCCGAGGACGTGCTGCATCGGCTGGAGCATGAGCCCGCCGTGGCCCACGCCGCGCCGCGCGTGCTTGCCTTTGGCATGCTCACTTCGCCGGCAAACGTGAGTGCCATCACCTTCGTTGGCATCGACCCGCAGCGCGAGCCGCCCCTGTCGCAGATTGATGAAGTGCTCATCACCGGCGGCTATTTCAGCGGCCGCCACAGCCGTGAGCTTATCATCGGCAGCAAGCTCGCGGAGCTGCTCGAAGTCGGCCTCGATGATCGCGTCGTTTTGACCGCCGCACGCGCCGCTGATGCCGGCCGTCACGCGGAGAGCGGTGATCTCGCCCAGGAAATGTTCCGCGTTTCCGGCATTTTTCATTTCAACATCCGCGAGCTTGACGCCGGCATGGTTTTCATCCGGCTGGAACAGGCGCAGCAACTGCTGGGGCTTGCCGGCGGCGTGCATGAGATTGCCCTCAAATTCACCGACACGCGCTTTGCGCGTGACGAGCGCAATCCCTTCTGGCAGAAATATTCCCGCGACGGCAACGAGGCGGTGGGCTGGCCGGTGTTGTTGCCGCAATTACAGGCCGTTTTCGAACTCTCCGCTTTCGGCATCTACCTGACCGGCTTGATCCTGTTCGGTGTGGTGGCGCTGGGGATTGTCAATACGCTGTTCATGTCGCTGCACGAGCGCCTGTTCGAATTCGGCGTGTTGCGCGCCATCGGCACCCGGCCCGGCCGCATGGCGGCGCTGATCATCTGTGAAGCCGGCGCCCTGGCAATTCTGAGCATAGGTCTGGGCGTCGTGCTCAGCCTGGTGGTGACGTTCATCATCAGCAAAACCGGCATCGATTACACCGGTGTGGAGTATGCCGGCGTGACTTTTCGGGAGCTGCTCTATCCGGTGATGACGGTCAGGCAGTACGTGTTCTATCCCTTTTGGGTTTTCGTGTTCACTTCGCTGGTCGGTTTCTATCCCGCGCTGCATGCCGCGCGCATGCTGCCGGCGGATGCCATGCGCAAGAGTCTGTGATTGGAGGTTTCATGGCAGGCGATGAGTCCCGAGTGGTGATCAAGGCTGAACAAGTCGCGAGAACATATTCCGACAACGGCGTGCCGGTGCCTGCGGTGCGCGGCATCGATTTGACCATTCACGCCGGCGAGTTCACTGCCATCGTCGGGCCTTCCGGTTCCGGCAAGACCACGTTGCTCCATTTGATTTCCGGATTGGACACGCCCACGGCCGGCGAAGTCTGGCTGAACGGCAAATCGCTCGCGCGCATGAGTGGCCGCGAGCTCTCGGATTTCCGCCGCGATCACATCGGCTTCATTTTTCAGGCCTACAATCTCATTCCGGTGTTGACGGTGGAGGAAAACGTCGAATACATCATGCTGCTGCAGAAAGTGCCCAGGCGCGAGCGGCACGAGCGGGTGTTGCGCATTCTGCAGGAAGTGGGACTGGCAGGCCTGGCGCATCGCTTGCCGCCGCAGCTTTCCGGCGGCCAGCAACAGCGCGTTGCCATTGCGCGCGCCATGGTTTCGAAACCCTCGTTGATTCTCGCGGACGAGCCTACCGCCAATCTCGATTCCAGCACCGGCGCCGGCCTGCTGGACATGATGCGCGGCCTCAACGAGCGCACCGGCATGACCTTCGTGTTTTCCACGCATGACGAAATGATCATGAAACGCGCCCGCCGCGTCATTACCATCAAAGACGGATTGATTGCGGGTGAGGAGAGGCGCGATGGCTAGTCGGGCGCCGGCGCTCGCGCTGCTGTTGGTCGCGGGACTGCTGGGTGTGGCGCCAGTGCCGGCGCGTGGCCAGCAAACCGTGGAATTCGCGGGCCAGTACAAGAGCTTTTTCGTCGTCTTTCATTTGCCGGATTATGCCGGGCCGGAGGTTCTGCCGCAGCCGCCGGATTTGGGCGCGGTCTACAATCGCCTGCGTCTCAAGTTTTCCTGGCGTGACCGCAATTGGCTTGCTGTGCACGCGGCTTATGATCTCGCGCCGCGCGTGCAAGACCCTGTGCTGTTCGGCAATCGTTTGACGCTCACCGGCATCGATCCCTGGCAGTATCGCGCCGCGGATTTCAACGCGCGCCTCTATCCCGGCAAAGACAGCCAAGTCGGCAGTTTCGCCGTCTTTCAAAATCTCGACCGCATGCTGGTGGAGCTGAAAACGGCGCCGGCGGATATTCTCATTGGCCGGCAACCGATCGCGTGGGGCAGCAGCCGCGTGCTCAATCCCACGGACGTGCTCGCGCCATTTGTCTTTCAGGAACTGGACACCGAGGAACGTGTCGGTGTCGACGCCGTGCGCGTGCGTGTGCCGCTCAGCGCGCTCGCGGAGCTTGATGCCGGTTATGTTTTCGGTGAGGATTTTGCATTCGAGCAGAGCGCGTTTTTCACGCGGGCGAAATTCTATCGCGCCAAGACTGATGTTGCGCTGCTGCTGTTGGGGTTTCGTGGGAATTTGCTGGCTGGCATTGATCTCGCCCGCAGTCTGGGCGGCGCCGGCCTCTGGCTGGAAGCGGCCCATGTGTTTGCCGATCGGCTGCAAACATCCGCGGTTGACGCTGCCCGCAATTATTTCCGCGGCACTGCCGGCCTGGACTACAGCTTCAGCGGCCGGACTTATGGTTTCGTGGAATACCATTACAGCGAGGCCGGTGCCGGCAATGCCGGGCATTATCTTGACAATCTTGCCGGTACGGCGTTTCGAGAGGGGGCGGTGTATTTGTTGGGCCGGCACTATCTCGCGCCCGGCCTCGTTTATCAAATCTCACCCCTGCTCACTTTGAGCACGCAGGCGCTGTGCAATCTGAATGACGCCTCGCTGTTTCTCTCCGCGCAGTTGGAACTCAATCTGGCGCAGAATGTCTATCTGGCGGCGGGCGCGTTTATCAGCGCCGGCAAGCAGCCGGAAATCAAAACCAGTGATGCCGTCTTTCCCACCCTGCGCCTGCATTCCGAATTCGGCACGTACCCTGATCTCTACTTCTCCGCCCTCAGAATCTATTTTTGAATCGCCAGGATTTCAAATCAGCACTCTCCGCCGCGCGGCCCACCGGGCGCCCAGCAGCGCCAAGGTTTCCGCCTCCAGCATGTTTTGCGCCATGCGAAAGACGATCTGTTCTTCCTTCGCAAAATGGGCCCGCGCGGTCTGAATGGTGTGCAGCAGGAGATTTCGCGCTTCGGCAATCTCCTGCGTTTCCTGCATGAGCTGCAGGCTCTGCGCGATCGCCTCATGCTCCAACCGCATCACTGCGAGCGGCCCGGATCTGGGATCCAGGTGCGCCTCGAAGGCAACGAAGAGCAGTTCATCCTCCAGGTGGGCATGCGTCTCGAGCGCCACCGCCAGCATGGTGCCCTGACTTTTGACGAGCGCCAGATCCGTTGCCGTCGGAAGGCATTTCTCCAAATAGTCAAACTGCGCATACAACACGCCATGTTCTCCCAGCAGTGCTTCGGTAATCTTCATGAAGCCGTCTCCACAGGTTTGGCTTTTTTTCTGGTGTAGATCGCTTTGAGGTGACTGAGAACCAACCAACAGCCCTGACATTCCTCTTTGATTTCTGCAAGCGCAATGGCTTCCACGCGCACCTCCTGTTCGAGCTCCTCATACATTGCGATGGCCTCCTGTGCGCGTTTGGCATCGGCAACGAAGCGCCACTCCCAGCCCTCGGCGGCTAATTGCGCATCCAGCGAGAAAGCACAGGCGGAAAAGCCGCTGTGGTCGATTTGACGGCTGTTCCTCATCGCTTTCTTACCCGCACCGATTATGCCGCTCCAGCGAGGCCGTGCGCCAGCAGTTGCCGCAGGTTTGGGTGAATTCGAAATCGGGGACGAGGTTGTGGTCTTTGCAGGTGGTCACCGGGCGCTCCCATTTCCGTGGCAAGATATTCTGGGGCAGAATGATCAAAAGACTTCTTCGCTCGCAGAAGGCTCATCGTCATACCGCAGTTCGTCCTTCAATCTCTCGAACACGTTGAAGACAATCGGGCAAATGGAGCAATTATCAATGACGCCGATGGTTCGTGAGACGAAACCGTCCTTGTGCAAATGGGGATAGGAGACGCAGGCTTTGGGGCGATGGTCGTAGTTCGAGCATTTGTTGTCAACCAGAAAGGGGCAGGTTTTGGCATTGAACGTGAATCCTTCTTCATCTTGCCTCAAGTGCTGGCTTTTGAGCTGCTCTGGCGGCATCGCCAGGCCTTTGGCAAACGTTGCAATATCCTGCGCATCCAAAGTCGGCGCTATGGTCTTGCAGCAATTTGCGCACTTCGTGCAATCGATTTGGGGCGTGACTTCTTTGTTCAGCCGCTGCACGATTGCATCGATTCTTCTGGATGAAACTCTGCCGCTCCTCAGAAAGGATCTGAATTGCCAGTTTTCGTTTTCTTTCTGCTTTGAGAGTTTTTCGATTCTGGCAAGATCGGTGACGAGCATGGCATCGTTCTCCCGGTTATTGTTCAATTAGAAATCCGGCATCAGCACTGGGCGTTTATCGATCTCCCGGCGATGGACGCGTGCAAAGACGGAATTGATTTCGCGCAATGGGAAAGTCTGCACGAACGGTGCGAGTTTGATTTGGCCTTGCTGCACGAGCGTCAGCACTTCAGGATAGTAACGTGGCTCGCAGCCCCAATTGCCGATGGCGCGCGCGTCAAAGGCCATTAGATTGCTGAGCCGCACCTCGAGCGTATCCATGGTGAAGCCCACCACGCTCAATGTCGCGCCGTGCGTGAGCAAGCTGAAAGCCAATTCTTGTCTGTTGGAATGCCTTCGTAGAAGAATCCGAGATCGGTATGACAGACGCCGCAGCCGGCAACACGAACCAACACTTCATCTTCTGCCAAGCGCAGTGCGGGGATTTCCTTTTGCACTATCGGTTGGCCGGCGCCGCTCATTTGCCAGCTTTTGATTGAAAGCATCGCGTGTCCCTTTTTTCTGGCGCAACGGCGGGTGGGCAAACAGGTTTTCCAACAAGAACTCCGCGAGGGCGCGCACGGCGTCGCGATCGAACCGTGGCACCGTCAGCGCCCCGGGATCATCGCCGACCACCGCCAGGAGATTTCGATGCCCGCGGCATTTGAGAGCGGGACTGAAGCCGCGGCGAAACACTTCCACGCAGGGATGTGCCGGGCTGCGAAATCCTTCGGCAATCACCAAATCAACGTTGCGCGGTAAATGGCGCAGCAAGCGTGCAAGCGGCCACTCACGCGCGACTTCGCGAAACATGGCCACCATTTTCGGCGAGGAGACCACCACCGCTTCGGCGCCGGCCTGGCGCAGGCGATGGCTGTCCTTGCCGGGCCGGTCCAGCTCGTGATGATGGCTGGTGTGCTTGATCACGGCCAGGCGAATGCCGCGCTTGCGCAGCGCCGGAATGAGTTTTTCGAGCAGCGTGGTTTTGCCGGCACCGGAGTAACCGACCACTGACAGAATAACGGGAGCGCTCTTCTTTCTCATGAGTAATTGCCGAAAGGAATTCCTGCCACGGATGAAAGAACGGGCAACGGATTTTCTTCAGATCATTGGATTGCCTGGACGGCAGTTTTTTCACCGACTGGCCGCGTGAAACTTCGTCTCATACAAATCCGCGCATTGCCGGCAAATGGGCTGGTGGAGATTCCATCCTGGAAAATTTGCTTGAATGATGGCGGCCACATAAACCGGAAGTCCCGTCGCCGGGTCGATCAAATGAAAAGTCGGGAAGCGGCAAATCGCACAACGGCCTTTGGATGGAATTTCCGTTTCTGTTACCAGCCAATTCTCCGGATGTTGTGCGAACTCAACCAGCTCGCGATGCGTGTGGGAGTCTTGATCGTAGAAAAACGCGAAGGTTTCCGCCAATTTTGTCTCCTCGCCAGGAAAGGCGCGCTTGAACAGGGCGAAGTGGTGCGCGCGCGTCCCGGGCGGAAGCCAGGCTTGCCGTTGCAGTCTGCCGTCGATCGTGATATCCCACAGCACACGGTAGCGGCTTTGGAGAAAATGATCGTGAGCCGGGCCGTCCTCGGTTTTGGGAAAGTCAGGCGTGTAGCCAAACTGAGGATCGAGCATGTCGACGAGGTGCAAGAACTCGTGGCGCAGGAATTGAAGCAAAGCATCGGAGCGCGCCAGCAGCTCGGGCGTGAGTTGTACGACAATGGTGCGGCGCGCACGCATCTCGGCCTCGGATGGCGCCGGCGCGAGGTACAACTCGGCGCCCAGGCTATTTTGTGAACGTGCTTTGAGGAGCAGGCAGCGGTTGGTCGCTTCCGTCAAAATCGGCCAAAAATCGATAACTTGCCGCAAGGGATTGGCGAGTCCCAGGCGCTGAAACCATTGCTCGTGCAAGCGTTGAAAGGCCTGTTCGCGGCCTTCGCTTTCGCCAAGTTCGTAAAGCCGGTTTCTTTCCCGCCAGAAGAGCTTCTCTTCAGGATGGCGAGTGATTGCCCGCAGCACGGCGTCTTCGTGAAGCTGCGGCTGAAATTCGATGCGAAAGTCGGAGTTCATGCTTTAGACTCGTTGAGCGAAGAGCGCATAGCGCACAGTGCAAAGTGCAGAGCGGGAAGGCTCCACGGGTAATGCTTCACATTTCACGCAACCACAGTGGAAGCCGAAGCGCGTTTGGTGATTTGAATCAGTTCGTCACCGGAGCCGCAATCGATGCCCTCATCTGCCAAGTCGGTCGGACGCAGGCGCAGCAGCTTCGAGCCGAGCGGGATGCCAAAGCGGCCGCATTCCAGGCGGGCAAACTCATGGCAGAAGGAGCCGAGAGCAGCATAGAAACTCTCCGGTGCTTCACGCTGCAGCAGTTTGGTGAAAGCGGGCACGAATCTTCCAAAATGATCCTTGAGAAAGAGCCGTTGCGCGCGGCGGGTTTGCTGCAGCATCTCCGCGGCGTTTTCCTCCAGCGCATGTGCTTCTTTGCGACTCAGGAAGCAGAGAAACTCGCACTCGCAACGGACATGGTCGACGCGCTCAAACGCATTCACTTTCAATCCGAAGGCCTGGTAGAATCCCGCAATATCGCCCAATTCCTGCGGCTGCTGAAAGAGCGCCTCTTCGCCGTATTCCGTTTCGTACGGCGGCGCTGGCGGATGCGCGGTGTGCCCGAACAGACGGCGATGCGAGATTTGCAGAGATTCGAAAGCGCGGGCATCGGCACAAAGGCGCAACTGGCGAACACAGGCCGCCAAGCCATCCGATTCTTCGCTTTGCGAGTTCGACTGCAGCATCGCCGCGATTTCGGCCAGGTCGCGATTTTGACGTTCTGCAATCAGCCGTGCGATGGTCGCAGGGGTGGGAGCGCCAAAACCGAGGGCCAGCGCTTCATACATCGCGCTGCGGCAGAGCGCCAAGTCGATTTCGTGCAGGTCGAGGCTATTCATGAGCGACTCATTCAGTTTTTTTCCCACGCGAACCCACTAGCAGGATCATGTCAATCCGCAGGAATCTTCTTATATCAAGCATGGTGCTGATCAGAAAAGGGATTCTTCCAGAATGACATTTTAGTTGGGAGCGACCTTGGGTATTGAACTTCAGAATTTGAATTACTAGATCGAATTCGCATGCTGCGCCGGACGTTCGAACACCGGCTCTTCGACCGTCGTGCGAAAAAGCTCCTCGCCGTCCTTGCCGTAGGCGATCACGGTGTCGTTGTAGATGGTCACCGGCTTGCCACGCAGCGTGCCTTCGTAGATTTTCGGGCCTTCTTGAAATTTGTAGTTGAAGATGATCAGATTCGAGCGCCGGTACAACTGCAACACGGCGAGCAGCTCACGATCGGGATTCATGTAGCGCTCGATGGCCTCGTCCACACCGGGACCGAACATTTGGCGCAAGTACGGGCGCGGCACCCAGCGCGGCGGAATGTAATAGCCGTTCGGCGCGGTGCCAAGCTGCGGATACAGCGGCAACGCGACCTTTGCTACGTGCACAAGATAATAAATCGGATTGTAACGATCTTCCTTCCACGTGCCGTCGTTGTTCATCTGCACCAGGCCCTGCAGGCGCATTTGCCCGATGCACGCGGCCATGCAGCGCGTTTCCATCGGCTTGCCTTGGGATTCCGGGTCGCTGCCTTCGACGCGTGGATAGCAGGCGATGCACTTTTCGGAGATGCGCGTGTTGCCGCGATACATACTCTTCTTGTAAGGACAGGCTTCAACGCACTTGCGATAGCCGCGGCATTCTTTTTGATCGAGCAAAACGACGCCGTCCTCCGGACGTTTGTAAATCGCTTTGCGCGGGCACGCCGCCAAACATGCGGGATAAGTGCAGTGGTTGCAAATGCGCGCGAGATAAAAAAACCACGTCTTGTGTACCGGCAGTGCCACGCCTTCCTGGTCCAACTCAATGGGCTGGCGTTTGACACCTTTGCTGCCTTTGGGATTGTCTTCGTAAATGTTGGGAGAATTCCATTCGTGATCTTCCGGCAGATAGCCCAACACGCGCGCGCTTTCCGGCGTGAGCTTCTTTTGTGCTGCCTCAAAAATCGTCATGCCGTCGAATTTCGCCGCGCCATTTTGTTTGCTCCAAACCTGGCCGCCGGGATTGGCTTCCTCCAACAGTTTGAGAATCCTCATGTCCCAAAACTGCGGATAGCCACCGTAGGGCTTGGTCTCGACATTCGCCCACCACATGTGTTCCTGGCCTTTATTGAAGGTCCAGGTGGACTTGCAGGCCATGGTGCAAGTCTGGCAGGCGAGGCAGCGATTGGTGTTGAAGACAAAGGCGAATTGCCGCTTGGGAAAAGCCGCGGCATACGGATATTCCATGTCACGGCCAAGCTGCCAGTTGAAGACTTTGGGCATGGGGTTGCTCCTTGCCATTCGTGGAACGTGAAAAGTGAAACGGCTTGTGGGTTGAAGGACGATGGGTGATGGGCGAAGGGTACTTTTCTCTGCATCCCTCTCCCGTCGTCTTTCGCCCCTCACTCTTCGATACTAATCTTCACTCTCCCCCAAATTCCGAGACACTCGTCGATGATTTTTTCGATTTCCGCTTCACCCAACTCGAGATGGGCGCGATGCGCGCCGGCATAGAACGGCGTTCGGAAAATGCTCAGCAATCTGCGTTTCTCGAATCCCAGCCGGGCAAATTCCTCCGCGAACACGTAGGCCATGTCGCGCGTACTCTCCGCGGTGCCAGGCAATTCAACACCCACCAGCATATTGGGATCGGTGGGATCAGGGTCGTCATAGGGCATCTTTTCTCTCCTCGTTGGCCGCACCCAGAGTTTTCTCCGGCGAGCCTCACGTTGCTTTGTTTTCGCCGCCTGCCGCAAACCTGGCGATTCATTTTGTCTCGCCGAGAATCAACTTGCCAGGATCGATGGCAATCCTGTGTGATTGGCTGCTTTTTTCCCGCTTCTCATTTTTGCATTTACGCGAGCACGGTTCGTGGCCGTGTTTCGAGTCCGGCTATACTTGAATGTTGTGCCGAGCGCGCAAAGCAATGCACGCTTTCAGTCGGCACAAGCAGGCAGGCTGCCTGCGCTACGCTTCAAAGAACCCAAAGTCCATCACTCCACAATCGCAATCAGCTCACCCGCAATATACTTCTCCATAAACGCGCTCTCGTTATCCGGCGTGAAACCTGTCGTCGCCGGGAGCCAAATGCCGGCGCCGTTCATGCCGCCGTCTTCGGCTTTGGTGACGCGCACCAGTGTTTCTTTCGGCACGGTGTTGAGCGCGTGATTGTCGGCCTCGCCGCCGAAGATGAAACCCATCGTCGCTTTGGCTTTGTGGAAAAGGCTGTCGGTTTGGTGCATCGGCATGTGCCAGTTGCGCGTGATCGATTGCTGTGAACCGTAGCGCAGATTGGATTGATATCCGGTGTTCTCCGACAGCGCGCGGCCGTCGGGCCGCGTTTCGTGCGCGCGCACGCTTTTTTCCGTGGCGATGAACGGCGCGTGCTTCATCATCACGATGTTGTAGGGATAGGCGTGATTGTATTTCACCCGCAACATGCAGCGCGAGACGCGATAGAAAAACTCGTCGGGCTTGGCGCCGATGTAAGGCCGGTCCGCCGGATTCGCATCGACGTAAACGTAATCGCCGTCGTTGATGCCGAGATCCCGCGCCGCTTGCGGATTGATGTGAATTTGATGCTCGCCCACGCTCGGCGAGCGCTTGTCGAGCCGGTAGGGATCACCGAAGTTGGAATCGTACAGCATGTGCCAGTCCACGTTCGACCAACTGCTGTGCACGCGATGCCGCGTCTTCGGCGTCAAACAGTAAAATTGAAAACCTTTTTCCCACAGGAAATTTTTCGTGTTCTTTACTTGCGCCCACGGCATCTTGGCATTGCGAATGGTGCGTTCATCCCAATGCTCAGCCGTCAACGGAATACCGTAATCATCGGGACGAATAAAGGGATTGGAACTCACAATCACGTTCGGCAAATACGGCGTGGCTTCCGGACCTTCACGATGCACGATGAAATTCTCGCCGTATTCGATGGCTTCGGGAATATCGGCATACGCATGCAAGCGGCCGGTGTCAGTGTGGAACGGCTCGCTGTCCTTGATCTGCTCGTAAAACGGAATGCGCGGATAGGTGCGGAACAACATCAGCGCGCCGCCGGGAGGGCCATACTTGCCCGCCATGATGTCGTCGAGCTTGTATCCCGCGGTTGTCGTGCTCGTATCCAGCAACCGCTGCAAGTACACGCTGCGTTTGCCTTCGTATTCAAATTTGAAGTAATCCGTGAAACGCGAATCGCCCGTCACTTTTCCCAACGCCTTCGCGATGCCGGCGAGAATCGCCAAATCATCCTTGCTGTCGAAGACCGGCTTGATGCCGCCCTTCCAAATTTGCAGAAAGGGATTGGAGCAGCTCGCGGTGACTTCCAAATCCTCGAACTCCAGCCACGAGTTTGCCGGCAAGGCCAAGTCGGCATATTCGATGGAAGCCGTCATCTGAATATCCATCGAGACGATCATTTCGATATTCGGGTTGACGTTCTTGATCATCTCGTAGGCCCACTTGGCGTTGTTGATGAGGTTGACGTTGTTGAAGATCAGCGCCTTGGTCGGCGTCGGCATGTGGGTGTTGCCGGTGAAATTTTTGCGGCCATATTTCGGCGTCTCAACGATCAGCGCCTTGTCGCCATGATTCCAATAGGCCGGCTCTTCATCCTTGGTATAGGCGTGCGCGTGAATGCCTTTACCGGGCGCATTTGGATCGAGATTCGGCTCGAACGGATCTTCCGCGACCCAGCCTTTAAAGCCGGGGCCGGTCCACGGCGAGCCTTGAAAGAGCGCGGCTTTGTAGTTGCCCGCCCAGGTGTGACAGCCGGCGCCGGGCTTGCCGATATTGCCAGTGAGCATCAGCGGCAAATACGCGGCGCGGTTCATCTCCGTCGCGTGAAACCAGTGATTGATGCCCTCGCCCTGATGAATCGCCACCGGCTTCATCGTCGCGAAGTCTTGCGCCAACTGTTCGATGAGATTTTTCGGCGCGTGAGTGATTTCAACGACAGTGTTGAGGTCGTAGTCTTTCAGATGCACTTGATAAAGCGTCCACAGCGTGGCGACTTCGACTTCTTTGCCGTCGACCAATTTGATTTTGAACGTGCCGTCCAAAACCGGATCGATGCCCTGCTGCGCCATGGTCTCGCCGACGTCATCCCGCGTGACGGCGCGAGGCTTGTTCTCCTGCGCATCCCAAATCACATAGTCGCCGAGCTTGTCATGCTGTTCTTTGGTCATGCCCTGAATTTTCATCGACGGGCCGTCGGGCTTGAGATCGCTTTGGTAATTCGGAAAAACTTCGGTGGCGCGTAGGCGTTTGAGATTGTCTTTGCGCACCAGCAGCGGCAGATCGGTGAATTGCTTGACGAACTTGTCGTCGTACCATTTGTTTTCAATCATGATTTTGGTGATGCCCAGCCACAGGGCGGCGTCTGTGGCCGGGCGAATTGGAATCCAATAATCGGCTTTGGTGGAAGGCGGGCCGTATTCCGGCGCGATGACGACGATCTTCGCGCCGCGCTCCATCGTTTCGATGAACCAGTGCGAATCGGTGAGTTTGTTCTCCACCAGATTCTTGCCGTCCATGATAATCAGTTTCGAGAAGCGCAGATCGTTGAAATCGCAGTCGGAGGCTTGCAGGCCGTGCACCCACGGCTGGCCGGGCGCTTGATCGCCGTGCCAGGTGTAATTCGCCCAGTTGCGTCCGGCCAGCGCGTGATGATGATCGACGCCGCGAATTTTGGCATCGAGCAGCGCGAGCGAGTTATTAAGGCGATACATGCCGTATTTTCCCAACACCCCCAAAAGGCCCATGCCGCCGCGCATCTTGACGCAGCGCGTGCCCGCGCCCTGCGTGGCTTCGACCATCTCTGGCTGATAACCCTGGCTGAGCAATCGCTGCTTGCCCGCGTCGCCACTGTAGCGCGTGGAAATGGCGACGAGCGCTTTGGCAACGCAATCAAACGCATCTCCCCAGGAAATTTGCACGAACTCATCATCGCCGCGGCTGTCAAATTTATATTGCGCTTTCAGCTCCGGCGTCAATTCGGGAAAGCCGGCATCGGCCCAGGCTTTCCAGCCGCGGCGCACGATGGGATGCTTCAAGCGATACGGGCCGTAAATGACGCGGTGGAAGGTGAAGCCTTTGGCGCATTGGCGTGGGTTCCAATTGTGGCTGGCGTGATTGCCGTACAGGTCGGCGTAGTTTTGATAATCATAGGTCGAGCCAAGCCGCGTCACAATGCCGTTGCGCACGTACGCGCGCACGCGGCAGGCATGCGTATCGTTGGGCGAGCACACCCAATCGAAAAACGAATCGTATTTGTACTGGTCGCGATAGATCTTTTCCCAATTGCGGTCAATCTGGCCGGCGAGGGGATTCTGATCCGGATCCGCGGTGGCGAGCAGATTGAGCGGCAGCCCCATGTTGAGGACCGTGGTTCCCGCGCCGACGCCCAGCCAGCGCAGAAATTGGCGCCGGTTCAGGGTGCCGAAATTCTCAATTTTGTGCTCGGACATAAGTTTCTCCTCGTTGCTCATACTCCTGCTCCTACTCCTGCTCGCTCTTAAAACCGGTAAAGACGAGTATGAGTACGAGTAGCAGTAAGAGAGTGATAGGATTTATTTGGCTATGACGAGATCCTGCCAGATCGTCACCGACTTCTTCCCATCACGATCACCGGCATGGCCATTCCACACGGCAAACGCGACGCGCACGGTTTGGCCGGGAACAAAATCGAGCGTGCTGATCTTCGCGGCGCTGCTGCCGGCTTTGACATTACTCACGCTGGCTTTGAACGCGCGGCGAAAGACAACACGATAGGTGCCGATGTCATAAGCGCCTTTGGCCGTCACGGTTTGATCGGGAATGGGATGCGCTTTGAGCGTGCCGAAGCCTTGCGCATAGAGCGCTTCGGCGGCGCTTTCGCGCGTGGGATCGGAAACGATATTGCCCGCGCCCCAGCCGGTGATAAACGTCGGATCGGATTCCATCGTGAGCGCATGCCGCGTCGGTTGCTCCAGCGCCGAGCGCATCGAATTCGGATACGAATCGATGCCGAGGTTGGGATAGACTTTGTCGAGGTCTTGAAATGCCGCTTCCAAATCCGCCTGCCGCTCGGCTTTCCACATCCAAATGTTGACGAAACGGCCTTTCTCGCCCATGCCGAAAAACGGCGGATCGGGATCGAGCGTGAACGACACGGCAGCGGCGTCGCGGAAATCCTGCACGCGCATCGCGGTTTTGTCGTTGGTGTCATCATACCACATGAGGCGCAGCGCCAGCTCTTTGCCGTCGTGCACTGCTTGCACGGTCAAAATTTCAGGACGATCGTTGCGCCACCACAGCGGCATCATGTGCAGATTCATGTTCGGCGAATCGCGCCAAACGCTGGCATCGGGATGATCGGGAATCAGCGGTACATAACGCGCGACGATTTCGAATTTTCTCATCTCTGCACGTTCACGCTGCTCCGGACTCGACAGCGACAGGACGAAATGCGTCAAATCCCACGCATCGTTACCATAGGCCCAATCGCTCATCGGCATTGGTGTGCCGGGCAGACCGGCAACAATGCGGCGATAGACTTCCTGCGGCGCGGCCATGCCTTTGAAAACGCCGACGGTCAAATCGCGCGGGCGGGTGGGATAGCCCTCGCTGTCGAATTGTTGTTGCACGCCATCGCCTTTGCCTTTCCCACCGTGACAGGAAGCGCAGGCATCGCGAAAATATTCCTGCGCGCGCTGAGCGGCCTCGGCGGTGTACGGCGGCGCCGGCGGAACCTTGATGACGCCCGTGCCGCTTTCACTTACAGCGGTGTCGGGGTTAATGGGATTCTGTGCGAATGTTTTGAGGTAGTGCACGAGACCCCAGCGCGTTTCTTCCGGCAAATGCGCCCACGAGGGCATGGCCGAGCCGGGAATGCCGCGGGAGATCGTGGTGAAGAGATCAACATCAGTCGGCTGCCTCTCCCAGGTGGAGACGAGGCGATATTGTGCGGTCACAAAATCCCGCGGCTTGGGATAGAGCAAATATGCGGCCTCACCCTGGCCGCGGCCATCGAGGCCGTGGCACGGCGCGCATTCTTTGGTGTAGGTTTTCTTTCCGAGGGCGAGCAGTTCAGAGGAGGGCGGAAGCATCCGGGAGGGACGGAGGCGCGGCAGCGGGGAGGCGGCAGGTTCCCGGGAGGCCTGGGCGGAACTGTCTGCCGGCCAGGCGCAGAGTTCCCACAGCAGCAACAGCACAATGAACTGGCGCAGAGGCATGGCGTATCCTTTCCCGCCGGAGGCAAGGTCCCGGCGATGGGGTTGGAAAGAGGCAGTCGCCCGGCGACAAATAATGGACTTTTTTATCCTTTTTTGAGGCTGGCGCAAATATAAGCCTCTTTTTTCCATTGTCAAGCACTTTTTCGGATTTTTTTATCTTATTTATTGCTTTTGCCGGCCGGGCGTATTATATTGCGCGTGTCAAGGCCGTGGAAGAGGCGGTGAAGCTGTGTCGAGAGACTTCAGAAGGAGATGCCCGTCATGCCGGTTCTGTTCAGCCGTGCCTGTGAATACGCCCTGCGTGCGCTGTTCGAAATGGCACGCCAGGAGGAGCAGGAATCCTGGACCGTTCAGGAACTGGCGCAGCGCACGCACACGCCGGCTCCGTTTCTGGCCAAGACGTTTCAATCTCTGGTGAAAGGTGACATCCTGACCTCCACCAAAGGACGAAGCGGCGGCTTTGCGTTTGCCCGCCGTCCCGATCAGATTCTGCTCATGGAGGTCGTCGCCCTCATCGATGGGCCGGCGCTCGTGGAAAGCTGTGCCCTCGGCCTGCCCACCTGTGGCGACCGCAACCCGTGTCCCTTCCATGATAATTGGAAGGAGATTCGCGCCTCGATCGTCAGCCTCCTCCGAAGCGAGACCCTCGCGAAGAGCTCCCTGGCGCACAAGCTCGGCCGCCGGCCGAGCCGGAAGTCCACCAAACCCAAGATCTCCCTAAGCAAGCCGCGCACCTCCTGAGACGGTGTGCGGCGTCCTTCGCATTTCTGCGAAAACCCGCTGACCCGATTTGCAGAATTGCAAAAAAGAAGCCTGCTGCTCGGTCGGGCGACGCCAAACCGCCCTGAAAAAACAAGATAGAAAAGTCCTATTTGATTGGCGCAGCGTTTGTATCTCACTTGGGCAACTAAAAATCGGATTTTTATGTCTGAAAAATACGCCGTCACGATTCCCGACCTGGCCTTCTGGCAGGACCTGGTGCCGTGCCAGATCGGCTGTCCAATCCACACCGACGCCGGGCGTTACGTGCAGCTCATCGCCGAACAGCGCTATCGCGAGGCCTATCTCACCTCGCGCTCGCCCAATCCCTTTGCCAGCGTCTGCGGCCGGGTGTGCGCCGCGCCCTGTGAAGACCGCTGCCGCCGCGGCAAGATCGACGCGCCGGTGAGCATTCGTGCGCTCAAGCGTTTTGTCACCGACAAGTTCGGCGTCGAGTCGCTCGCGCCCGATACCCAGGACAGTCTGTTCGAAGGCGGCGCGGAGGCCGGCAACAAGTGGCGCTGGCATCTGCCGGTGCAGATTCAGACGCGCAAGCAGGTCGTGCAGAACAAAAAAGTAGCGGTCATCGGTTCCGGTCCGGCCGGGCTTTCCTGCGCGCATGATCTCGCGTTGATGGGTTACCTCGTCACGGTCTTCGAAGCGACGAACGTGGCCGGCGGCATGCTGCGGCATGGCATTCCCGAGTATCGCCTCTCGCGCAGCCTGATCGACAAGGAGATCGAAAAAATCAAAAGCCTGGGCGCGGAGATCCGCTACCACACCCCGCTCACGGAGCAGTTCGGCATTGCCGAACTGAAGCAGCAAGGCTATGAGGCCATCTTTGTTTCGGTCGGGACGCAGCGGGGCCGCGAACTCAACCTCGAAGGGGTGCAGCTCGACGGCGTGATCAAAGCCATCGATTATTTGATCAACATCAACAACGGCTATCGCGTCAATCTCGGCCGGAAGGTGTTGGTGATCGGCGGCGGATTTGTCGCGTTCGATGCGGCGCGGATGGCCTTGCGGGGCGGCCCGGAAGCAGAGCCGGGGGACATTCATGCCGCCGTGGATGCGGCGCGTGCCGCCATGCGCGCCGGTGCCGCGGAAGTGCATATCGCCAGCCTGGAGTCTTTCGCCGAGATGCCAGTGTTGCGCACCGCACAAGGGCACGAAGAATTCGAAGAAGCGCAGCGCGAGGGCATCATCTTCCATCCACAGCGCGGGCCCAGGCGTTTCCTGGGCGAGAACGGCAAGGTCAAAGCCGTGGAGTTCATCGGCGTCAAGCGGACGTACGACGAAAACGGCCGCTTCAATCCACAATACGATCCGACATACTCAGAGATGTTCGAAACCGACTCGGTCGTGCTCGCCATCGGCCAGCAGGCTGATTTGTCCTTCATCAAATCCTCCGACGGCATCGAGCTGACGCCCGGCAAATTCATCAAGATTGATCCGGCGACCCTGGCGACGACGGCGCCGGGCGTCTATGCCGGCGGCGACGTTGCCTTCGGCCCGCGCAACATCATCGATGCCATTGCCAACGGCAAGCGCGCCGCGCTGTCGATCGATGAATACTTGCGCGGCGCCCAGCTCACGACTTTCTATCATCTCTCCATCGAAAAGATTCCGACCCGGCGCTTCAGCCGGACGGAGGATTTCGAACAGCACAGCCGGGAAGCGCCGCCCACCATCGATTTGGAGCGCCGCACCGGCATTTCCGAAGTCGAGAGCGGCTATACGGAAGAGCAAGCACGGCAGCAGGCGGAGCGCTGCCTGGCCTGCCACATTCAAACCATCTACGACGCAGAGAAATGCGTGATGTGCAACCGCTGCGTCGATGTTTGCCCGGAGTATTGCCTCAAGCTCGTGCCGTTTGAGCAGCTCGCATTCGATCAGGAAACCAAATCCCGGCTGATCGATCACTACCAGCTCGATCCCTTTCAGCCGGCGACGGCCATGCTCAAGGATGACGACACCTGCATTCGCTGCGGTTTGTGCGCCATTCGCTGCCCCACCGACGCCATGACGATGGAAGTGTTTTACTACGAGGAAAAGGAACGATAGCATCGGCCACCGGTCGGGTTCCGTTTTCAGAAGTTTCCGTGGTTGCGATTCCCTTTGCGGTGCAAAAATTCATATGAGGCAGGAGTGACATGAAGCTCTTCAAAAAAACTGAATCTCAGACACCGGCGGCCGGCAACGGTTTGCTGCCGGAAACGCGGCGGGCATTCTTGCAGAAACTCGGGCTTGGCAGCCTGCTGGCGGGCCTGGCAGGCTTCGGCTGGCAGTCATTCCGTGCGCTCATCCCCAACGTGTTGTATGAACCGCCGCAGAAGTTCAAGATCGGACTGCCGGCCAATCTGGCGGAGGGTGTGACTTTTCTGGAGGACAAGCGACTGTATGTTTTCAAAGAGGGCAAGTCATTTTATGCCATTTCCGCGGCCTGTACGCATCTCGGCTGCACCGTGAAATACACCAAACTAAATCAACCCAAGCAGGTCACCATCGGCGGCGAGAAGCAGACGATTCCGTTCGAGTTTCACTGTCCCTGCCACGGCTCGAAATTCTATGCCGATGGCACGAACTACGCCGGGCCGGCGCCGCGGCCGCTGCAATGGCACAAGCTCGAACTCTCTCCGGATGACGGCCAGTTGGTGATTGACCTGGGCAGCGAGGTCGAGCAGAATTTCCGGCTCACGGTGTGATCTGTTCGCAGTGGCGCCTTCCGGCGCTGAACGCTTGAACTTCGTGCAACCCTTCAACGCAGAGCACACTTCTTGGTTAACGCAAAGCCTCGGCGCCTATAGGCGCTGCGACAAACGAGTGGAGTCGAGCATGCCTGTTACAGCCTCAACAAGAAAACTCTACGATCAGCTCACCTGGACGTGGCGGCCGGGCAGTGATAAAGAAGCCGGCGATGCCATCGTCAAAAACCTGATGCTGCACTGGTTCCCCAACAAGATCAGCAAGGCCAGCCTGTCGTGGAACTACTCCATGTGGCTCGGCACGATTTCCTTCGCCCTGTTCATGATCCTGGTTTTCACCGGCTTGATCTTGATGTTTCTCTACGTGCCCTCGGTGGAGCGCGCCTATACCTCGGTGAAGGATATCGAATTCGTCGTTTCCTTTGGCTGGCTGCTGCGCGGCATGCACCGCATGGCGGCGCACATGATGGTGGCGGCCGTTTTTCTCCACATGGTGCGTGTCTTTCTCACCGGCGCCTACAAGAACGGCAGCGCGGCCGGTGCCAACCGGCCGTTGAACTGGATGATCGGGCTGGTGCTGCTGCTGCTCACGCTGCTGCTGTCCTTCACTGGTTACCTGCTGCCCTGGGATCAACTCGCGTATTGGGCGATCACCGTCGGCACCAACATCGCGCGCTCGGCGCCGCTGGCCGGCGAGGCGGTGCGCTTCTTCCTGCTGGGCGGCAACACCATCGATCAAAACACGCTGATTCGCTTCTACGTGCTGCATGTTTTCTTCCTGCCCCTGTTGGTGCTGCTGCTGTTTTCCTATCACATGTGGCGCGTGCGCAAGGACGGCGGGTTGGCGGTGACCGACCGGGAAGCTCTGCAGCAAAGCCCGGAGAAAATCGCGCCGGTTAAATCCAAAACCTACTCGCTGCTCGGCATTACCAACGGCACGACGGTGCACGTGCAGAACACAATGGTGGATGAGGAAAAAAACACCGTCGCTTCGTCGCCGCATTTGCTGCGGCGCATCTGGCTGGTGACGCTGCTGACCTTCGCCGCGACCTTCGTCTTGACGATCATCTTCCGCGCGCCGCTGGAAGCGCCGGCCAATCCCGCGGTGACGCCCAACCCGGCCAAGGCGCCGTGGTACTTCCTCTGGCTGCAAGAGATCGTTACGATCACCACCGTCAAGATCGGCTCCTTCACCATCAACGGCGCGTTGATCGGCGGCATCTTGCTGCCGGCCGTCCTGCTGGCGCTGGCGGTGTGGTGGCCTTATCGCGACAAGTCGAGTCTCAACAGTGTCGGCGTGTGGTTTGCGAAAGAACGCAGCACGCAGAACTGGATATTCCTGGGCATTTGCGTCCTGATCATCGTGTTCATGATCATCGGCACGTTCCTGCGCGGTCCGTACTGGAACTTCTACTGGCCGTGGGAAGCGTGGCCGGAAATGCCGGTGAAGTTCTGAGCAGAGCGCAGAGGGCATAGCGCATAGGGTATAGCTTATACTATGCGCTTCGCGCCATGCCCTATGCTTAACGGTTAAGGAAGAACAATGGATCACAAAACCATCAAAGACAAACTCACCTTTGTGAAAACAGACAAGCTCGTCGTGAGCTTGCTCGGCCTCGCGGTGTTGTTGTTGACCGGCTTCATCTTCTATCAGTACTACACGCCGGAGTGGAAACGGTATCAATCCGAGTTCCGCACCCACGTGGCGGAGAAGCTCGGGCCGGAGCGTGCCGCGATGGTACCCTCGGGGCTGCAGCAGGTCTACGTTCGGGAGCTTGACAAAGCGGATCGCTGCGTCACCTGCCATCTCGGGGTCGAATGGAAGGGCCTGGAAAACGCGCCACAACCGTTTCGCACCCATCCCAAGGAAATTCTGCAGAAGCATCCGGTGGCGCAATACGGCTGCACGAGCTGTCACGGCGGGCAGGGCTATGCCACCGACACGCACGCGGCGCACGGTTTAGTGGAACATTGGGAGGAACCGGTGCTGGGCAGTGAGTTGGGGGAATTCTACGTCATGAGCGACAAGAAGGCGCTGATGCAGATGAATTGCAACGCCTGCCATCGCTACGACAAGGAGACGAAGGGCGCAAGCTACCTCAACCGCGCCAAGCAATTGGTGAATGAGAAAGGCTGCCGTGCCTGCCACGTCGTCAATGGCCGCGGCGGCACGGTGGGGCCGGATTTGACCTGGGTGGGGGACAAGTCGGCGGAACAATACAACTACGAGCGGATCAAGGGCTTTCATTCGGCTTTCACCTGGCACGTGGCGCATTTCAAGAATCCCAAGGAACTGGTGCCGGAAACCGTCATGCCGAATTTTAATTTCTCGAGCATGGATGCCCAGGCGCTGGCGATGCTGGTGATGAGCTGGAAGAAGACGAATCTCCCGCTGCAGTATTTGCCCAATCACAACGTGCGGGACATTCCCACCGCCGCCGAGGTGGAGAAGGAGAAGCGCATGCGCGAGGGGCCGGGTGCCTTCTTCGTGGACAACCGCTGTTTTGTCTGCCATTCCGTCTCCAGCCTAGAGATCGAGGCGGCGGCGCAAATCGGGCCGGATTTGGCGTTGGCGGTGGAGGATGTGCAGTCGCGCTTCGGGCGCACGCTCGATGATTTCTTCATGCGGCCGAGCGGTACCATGGAAGTGGTGCTCTCTACCATGATTCCTCTCACCACAGAACAGCGGCAGGAGGCCATCCAAAAGATGCGTTATGCCTACGAGTTGAAGAAGCAGCAGCAGCAGGCCGCCAGTCAAAAGTGAAGCGGGCGGCAATTCCATTTTCTGTAGCCGTCAATCTTAACCAAGGAGGAGTCGTTATGCGAGTGAAGTTTTTGATGATGGCGGGTGTGGCGATTCTGGCCGGTTTCGCCCTGCATGCGGGCTGCGGCGGTGGCGGTGAACAAAGAGGCCGCGCCGGTGTGCGTTCGGATGTGCAGGAAGCGGCGCTCAAATCCTACGTCGCGCCGGGAGACTTGGACGAGTATTACGTCTTCAAATCCGGCGGCCATTCCGGACAGGTTTACATCTATGGTATTCCCTCGATGCGCCACATCGCTACAATTCCGGTCTTTACGCCGTATCCGGCCACTGGCTACGGTTTTGACAAGGAGTCGAAGGAAATGCTCGGCGGGTTCACCTGGGGCGACGCCCACCATCCCGCCATCAGCGAAACCAACGGCGATTACGACGGCCGCTGGCTGTTCATCTCCGACAATGCCAACAACCGCATGGCGCGCGTCGATCTGCGTGATTTCAAGACCAAACAGATTCTCGGGCCGCTGCCGAACGTTTCGGGCAATCACTGCTCTTCGTTCGTGACCGAAAACACCGAGTATGTGCTGGCCGGCTCGCGCTTCTCGATTCCGCTGCCCAAGGGCACTTACGAGAGCGCGGAAGATTACGCCACGAAGTTCAAAGGCGTGGTTGCCGGCATCGCCGTGGACAAGAACACCGGTGAGATGGCGCTTGGCTGGGAAGTATTGATGCCGCCGTTCAACTATGATTTGGGCGACGCGGGCAAAGGCCCGAGTGCGGACTGGGGTTTCTGGACCTGCTACAACAGCGAGCGTGCCACCGGCCTCACCGACAAGTTCGAAGTCAGCTCAGCGCAGAAAGATCGCGACTACGTCATTGCGGTGAACTGGAAGAATGCCGAGAAGGCCATCGCCGACGGCAAGTTCAAAACGCTTGCGGGCGTGAAAGTGATCGATCCGAAGGATGCCGAAGGCGTGGTGTATCTGCTGCCGGCCGCGAAATCGCCGCATGGCGTGGATGTGAGCCCGGATGGCAATTACATCATTGCCAGCGGCAAGCTGCAGAGCATCACCACTGCCTTCAATTTCGAGAAGATGCTGACCGCGATTCAGAACAGGGATTTCACCGGCCAGGAGGACGGCATTCCGGTTTTGAACTATGACGCCGTCAAGGACGCGGAAGTGAATGTCGGCCTGGGTCCGCTGCACACGCAGTTCGATGACAAGGGTTTTGCCTACACTTCGCTGTTCGTGGAAAGCGCCGTGGCCAAATGGCGCCTCGGCACCTGGGAAGTGGTGGACAAGATTCCGATCTCTTACAACATCGGCCATCTGACCGCGGCGGAAGGCGATACCAAAAGTCCGGACGGCAAGTATCTGATCGCGCTCAACAAGCTGTCGCACGGCCGGCATCTCAGCGTCGGGCCTTCGCAGCCCGAGGCTTCGCAGTTGATCGACATCAGCGGCGAGAAGATGTCCCTGCTCTACGATGCCTTCACCGAGCCTGAGCCGCACTATGCGCAGATCATCAAGGCAGACAAGCTGAATCCGATCGAAGTCTATCCCAAGGAAGAAAACAAGAATCCTCATGCGATTTGGGACGTGAAGGATGCCCGCGTGGAGCGCAACGGCAAGAACGTCGAGGTCTACATGATCGCCGTGCGTTCCAGCATGACCCCGTGGCAGATCGAAGTCAACAAAGGCGACAAGGTGACGGTCTATCTCACCAACATCGAACAAACCACGGACGAGCTGCACGGCTTCGGCTTGAATGAGTACAATATCAACGTCGTGGTTGATCCCGGCGAGACCAAGACCATTGAATTCGTGGCCGATAAGACCGGCGTCTATCCGTTCTACTGCACCAATTTCTGCTCGGCGCTGCACCAGGAAATGCAGGGGTATTTGTTGGTGAAGGGCTGACGCGCACGGTGTGTGGCTGTGCTCTAGCTCTCACTCTTAATCTTACTCTTACTCCTACTCCTACTCCTACTCCTACTCATTTTGGGGAGCAGTCGGAGTAAGAGTAAGAGTAAGAGTAGGAGTAAGAGTAGGAGTAGGAGTAGGAGTAGGAGTAAGAGTAAGAGTAAGAGGTGGAGCAAGAAGGGAGTTGTGCAATGCAAAAGTATATTGACAAGCTGAATCAGTTTCTGGAGACACCGATTGACCTGCGCAGCCGGGTGTTGATCCTGGTTGCTGTCGTGCTGTTACTGCCCACCTATTTTTTCCCGCTCTGGCGCATGACGCTGTACTCCAACCAGTTTCCCGAGGGATTGGTTTTGAAGATCTACTCCTTCAAGCTGGAGGGGGGCAAATCCGCCTACCGCGATGACCTGCGCGAAATCAACACGCTCAATCATTACATCGGCATGCGCGAGTTGCATGAGGACGACTTCACCGAGTTCAAATGGATTCCGTTCGTGGTGGGCGGAGTGATGCTGCTGGCGCTGCGCGTGGCGGTGCTGGGGAAGATGTCGGCGCTGGTGGATTTGGTCGTGCTCTTCTGCTACTTCGGACTGTTTTCGCTGTGGAGCTTCTATCACAAGCTTTATCTCTATGGCCACGAGCTCGATCCCACGGCAGCGGTCAAGGTGGCACCGTTCACGCCGCCCATCATCGGGCATCACACGCTGGCCAATTTTGAAGTTTACAGCCTGCCCGATGTCGGCACTTACTTCATGATCTGTCTGCCGGTGTTGCTGGTGGCGGCCATGTGGCTGTCGCGGCAAAGTTGGCGAAAAGTACAGGCGGTGGGATGAGATGATGCTGCCGGCTCCCATCATTCCCAAGGAACACGGCGCCTGGGCGGTTTTGTTCGTGCCGCTGCTGGTCGGCGCCAGCCTGGCGGGAAGGTTCACGCTCGCGCTGCTGTGGCTCGCGCTGGCGGTGCTGGGCGTGTTTCTCAGCTACGTGCCGATGCAATTGATGCTTCGTACCGGCTTTGGTGTTGCCCCGGGCAGCGGCAAAGCAGCGGCGGCGCGCTTTTGGACAACCGTCTACCTCGGCGCCGGCCTGCTGTTTCTGCTGCCGCTGTTGGCGCAAGGGAAATGGGCGCTGCTGGGAATCGGCGGTCTGGCAGCCTTGCTTTTCCTTGCGAATTTTTTGCTGGTGCGCGGCCGCACCAAGACCATCTCCAGCGATCTGCTGGCGACGCTGGGTTTGACCATGACCGCACCCAGCGGCTACTATGTCGTTGCCGGAAAACTCGATTTCACCGCCGGCTGGATTTGGCTGTTGAACTTTCTCTTCTTTGGCGGCGGCATGGTCTACGTGCACATGAAACTCGCGGCCTCCGCAACGAAAAAGCCCGGCCTGACACTTCCGGAAAAGTTCAGCCTGGGTTGGCTCAATCTCGCCTATCATGTTTTGGCAGTTGCCCTGGTGGCGGTGCTTGCCGTGAACAACTGGACGCCGTTGTTTGCCGTGATCGCATTTGTGCCGATGACGGTGCACGCCGTCTACGGCACGCTCAAACTCTCCGGCAGCGTGCACTTCCGCAACCTCGGTCTGCTGCTGCTGCTGCAAGCGATCTTGTTTGCGCTGCTGCTCGCCGGCAGTGCGCGCGCTGCGTTTGAAGGTGCCACCACCTCAACCTCAGCGCCGGCTGCGCGCACTGCACCTTCGGCACCACCGGAGTCCGTCACCGGCGATGATTTGCAGGCTCGCCTCGCGGCGGCGCGGCCGGGCGACACGCTGTGGGTGGCGCCGGGGATCTATCGCGGTAATTTGCATCTCAACAAGCGGCTCGCACTGATCGGAACCGGCCGGCCGGTGATTCTGGGCAGCGGCACCGGCAGCACGGTGTTGATCACGGCGGACTCCTGTGTGTTCCAGGGCTTCGTGGTTGAGGGTTGCGGCCGCATGCTGGTGCAGGAAGACGCCGGCATCTTGATCAAATCCAATCACAATTTCGTGGCCGACAATGAGCTGCGTGACGTGCTCTTTGGCATTTACCTATTTCACAGCGATGGCAATCTCGTGATGCGCAACCGCATCACCGGCCGGGCGGAGCTGGAATTGGGAGATCGTGGCAGCGGCATTCATTTGTGGAATTCCCAGCGCAACCGGCTGGTGGCGAACCGAATCTCTGCGGCGCGCGACGGCTTCTACATCCAAAATGCCAATCATACCTGGATCGAGGCCAATGAAGTCTGCAATCTGCGCTACGGCGTGCACTACATGTACGCCGATTCCAACGTCTTTCTGCGCAACCGCTTTTTCGACAATGTTGCCGGCGCCGCGATCATGTACTCGCGCAGCATTCAAATGCGCCACAATCACTTCGTGCGCAATCGCGGCTTTGCCTCCTTCGGCATCCTGTTTCAGGACTGCCATGATTCGCTGGCCGATTCCAACGTGATTGCCGAAAATGCCGTCGGCTTGTTCTTCGAAGCTTCGACCAACAACCGCTTTCGCCACAATCTCATCGCCCGCAATGACATTGCGCTGCAGATGTTTCAAAACTCCGAGCGCAACCTCTTTACCGAGAACAATTTCATCGACAACCTGAATCCGCTCACGCTGGTGGGCAAGCGCACGCGCACGGCGTGGAGCAGCGGCGGCCGGGGCAATCACTGGAGCGCTTATGAGGGTTATGATCTCGACCACGACGGCGTCGGCGATATTCCGATGAAGATTCAAAACGTTTTTGACTATCTCGAAGGCCACCGCCCGAATTTGCGGCTTTATCTCTACAGCCCGGCGGCGCAGGCGCTGGCCGCGGCTGCCAAGGCCTTTCCCATCATCGCAGTCAACCGGGAAATGGACGAGCATCCGTTGCTGCGGCCGGTTGATTTGCGTCTCAACGCCCTCAACCTTTCGCCTTGAAGGGTTGGCGTCTGCCCGGGGGGCGGACGGACCTCTGACTGCAACTTTATTTCTGCAAGGCATGCCATGATCCAGGTCGAACATTTCACCAAGCGCTACGGCAAATTCACCGCTGTCGATGACATCTCGTTCGAGGTGCAGCGCGGCGAGGTGTTTGCCTTTCTGGGTCCGAACGGCAGCGGCAAGACCACCACCATGAAGGCGATGGTGGGCTTGAATGTCCCCACCGCCGGCCGCATTCTGATCGACGGCTTCGACGTGCATCGCTTTCCCAAACAAGCGAAGCGGCGGTTGAGTTATCTGCCGCAACGCGTGGTTTTCCCCGAGAATCTCACCGCGCGCGAAGTCGTGCGCTTCTACGACCGCGTGCGCAAACTGCCGCCGGCGCTCGCCGAGGCCGCGCTCGCGCAGGCCAATTTCAACGGTTTTTCCGACAAGTTGGTGAGCGAATTCTCCGGCGGCATGGTGCAGCGTCTGGGATTGGTGGTGGTTTCGTTGCCGGATGCGCCGGTGCTGCTGCTCGATGAACCCACGGCCAACCTCGATCCGGCCGGGGTGAAGCGCTTTCGTGAGTTTGTGTTGGAGCAAAAGCAGCGGGGCAAAACCATCCTTTTCTCGACGCATCTGCTCGCCGAAGCGGAACAACTGGCGGACCGGGTCGGCATTTTTGTGAGTGGCAAGCTGGTGGCGCAGGAGTCGATTGCAAACCTGCGCCAGACGTTTTTGGCCAACGGTACGATTGAGGATATGTATTTGCACTACGTGGGAAGTCATCAACATGAAGAAACTTGAGTGCCTCCGCAAGAAGCATGATCTCCCGGGGATCGAAGCATCCCCACGGAAAGGAGCATGCCCACGCCATTGGAGAATTTGCCTTGTCATTTTCTCCGTTGTTGGTTTGTCTCTTTTCGCCTGTGGTTCGGCGGAAATCAAACCGGTGGATATCTTCCCGGAAGACATGTGCGCCTCCTGCCGCATGGCGATTTCCGAGCGCCTGTTTGCCTCGCAAATTCACACTACCTCCGGTGAGGTGTACAAATTCGACGATCTCGGCTGCCTGGAGAACTTCGAGCGCCGCGTCGGCAAGCAGGCGGTGGCGGCGGCATTTGTGATGGACTACGCCGGCCAGCGTTGGCTGCCGCTGGCGCAGGCCACCATCGTGCAGACCGGCGTCCGCA
This sequence comes from bacterium, assembly GCA_023150945.1. Lineage (NCBI taxonomy): Bacteria > bacterium. The sequence continues at coordinate 11,515 of JAKLJX010000023.1, read as the reverse complement.
CGCCGATGGGATCCGGCAAGGTCGCCTTCAGCGATTCCCTGCAGGCGCGGGAATTTCTCCAGCGGTTTCCGCGAGGCGGCTGAGGCAAACCGGTGCCACTCTCGGTGGCGGCCATCGGCTTGGTTCGGCACGCCGCCGCTGTTTTGCCGTGGTTTTCAATTGCATGAGCAGGTTTGTCGTGCCCACCGCCTTGCGGGCGGCTGTCAAAGCCAGCAAACTCGCGGTTGTCACAGTGCTCCCCGAGCGGGCAAGACTACGATTCCTGCGCGCGCATTTGAAAAATGCTATAGTGAAAGGCAATGGGCATGGAACTGAAGATCATCCTCGATATCGCGAAGCAGGAGTTGATCATCAACATCCGCAACAAGTGGACGCTGATTTTTGCGGTCGTGTTCGGCGCGTTGGTGCTCAGCATTTCCTACTTCGGCATGCGGGCGGAGGGCTTCTCCGGCATGCAGAGTTTCACCCGCACCTCGGCGAGCATTCTCAATCTGGTGCTTTATCTCGTGCCGTTGGTGGCACTCATCATGGGCACACTCAGCTTCACCGGCGACAAGGGCGCGACCGAGCTGCTCTATTCGCAGCCGGTGCTGCGCAGCGAGGTGCAACTCGGCAAGCTGCTGGGGGTGTTCGGATCGATGGCGCTGTCCACGTTGATCGGCTTTGCCCTGGCCGGCACGCTGGTGGTCGCGGCCAACGGGGTGGGAGGGTTGGTGCGCTACAGCATGTTTGTGGCGCTGGCCCTGTTGCTGGCGCTGGTGTTCCTCTGTCTGGCGGCGCTGGTGGCCACGGCCAATCAGCGCAAGGCCAAGGCCTTTGGCGTCTCGCTGTTTCTCTGGTTCTTTTTCGTTCTTTTCTATGATCTGTTGGCGATCGGTGCCACCTTGTGGCTGCGGGGAGGAGCGGCGAATACTTTTCTGTTTCTCTCGCTGTTCGGCAATCCGGTGGACATGGTGCGGGTGGCGGCGCTGATCATTCTCGACGGCGTCACGATATTCGGCGCGGCGGGCGCGGCGTTGCTGCGGTTTTTGGGCGGCAAGATGGCCAGCGTCGCGCTGCTGGTGTTGGGTCTTTCCGTTTGGATCATTTTTCCGCTCTGGTTTTCGCAGCGATTGTTGCGCCGCCAGGATATTTGAAGCTGGCGGCTGGTGCGTACTGCCGGGGTTGGAGGAGCCGGTGAAGAAGAAAATCGTTGTGGCAGGCGTGTTCGCGGCGGCTGCGGTGACAGCCGGGTTGGCGCTGGTGCTTTGGTCGCGGCAGCAGGCGCGCCAGGAGCAGCTTCACTACGAACGGCGGGAAACCGAACTGCTCGTCGCCAACCAGCTTGGCGCGGCGGTTGTGCTCTTGCGCGCCGGCGCCCATCTCGAAGATACCACGCGCATCACAGCATTCAACGGCAGCCGCATGTGGCTGCCGGCAGGCAACTATTTTTTGCAGGTCACGCACGAAGGACGCACACAGTACCTCCCGGTCCCGCTGGCGGGATATCGCGCCGGTCCGGACAAGGGCGGCGCGTTTTCCGTTACGCTGCGGCCCACGCCCACCGTTTACCCGCCGCGGCTGCTGCCCAATCTGCCCGAGTTTGTTGCCATCCCCAGCGGCAGCTTTCTCTTTGGCGACCGCTTGAATCCCCGCGAGCCGCATTACCTCTGGCTCACCAGCTTCTTCATTCACCCGTTTGAAGTCAGCAATGCCGAGTTTCGCGAGTTTCTGCGCGATTCCGCCGGCTATGCCGAGGACAGCAATTGGACCTCAGCCGGCCGGCGCTGGAAGGCTGTCAATCCCTCGCAGGCCACGGCCTTGCTGCCGCCGGAGCATCCGGACTATGTCCGCTTCGGCCAGCCGGATCAACCGGTGGTGTGGGTGAATTGGTTCGAGGCCAATGCCTACTGCAAATGGCTGACGCGGAAAATCGGTGGCGGCCGCTGGCTGTTCGCGCTGCCCAGCGAAGCGGAATGGGAGAAGGCGGCGCGCGGCCCGGACAATTTCGACTACGGCCTCAGCCTGTTGCTCAGTGACCGCGAGATTCCCTGGTACAATTGGAAGAAGAATCCCGACGCCCCGGTGACGGTCGTGGGTTGGCAGGAGTCCTATGCATCTGACCGTGCCAATCGTTTTGGCCTGTATCACCTGAGCGGCAATGTGGTGGAGTGGACGCAGTCGCTCAATCGTGCTTATAACCGCGAGCGCCCGTTCCGCGATGATGCGCGCAACCACGATGAGGCCAGCGGACTGCGCGTGGGACGCGGCGGCTCGTGGTACAGTGCCAGCGTCGCCTTGTTGTACATTCCCTATCGCGATGCTTTTCAACCCGAGCACAGCTCACAAGATATCGGATTTCGCCTGGTGGCCAAGCTGCTGCCCTGAGATTCCTTCAGCCCCGATTTCCTCCCGCATCACCTTCCTTCAAACCGCCCGCACGCTTTTCCCAAGTTTGAGAAAGCCCTTTGTCATTTTCCGAGAAGGAAGAATTTCCTGCCTGCAACATGGCTCGGAGCCTGCCGGCGTAATTAGATAACATTCAAAAACATAGGTCACCTTGTTTTGACGTGAAGGTTTTGGCACCATTGATGCTCATTGGAAGCGTGGTGAGGCGGATCAAGCAACTCCGAGCGCATGTCATCCAGGAGGCTGTCATGAAAAGACTGACCGCTAAGGACGTGATGAATCCCAATGTCCTCTCCGTTCCCGACGATTGGACCATTGAAGAGCTGGCACAATTTCTCATCGACAAGGCGATCACTGGCGCGCCGGTGGCGGATGAATCCGGCAAATTGATTGGCGTGGTTTCGTTGACGGATATTGTGCAGCACGACAGCCTCGCCGAGATGCGGGTCCGGGCGAACGAGCCTCATGACTATTACCTGCACGGTTGGGAAGACCGCCTTTCCGCTGAGGAGATCAGCTCGTTTCACGTTGAAGAGAAACCCTTGGTCACGGTACGGGAGATCATGACGCCGTTCGTGTTCAAAGTCGATGAACAGACGCCCATTCAGGAGGTGGCGGACACGATGATCGGCGGACGCGTTCATCGGCTCATGGTCACTCACAAGGAGCGGGTGGTGGGCATCATCACCACCATGGACCTGCTCAAAGTCATTCGCGACATGCCGCAATGAAGAAAGCTGTCGAGGGAACCATGCACATTCGCATTCAAATCATCCTGCTCAGTGGGTTGCTGTCAATTGGCGCCGCCGTTTGGTCGCAGCAGACGACGCTGCTGGCCGCGCGCGACGCGTTTGAAAGCAAAAAGTACGGCGAGGCGATTCCGCTTTTGCGCGAAGAGCTGCAGCGTAATCCCAACTCCGACGAGGCGCACTACTTTCTCGGTATGTCGCTTTGGCAAACCGGTCAGCGCGAGGAGGCGTTGGCAGAGCTGAAGCGGGCGCGCGAGCTGAACGGCAAGAAGGGCGATTATCTGCATGCCCTGGGGCTGCTGAACATGGAGCTGCAGAAATACGACGAGGCCAAGGCGGTGTTGAAGGAAAGCGCCAAGCTGAAGGAGAATCAGGGCCGTTTCCTGCTCACGCTCGGCCAGGTCTATTTGGCGCAGGATTCGCTCAACGCGGCTTTGATCACACTGCTCAAAGCGCGCGAGGCCGCACCCAAAGACGCCGACGTCTATGTCACCCTGGGCGATGCCTATTCCAAACAAAGAGTGCCGGCGCTGGCCATCGACAATTATCGCGAAGCGCTCAAGCTGGAACCGGGCCGGATGGAGGTGCACTACACGCTCGGCAAGCTGCTGATGAAGGAGAGAAACTTCAACGATGCGTTGATCGAGTTGCAGGAGGTGGTGCGGCTGCAGCCCGATCATCCCGAGGCTTACTTCGATCTCGGCAACATCTACTTCACGGCACGGCGCTACGGCGAGGCGATCACCGCGTTGGAGAGCCACGTCGTCCGCCAGCCGGACTCGTATCCCGGCTTCTTCCTGCTGGCGAAATCGCTTTATGCCGCGCGCCAGCCGGCCGCCGCCGTGAGCAAGGCCGAAAAAGCGGTACAGTTGAACAACGGTTCGGTGGAGGCGCAACGCCTGCTGGCCAATCTCTACTATGACACGCGCGACTACGACAACACCGCCAAAGTGTACGAGCGGCTCGCGCAAATCGTCACCAACGGCGAGTTGCAGACCGAAGACTACATCCGCTGGGGCCGCTGCCTGACGCGCACGAAGCGATACAGTGAAGCCATTCCCAAGCTGCAGCAGGCGGTGGCACTCGATTCCACCCAGGCAGATGTGTACTTCGATTTGGGCACGCTGCTGGTGATCGAAAAGCGTTACGCCGAAGCCGTGCCCTGCTTCGACAAAAAGATCAAAGCGGATTCCACCGCGCCGGGTGCATATTTCAATCAGGGCATCGCCTACATCGGCATGCAAGACTGGAACGGCGCGATTCCACCGCTGCGCAACAGCGTCCGGCTGAAGCCTGACTATTTGGAAGCGCGGCTGTCGCTGGCGCGCACCTATGCCCAGGTCGATTCGATCACCCAGGCCGAGGCGCAATATGAAGCAGTGCTCGAGCTGGATCCGAAAAGCTCCGAAGCCATGAAGCAGATCGGTTTCTACAATCTGGTCAAACGGAATTACGGCAAGGCCACACAGATGCTGCGCAAACACGTTGAACTCGAGCCCAAGAGTGAATATGGCTGGCTCTGGCTGGCGCAGGGCTTGGCGCTGAACCGGCAGCGCGAGGAATCCATGGCCGCCTATCGCCGGGTGTTGCAACTCAATCCGAAAAACGAAGATGCCATCCGCGGGTTGAAGTTGTTGGAGCAATAGAGTGGCTGCCGGGATGGAGCCGCACAATCTGCGAAGGTTGCAGGCCGGGCTCAGGTGCCGGCGCCGACCTTCCCAAGCCCAAACCGCAGGGAGTCAGGTTATGAAACTGGAAAAATTAGCTCGTGGCAAGGTGGTGATTCTTTCGCCCAAAACCTCACTGACGGGCAACGATGAGACCTTCGCGCTCCGGGAGACGCTGCAAAACCTGGCGCAAGAGGACAACAAGTTCGCCATCGTCAACCTGGAGAAGGTGCCCTATCTCAACAGCACCGGCATCGGGGTGTTGGTGGCGGGCCATCAAGAGTATGCCAAACGCGGGGGCCGGCTGCTGCTGTGCAGCCTGCGCGACAGCGTGGAGAACGTTTTGGTCATCACCAAATTGACGGAAGTATTCGAAGTGTTTCCCAACCAAGAAGAAGCGCTCGCCAGCTTGGCGACGGCTTGAATCAACCCATTCTCGGAGGCGAGTTATGAAGCGTAATCTTTTCCTGCTGATCGTGATCCTCATTGAGCTGGCGGTGGCGACCTATATCTATTACGGTATCTTCGGTGCGCCGAACGACCGCTACGGCTTGGAATTTATCTACAAGGGCGGCCCGCTGGTCATTTTGCTGATGCTGCTGATCATGATGGACATCACCTTTATCGTCGAGCGGGCTTTGTCGCTCAACAAGGCGCAGGGCCGCGGCGCACTGGTCAACTTCCTGCACAAAGTGCAACGCAGCTTGATGGACGGCGATGTCGATACCGCCCTGACCGCCTGCAATGAGCAACGCGGCTCGATGGCCAACATCATCCGCGCCGGCCTGGAACGCTATCAACGCGTCAACCAAAAGCCCGAAAGCGACATGGACAAAGTGGCCAAGGAAACCCAGCGCGCCATCGACGTGGCCACCAAGCTGGAAATCCCGCTGCTGGAAAAGAACCTGCTGGCGCTCGCCACCATCGCCTCGATCGCGACCATGGTGGGCCTGCTGGGCACGACCATCGGCATGATCCGCGCCTTCCGCGCGCTGGCACACGCCGGTGCCCCCGACGCCGTGCAGCTTTCCATCGGTATCTCCGAGGCACTGATCAACACCGCCGGTGGGCTGGTGGGTGCGATCCTCGGGATCGTGTTCTACAACTACTTCGTCAACAAAGTGGACCGCTTCACCTACATGATCGATGAGGCGAGCTATTCCGTCGTCGAGATCCTGACGGGCAAGACCAGAGAATCACGCTAACCCCGGGAGGCATGTCCTATGGCATTGCATCGTACCGGCATTCGGCTGGATATGACGCCGATGGTCGATATTGCCTTTCTGCTGTTGACCTTCTTCATGTTGACGACGCAATTTCGCCCACCCGCAGAAGTGGATGTCATCCTGCCCGATTCCCATTCGCAAATCAAACTGCCGGAATCGGACGTTTTGACCATCACCATCGCCAAAGAAGGCGACCTTTACGTCGGCGTCGATTCGCAATTCCTGCGCCGCCGGCTCTTCGGCGAGGAGTATGCGCTGAGAACCGAAGTTCCGATTGAGATGAACGCGCTGGCGCACAAGCTGGTGGAGGCGCGCGTGTCCAACCCCAAACTGCGCGCCGTGCTCAAGAGCGACCGCGACACGGAGTATGGCGTGGTCATGGAAGTGATGGACATTATGCAGAAGGTCAACCTGACGCGCTTCAATCTGGTGACCAATCTCGAACGCAGCGAAGCGGAGTGAGTTGGCCGCCGTTTGGTGTCCCCCCCGCGGGGGTGCGTCGTTGTCCGCCGTGAGTCTCGCCGCCGGCCAGCCGCGCGCGGGCAGTTGAATCAATTCTAGGTGAGAGAAAGGCCGTAAATATGGCAGAGAATATTGGCAAAAGAGCCGAGAAAAAGGGCTCGGAAGACGAGAGCCGGCCACGCAAGATCCAGCGGGTCGGCATCCACATCGACATGACGCCGATGGTGGATATTGCCTTCCTGCTGCTGACGTTTTTCATGTTGACCAGTGTGTTCAGCCGGCCGCAGACGATGGAGATCAATCTGCCGCCGAGCAACACCGACGTGGAGGTGGCAGAATCCAACCTGCTCACCCTGCGCGTGCTGCAGGACGGCAGCGTGTTTTGGAATCTGGGCATCGAAACGCCGGAGAAGATCGAGTTCAAAGATCTGCGCAAATTCCTGGATGAGCGCAACCGCACCAACCCCAAGCTGATTACGCTGATCAAAGTCGATCCCAAGAGCAAGTATCACCTGATGGTGGATGTCATGGACGAGCTCGAGCTCGCCAATGTCAATCGCTTCAGCCTGGCGCCCATGAAGCCCACCGATATCGAAATGTTGCAGAAACTCCAAGCCAACGCCGGTTAGCGCGTTTCCCGTGCAGGGAAAGGAGAAATCAAGATGACAGCAAACAGCCTCAAGCTTTACCAGCTTTTCCCCTACGGCGCGCCGGAGCTGAATGAAGTCTACAATCGCTACCTGACCTGGGCCTTGGGCGTGGCGCTCTTCTTCAATTTGGTGGCAATCGGCATGTGGATCGGCGGGCGGGAGTGGTCGAAAGAGCCGGAAGTGCGCATGGTGCGCATGCGGGTGATCAAAGACATCGCCGAGCTCGGGCCACCGCCGTCGATTTCAGCTTCGTCCGCGCCCGCGATCGCGGTGTCGGCCCCAGTGGCCCGGCCCTCCGTGGGTATCCCCGTGCCGGTGCCGGACGCGCAAATCACGCCTGAAGCCACCATTGCCACGCAGGAGGAATTGTCGCAATTCCAGGCGCCGATCACTTCCGGTGAGGGCACCGGCGGCGGTGACTCGTTGGTGATCGGCTCGGATGAACTGCTCTTCGGCGAAGAAGAGCCGGGCATGGATGAATTCGTGCCCTTCCAGACGCCGCCGGCCATCGTCAAGCGCGTGCAGCCGGTTTACCCGGAGTTGGCCCGCAAGGCCGGCGTGCAGGGCAAAGTGTTCGTCAAGGCTCTCATCGACAAAAAAGGCCAGGTCAAGAAAGTCGTGCCGTTGCAGGGACCCGAAATTTTCTACGACGCGGCGGTTGCCGCCGTGCAACAATGGGTGTTCAAACCGGCGATCTCGCAAGATCAACCGGTGGCCGTGTGGATGGCCATTCCCATCAACTTCGTGTTGCAGGAAGGACAAGCTGCCAGACCTAACTAGTCTCGAGGAAGACCGGCATGGCTGAAAACGGAACCTTTGCGCTTCGGCTCGAACGGGTGCAGGACTATGAATTCAAGGCGATCTTCGACCAGGAGCATCTCGCGCCCCTCACGCTCGATGAACCGCCGCCGCTCGGCCACAACCGCGGGCCCAATCCCTCCCGGCTGTTGGGCGCGGCGGTGGGTGATTGTCTGAGCGCCAGCTTGCTATTTTGCCTGCAAAGAGCTAAGATAGAAGTCAAGAATATCAAGACCACCGTCACCGGCGCGCTGGTGCGCAACGAGCAGGGCCGCTTGCGCATCGGCAAGATCGACGTGCACCTCATGGTGGAGGTTGCCGCGGAGCAGCAACGCATGATCCGCTGTCTGGAATTGTTCGAAGACTTCTGTGTCGTGACGGCAAGCGTGCGGCGAGGAATTGCAATCGACGTCCTGGTGACCAATCCGCAGGGCGAGGAATTGTACCACGACGCCGGTCTGCCGGTGGAGGGCGTCACCTAAACCTGGAACCGACAGCTCTCGTACGCCCGGCGCGTGCGCACAGTTGTTTTGACATTTTGGGAAACATTGCATGACAGCGCGAATTCTCGTCGCTGTCTTTTCTATTTTAGGGAGGCGCCGGCGCAGACGGTCACACCTGGCACTCTCACAAGAAAGGAAGAACAGGATGGAAGAGGCATTGCTGGTGCACCGCGTGCACTTTGCTTTTACGATTATGTTCCACTATCTTTTCCCCCAACTGACCATGGGCCTGGGATTGCTGATCGTGATCCTCAAGGGGCTGGCCCTGCGCACCAAAGACGAGCATTACAATCGCAGCGCACGCTTTTGGGCCAAAATCTTCGCGATCAACTTCGCCTTGGGCGTGGTGACCGGCATTCCGATGGAGTTTCAATTCGGCACCAACTGGGCCAAGTTTTCCACCTTTGCCGGCGGCGTCATCGGCCAGACGCTCGCGATGGAAGGCGTGTTCGCTTTCTTTCTGGAATCGAGCTTTCTCGGCCTGTTCATCTTTGGTGAAAAAAAGCTCGGGCAAATCGGCCATTTCGTCGCCGCGTTCATGGTGTTTCTTGGCTCCTGGCTGTCGGGCTTCTTCATCATAGCCACCAATGCCTGGATGCAGCACCCCGTGGCCTATTCGGTGGCGGCTGACGGTTCGGTGCATCTCGCCAGCTTTTGGGGTTTGCTGCTCAATCCCTGGCTCGGCTGGCAATACCTCCACAACATGATCGGCGCAGTGATCACCGCCGCCTTTGTCGTGTCGGCCGTTGGCGCCTTTTACTTGTTGGATCACCGTCATGAAGAATACGGCAAGGTGTTTCTGCGCCTGGGCGTGACCACCGGCTTGCTTGCCGCGGTGCTGGTGGCTTTTCCCACCGGCGATGGCCAGGGCAAGAACGTGGCCACCTATCAGCCCGTGACCCTGGCGGCAATGGAGGGGTTGTTCGAAACCAAGGAAGGCGCGGAATTGATCCTCATCGGCCAGCCCGACATGGAGAAGTTGCGCATGGACAATCCCATTCACATTCCCCGGCTGCTCAGCTTCCTCACTTACTACCGCTGGGGCGCCGAGGTCAAAGGCCTGGATGCTTTTCCACGCGAGCAATGGCCCACCAACATTCCACTACTCTATTACGCCTATCACATCATGGTGGGGTTGGGCACGATTTTCATCGCGATCATGGCCGTTGCAGCATATCTGCTCTGGCGGCGTAAACTTTACTCCACCCGCTGGCTGTTGTGGATTCTAATGCTCAGCTTTCCCTTTCCCTACATTGCCAACACTGCCGGCTGGATGACCGCCGAGCTGGGCCGCCAGCCTTGGCTGGTTTACGGCCTGCTGCGCACCACCGAAGGCATCTCGCCGACGGTATCGGCGGGCAACGGCCTGTTCACGCTGCTGGGCTTCATGGGCATGTATGCTTTGCTCGGCATGCTGTTTCTGTTTCTGGTGATGCGCGAGGTTTTTCATGGGCCGGCGCCGGCCGCAGCCCATGCCTCCGCCGCTTGATCCGTCTGCTGCCATGCCTGTCGCCGCGGCCGCACCGGTTCGGCGCCGTGTCGGTCCGCAAGCGTAGACTCTCGAGAAGACGATCCTGCAACGATTGGGCTGTCGCATGAAGATTCTCAGAGTCTCTTTGGCAGTCGAAGTGGAAGAAACCACGGCTCAGCCAAGGTTGGAGCATTCTCGGAGAAACCCTGGCCTGGCTGGCACGGCGCGGGCAGCGTCTTCGCATTCACTCACGGAGGTTTGAATGGAAATCTTCTGGTTCATCGCGGTTGGCTTCATGCTCACGATGTACGTCATCCTGGATGGCTTTGATCTCGGCGCCGGCGTGATTCATCTGCTGGTCGCCAAAACCGAGGATGAGCGGCGCACGGTGCTGAACAGCATCGGGCCGGTTTGGGATGGCAACGAAGTTTGGCTGCTGGCGGCGGGCGGCACGCTCTATTTCGCCTTTCCCAAGGTTTATGCCTCCAGCTTCAGCGGCTTCTATTTGCCGTTGATGATGGTGCTGTGGCTGCTCATGCTGCGCGCCATCGGCATCGAATTCCGCCATCACCTGCGCCATCCCATGTGGAAAGCCTTTTGGGATGTAACCTTCTCGCTCGCCAGCACACTGTTGGCTATCTTCTTTGGCGCGGCGCTCGGCAACGTGGTGCGCGGCGTTCCGCTCAACCCCGAAGGCTATTTCTTCGCGCCCTTGTGGACGACCTTCACCGTGGTGCCCGCAGCCGGCATTCTCGACTGGTTCACGGTGATCATGGGAGTGGTGGCGCTCGCGACGGTGACCGCGCACGGCGCGCATTTCATCGCGATGAAGACCACGAACGCCCTGCAAACGCGCGCGCGGCTCTGGGCGGAAAGAGCCTGGTGGCTGACCCTGGCCACCTCGCTGCTGGCTTTTCTCGCCACCTGGTACATTCACCCCGAAATCTGGGACAATTACCGGCACGCGCCCTGGGGATTTATTTTTCCCGTGCTCGGCCTGCTGGGCTGGCTCGGCGGCGCCTACGCTCAGGCACGCCAGCAGGACAGCCATGCGTTTTTCGCTTCCAGCCTGTTCATCGCCGGCATGGCCGCGAGTACGGCCTTTGGTTTGTTCCCCACCATGTTGCCCGCCTCCACCGATCGGCAATTCGCGCTCACCATCTACAACAGCGCGGCGCAGGAATACAGCCTGAGCGTCGGTATGGTGTGGTGGATCATCGGCATGGTGCTGGCCGCGGGTTACTTTGGTTACGTCTTCTATTCCTTCCGCGGCAAAACCAAATTGCCGGCTGAGGGCGAAGGTTACTGATGCCGAATGCTGTCAACAGCCGGGCTGCGGGCTGCCTGTCAAGCCCGGCTGACCCGAACCGAAATCCCACCGAAGAAAAGGCTTCTTCCGTGGGATTTCGTTTGTGTCCGCACGGGTAAGGAAGAAACCGACCGGGCACGTGCCCTGGTTGAATAAGCCGTGCTCTCGTTCATGATCAAGCACCCGGCGATGGCCTCTCCGGACGAGACAGACACACCTTAGGGCCCGTTAAAAAACAAAGTATACAATTCTGAAGGTGCTTAATTTCGGGGCTTGATTGTGTAATTCCATT
>JAKLJX010000022.1 GCA_023150945.1 bacterium | reverse complement strand
CATCCAGTATCGAGCATCCAGTATCGAGCATCCAGTATCGAGCATCCAGTATCGAGCATCCAGTATCGAGCATCCAGTATCGAGCATCCAGCATCCAGCATCCAGAATCCAGCATCCAGCATCCAGCATCCAGAATCCAGAATCCAGCAACGAGGAGTAATCATGCCAGCCCCACTTTATCCGCAGGAATTGTTCAGCGAGCAGACCAGCTTCGTGATTGCGTTTCTGCTCGGCATTCTCTTTGGCTTCACGCTGGAGCGTGCCGGCTTTGGCAGCAGCCGCAAGCTGGCCATGCAATTCTATTTTCGCGACATGACCGTGCTCAAAGTCATGTTCACTGCCATTGTGGTGGCGATGCTGGGCCTGCTCTATCTCAACTGGATGGAAGTGCTCGATCTTTCGCTGGTGTCGCTCAATCCCACGTTTTTGTGGCCGCAGATCATGGGCGGCGCGCTCATGGGCATCGGCTTCGTCGTCGGCGGCTATTGCCCCGGCACTTCGCTGGTTGCCGGCGCCACGGGCAAGCTTGACGGCATGATCTATGTCGCCGGCGCGCTGTTCGGCATGTTGCTTTACGGCGTGGCCTATCCGGCCTTGCAGGGCTTCGCCGAAAGCGGCAGCCTCGGCGAGGTTACACTGAGTGATTGGCTCAATCTCCGCCCTGGCGTCGTGGCGTTTTTGGTGGTACTGATGGCACTGGGCATGTTTTACGGCGCGGAATGGCTCGAAAAGAGATTCCAACCGCAACCGGCAGCGGCCGCTGCGGGCGCGGAACGCCGCGAGCAATCCGCCGCCGCACTGCAATTGGAGCAGACGATATGAAATGGCACACCCTCCTGGATCGGCGGTTCGGCGTGGCGTTGTTGATCATTCTCGGCGGCTTGTTGGCGCTCTCGCCCGCGGGTTTGCGCACCGCCACCGCGGTCTCGCCGCAGCAGTTGGCTGAGGCAATCATCAATGAACAGGATCATCTCACCGCGGAAGAGCTCGCGGCCTGGTTGATTGACAAAAAACCGGATCTGCTGGTGGTGGATATGCGCTCGGCGGAGGAATACGCGCAGTATCATATCCCCGGCGCGGTGCATATTCCCTTCAACCGGCTCTTCGAGGCTGAAGCGCTGGAGATGATGGCAGGCGACAAGACGGTGGTGCTATATTCGAACGGCGGCACGCACGCGGCGCAGGCGTGGGTGTTGCTCAAACAGCAGGGGATCGACAGCCGCGTGCTGCTGGGAGGTTTGAATTATTGGACGGCGGCGATTCTGAACCCCACCGCGCCGGGCGAAGCCGTGGCTGATGCGGAGATTCTCAAATACGAATTTCGCAAAGGCGCTGCGGGTTATTTTGGCGGCAGCGGCGTGGCGCCGGCACCACATGATTCTACTGCGCCTGCGAAGCCCAAAGTTTCGCTTCCGCCCGCCCAAAAGAAGAAAGCCCGGGCAGGCTGTTGAAACAAACTGCCGGGGCCTAACCTGCGGCACCGAGGCGGTGAAGACAACCAGGGCCTCGCGGCGTTTGCAAGACTTTGCGAGGCCATGCCGCAGGTGATCTGCCTTTTCCGTGCCGGCCGGAGAATCTTCTCAGAGCGGCCAGTCGCGCAGAATGCGCTCGGTTTCCTCGGAATGCCCGCTTTCATCCCGCACCATATCTTCGAGCTGCACCACGAGTCCCTTGTCCCCGAACTCTTCGGCGTCACGCGCGCGCTGGGTGTAATCCTTGGTGGCGCGGCGTTCGGCTGCCAAAACCGCTTCCAGCATCTCGCGATTGCCATGCGCTGCCGGCACCGGCCGCGGCGTGGTCGTCGGTTCGCCGCCGAGCGCAACGATCTTGTTGGCGAGAAATTGGGCGTGCAGTTGCTCATCCGCAATCTCCGCCGCAAAAAACTGCGACAATTGCGGCCGGAACGGCCCGCTCGCCTTGGCGGCGTACGTGAGATACTGAATGATGGCGCCCAATTCGCCCGCCAGATCTTCATTCAAGCGGTCAATCAACATCTGTTTGTTCATTGCTTGCCTCCAGGTTGGACCGCCGGGCCGCGGCGCGGCGACCCGCTGCGGCCCGGCCGAGCTTCATACGTTTTGAATGACTTGCTCGAGCTTGCGCCGCACTTCACCGGCGATGCGACCGAGCTGTTCGTTGCGCACGGCAGCCATCGAAGCCACCGGATCGACCGCGGCCACCTCGACGCCGCCGGCTTTCTCCTGCACGATGACATTGCACGGCAACATCGTACCGATGTACTCTTCCGCCTGCAGCGCTTGATGCGCAAAGGGCGGGTTGCAAGCGCCGAGAATCTTGTAACGGCGGAAATCGACGTCGAGCTTTTTCTTCAAAGTCGCCTGTACGTCAATTTCCGTGAGAATGCCGAAGCCTTCCTGCTTGAGCGCTTCGGTCACCCGCGCGATCGCCTCTTCAAAGCCATAGCGCGTTTGCTTGACAAAGTAGTAACTCATCTCATGCTCTCCACGTGAAAGGCCCTTTTCAAACACAAGCAAAGAGGTTCTGCCCAAGAAGACTCCGGCAGAATCACAACAAGACGGCGTGGTCAGGAACGCCTGAACGCTGCCGCGCTATTGTGTCGATTCCCCTTCCTCCTGCTGCTTTCCCGTCGCAGTGGAAGCCTTGCGGCGATCCACGCCGCATGCTGACGACATTCAGGTCGGCACGCCGAGTTTGGGCAGGATCACCAACTGCAAAAGCAAATAGACAGCGAGAATCAAACCCACACTCAGAAGATCCATTGTTTTTCCTTTCGTGGCGAAAATGCTGATTGCCGGCCATGCGGTTGAATTGCGCCGCTGCCCGGACTCAGTGTTCGTGTTCTTGTTCGTGCTCGCCCACCGCTTCACCGCTCTGCTCCCCGTGCTGCTTGCCTCTGCCAAGCGTCGTCTGCAAGCCGCCCATCAACGCCTGCTTTTCTGGTTGCGAAAGCCGGGCCTGTGCGTGCAGCGGCAGGTAGAACCAGGGCGGCATTTTCCCCTTTTGCACTTGCTCAGCGGCTTCGTCAGCTTCTTTTTGTGGAAGATCCCATTCGGAGAAATTCAATTTGCGGCGGCCTTCATCAACGTCGTTTTGCACCAACCAGGATACCGGTGCAATGTTACTGTACCACGGCCATTGGGTTTGATTGCTGTGGCAATCGAAACAGGCGCGCCGGGCCAGCGCTGCTGTTTGCGGCGAATCCCAAGCCGGCTCCTGCCGCACGGGCGGATTCGTATGATTGCGGCCATAAGGCACGAATTGCATGAGAACGAAAATGCCAAGGAGAATAATGCCAGCCCAGCGAACCAAAGTTGCAAGCTTCATCGCGCTGCCTCATCAACGTAGAAATTCATGAATTGCCCTTGCCGCTTTCTTGCCGGCGCCCATCGCCAGGATAACGGTTGCGCCGCCGGTGGCAACATCGCCGCCGGCAAACACGCCCGGCTTGCTGGTCGCGCCGGTTTCGGGATCGATAGTGATGATGCCGTGCTTGCCTGTCTTCAATCCCGGCGTCGTGCGCGGAATGAGCGGGTTCGGTCCCTGGCCGATGGCCACCACCACGGTGTCAACGTCAAGAGTATAATTCGAATTCTCGATCGGCACTGGCCGCCGCCGCCCCGATTCATCGGGTTCGCCAAGCTGCATTTTGATGAGCTCGATTTGCGTCACCCAGCCTTTGCTGTCGCCCTGCACCGCCACCGGCGCTTCGAGGAAGCGAAACTCAACGCCTTCTTCTTCGGCATGATGCACTTCTTCCGCGCGCGCCGGTAACTCGGTGCGTGAGCGGCGATAAACCAAATACGCATGTTCTGCACCCATGCGTTTGGCGGTGCGCACGGCGTCCATGGCGGTGTTGCCGCCGCCGATCACGGCCACAGCCTTGCCGACTTTGACGGGCGTATCCCACTCCGGAAAACGATAGGCGCGCATGAGATTGAGGCGCGTGAGGAATTCATTTGCCGAATAAACGCCATTCAAGTTCTCGCCCGGCACGTTCATGAAATAAGGCAGGCCTGCGCCCGTGCCGATGAACACGGCATCGTATCGTCCCAGCAACTCATCTACCAATTCCGTGCGGCCGACAACGTGATTGGTGCGGAACTCCACGCCCATTTCGGCAAGCTGATCGACTTCCGCCTGCAGAATTGCCTTGGGCAAACGAAACTCCGGAATGCCATAAACCAACACCCCGCCGAGCTTGTGCAAAGCTTCGAACACGGTGACACGATAGCCGAGCTGAATCAATTCCCCGGCCACGGTTAGGCCCGCCGGGCCGCCGCCGACCACCGCGACCGACTTGCTCCGCTTGTTTGAGATATTGCTCGCCGGCGTGCCGTTGCTTTGCTCACGAACGTAGTCTGCCACAAAGCGCTCGAGGCGGCCGATGGCGATGGGCTGATACTTCTTGCCCATCACGCACACCAGCTCGCATTGACTTTCCTGCGGGCAGACGCGGCCGCAAACCGCGGGCAAGGCATTCTTGGTTCGAATGATTTCCGCCGCGCGAATAAAGTCGCCTTGCGCGACCCGGTCCACAAAAGCCGGAATGTCGATGCCCACCGGACAGCCCGCAATGCAGACCGGTTTCTTGCACTGCAGGCAGCGGCTGGCTTCAAACACAGCCTGATCATCATCGTAACCCAACGCGACTTCATCAAAATTAGAAATGCGGCGCTGCGGCGCCTGCTCGGGCATCGGTGTTTTTTCGGGGATGATTCGCTTCGCCATAACTTCTTTCAAGAGACACTATTTGACAACAAGCATTCTTTTGACTTCAAAATGATCGCCTGCTCTCAGACTGTAGAAATAGAATCCTGATCCTGCTGACAGAGCGTTCCAAAACACTCTGTATTCTCCCGCACGTTGATGACCCTCCACCAACTTTGCGACTTGTTGGCCTTGGAGATTGTGAACTGCGAGAAACACATCACCTTCTCGAGGAAGACGATAATGGATCTCCGTCCTCGCATTAAAAGGATTGGGGAAGTTTCCAATAAGGGCAAATGGTTCCAAGCCGGACTCATGGTTGTTCGAATCTGCCAGCCGTTTCTCGCTTCCGCCAGTTCCTGTAACGGCCACAGCATTTGAGTAGGCCGACAATTGCCCGATTGCATCTTCGGCTTTGACTTTGTAGGTAAGTGTCAGTCCTTGGCCGATGATCCAGTTTTCATCAGTGTACGACGTGTTGACTGTGATGGCGATCTGCGTATCATTGCGAAAAACGCGATATTGCTGTAAATCAACCTCGGTGTTGGCATCCCAAACGAGATGAGGATGCTGACCCGTGGTGGCCGTTTGAGCCAGATTCTTGGGAGCTTTGGGGGCCAGATCGTATTTCCTGTAGTAGATTTCATCGTTACTGTGTCGAGTATCAGTCCAGACAACGTGCACATTGCCATCGACATCTGCTGTAACGACTGGAGCAACATTGCTATTTGCGGTCGCCACCAAGTCATTAATGCTGCCCCAGCTTCCACCTACTTTGAAGCGGTATTGTATTTTGGCCGCTTCGGACCAAAAAACACGCACGTTTTTCTCCGGATCAACCGCCAAAGAAGGCCAAGTGTCCAAGTCTAGCTGATCGGGCTCGACATCTTCGACAGCATTCCATTGCTGCTGCTGGACATTCAAAAACCTGTATTGAATCCAACCGTATTGATCATGCTCTCTTGAGCGAGTGCCGACCACATGAAGATTACCGTCGACATCGAGCTGCGACCAACCATGTCCGCTCCTTGCTACAGAGGTTCCTCCATTTTCATCTAATTGAATCACCTTAAAAAGGTTTTGCCAAGCATTGCCCGCGTTTCGTTTGACATAGTAAATGCCATCCCCCTGGGCTTTGTTCATAAGCAAGTGCAGCTCACCGCCGGCTGAGGCCACGACAAAAGGATGCAGTTCCAAAGAACTACTGCCTACTGGTACTTCTGCTTCACTGGCCCAACTGGTACTCTTAAAACGCCGATAGAAGATTTGATCATCGTTTGGGGCGAGATCGTAAGCATAGAAAGCAAAGACGGTGTCGCCGGCGCTGCTGCTTATGAGGCTGGGCGCTGATTTTATGTCATTGTCCCACGGCACCCGGTAGCCACCCAAAACGCTGAGAGGAGTCTCTTGCTCAAGAAAAAGATTTTGATCAACATCCCAAACCGAGTAATAGACTTCATAACCTCCGTCTTTATTGTCCAACCATGCGATCCAAACCTGATTTCTCCAAGTGGGGAGCTTGGCGAGGCGAAACATTAGGGTTGGGTTAACAGCTGTAAAGCTATGTGGGCCAAGTGTAACCTGCTGCTCTGCCTGCCAGCCGTTTTTGTTACGCCTCATGTAAATGTCCCAGTCGTTTCCGCCATTACGGTTGTCACGCCAGACGACATAGATGGTATTGAAAGGGTCTACCATGACTGAGCGCGCTTGCCCCGCCAGGCGGTTTTGCTGTGTGGCGCTATTGTTGGTTACTCGAAACTCTGGTTGCCACGAGCCAGTTGATTGAGCAGAAACCGCCGACGAAATCATCACACAAATGATGATCGCTGCCCGCGTTGTTTTGATTGTCCGCTTCATACTTGCCTCCTTGAGTTTTAATGATCCGATCTACCTCAACAAGATCATTTTTGCTGTTCTTGTGCTTTTATCCACGGATAATGAGTAAAAATAAATCCCACTTGCAATCCCCTTCTCATTGTCCGTGATAGCTGACCATTTGACGATATGGTAGCCGGGGGGCTTTAATTCATTTACCAGAGTTTCAACTTCTCGGCCAAAAATGTCATATATCGTGAGCTGCACTCGTGCTGAAAAACGTAAGCAAAATGCAATCGTGGTAGAGCTATTGAAAGGGTTGGGGTAATTTCGATATAATTCGAAGAAGGTTGTGAACGAGTAAACTGATTCACCCCCTACAGCCGTCACAGGAACGTACTCTAAAAGCTGATGAGGATGGGTGCCGTATAAGATCTCACTATAACCATTATTGTTCGCGTCATACGTATCTAAATCCGACCCCCCATAATCCATAATGAAAACACATTGAAAGTTGTTGTCTGCAACAGCATTGTAAACGCGCAAGTTTGACTCACTAGCGATAACAAATTCATCAACACCATCATCATCCACATCTCCAGCCACCATTTTACCAAACCCTAATGGAAACTCGCAGAGAGTATCTTGCCAAACAATCTCATACTGATTATTACCAATGGTTTCAAACATTGTATAAAGTTTATAACCGTGCTCAAAACTTGCAGCACCTATGACAAATTCCGGTTTGCCATCTTGATCAGCATCATTAATGGCTACACCTCTCATGGCGTTCTGGACAAAGGCCTTTCCCGTCCAGTGTTGATAAAAAGAATCGTTGTCAGCAGTCTCAAAACCGTGAACAACTCCGCGTGTATCTCCGACTATAATCTCTTTAAAACCGTCCATGTCAAAATCACCAAAGATCTTATCACCATAGTTTTCGCCAACAATGAGGCGTCCGACTTCTTTGTAGCCGCTACGACCATCCCACTCCCAGATAAAGATTGCTGCCTCCTGAAGAACAGAATCGGCAAAGCCAAAAACAAATTCACGCAGCCCGTCATTGTCAAGATCCTCGTCATAAACTGTCTGTCTGACCAAGAATCCAAAATCCCACATACGCAACTGCCATTTAAGATTGATAGAATCAGGAATAGGATAAGATAAGGAGTCCAGGCTTTCGTAAACAAACAGGTTTTGCCTGTCGTCTTGGTGGGATATGGCAAGTTCCACAAGGCCGTCCCCATCACTATCTCCGATCCACTCGGGATGATCAAAGCCACCTAAAACCGTTCTGCCTTCGTATACTTGCCTTGCATATCTGTTGTCACCAGTGTATTCAAATATCTTGAGGCGGTAGCCCCCATTGGGATTCCCTAGAGGCGGACCGGAACCCACAATATCCACAAGGCCGTTGTGATTCAAATCCGCAAAGCCGCGAATAAAGCCCAGGCCAGGAATTTCACCGAGGCGAACCATATTCAAACCACTGCAATCGCCTCGTTGCGCAAACAACACTGCCGGATACGGCTCGGTGCAGGCAAGCAAACAAAGAATTCCTAAGAATCTCGAAAGGCTCATGGCCGTTTTCCTTCAAAACCTGCCTTCGTCGAATCGCTTCAACAGTACTCGCTCTTCTTCGCGATACATGCCCTGCCGCCGCACCAGCTCGTCGAAATCGACTTGATGCGCGTCGAAATCCGGGCCGTCGACGCAGGCGAACTTGACCTTGCCGCCGACGGTGACGCGGCAGCCGCCGCACATGCCGGTGCCATCGACCATGATGGGATTCAAACTCACAATCGTGGGAATGGCATGTGGCCGGGTCAATTCCGCCACCGCGCGCATCATCGGCACCGGGCCGATGCAAAACACGCGGTCGAGGTTCTCGCCGCGCTGCAGCATTTCCCCGAGCGGCCGTGTCACCAGGCCGTGCACGCCGTAGCTGCCATCATCGGTGGTGACGATGAGATGATCCGCCGCCTGCCGCATCTCCTCTTCGAGAATGAGCAGTGCGCGCGTGCGCGCGCCGATAATGGCCGTGACTTGATTTCCGGCAGCGCGCAGCGCGGCCACCACCGGGTAAATTTCTGCAACGCCCACACCGCCGGCCAGGCAAACACAGTGTCCGAAATTTTCGATCTGCGTCGGCTCACCGAGCGGGCCGCAGACATCCGGCAGAAAGTCACCGGCTTGTTTCTGTCCCAGCAGGCGCGTAGTCCGGCCCACCTCCTGAACGATCAACGAAATAGTGCCGCGCTCGGCCTCCGCCTTGGCGATGGTGATGGGAATGCGCTCACCCTCCTCGTGCACACGCAGGATGACGAATTGCCCGGCTTGACGATGCCGGGCAATTTCCGGGGCCAGCACTTCAAAGCGTTGGATGCCGGCTGCCAAAGTTTGTTTCTGGAGAATCTTGTACATCATGTCATCCGCAATAAGTGAGATTCCGGCCCAGCTCTTTCACTGCTGGCAGCGGCGGAAATCGCCGCAAGCTTTCCTGCATCTCGGCGAGCACACGGAAGAACTTCTCCTCCTCCCTGGCGGAAATCCACTCCAGGCGCAGGCGGCTCGGTGCAATGCGGTAGCTTTCCATGGCGCGCCAGAGGTTGGCGACGTGCTGGCGGACTTCCGCGCGTGTGTGCCGGCAGAATTCGCTGGCACAGGCCGCCAGCAGAATGCCGTCGGCACCGTAGAGCAGCGCTTTGAAAATCTCGCGGGCATGCACCTGCAGCAGGCATTCCACCGGTATGCCGGTGAAATGAGCCGGCAGTCTTCGCCGCGCGGGATGGGAAAGATCATTGAAAACCTGGGCGCCGCTCATGCACAAAAAGCCCACGAGGCGCGGTTGCCGGCCGGTGTGACCTGGCTCGGTGATTTCTGCTGATTGCGGTTCACTCGCGGTCACATGCACCTCCTTCATTGACAACACCTGCCATTGCGGCAACCATGATGTCCGTGGTGCCGGCGCGGCGCCGTCATTCCGCTTCTGCGGCTCGCGCTGCCGGCGGCGGACCATTTCGGAATGCCATCATCGTCTGCCAATTCGATCCTGGCAGCGCCCTGGGTAATGGTGTAGGGATAGAAATGCAGGCCGTCATCCTCTTTCTCAACCTCGCCGCGTAGCTCGGCCTCACCCTTTTTCAGTTCATAATCGTTTTGCTTCCAAAACCACTGCGGCCCGAGATGCACGCTGTATTCCTTGCCTTCGCTCTTGAAAGTGGCCTGCGGCAGAGCGATCGCGGTGATTTCTCCTTTGCGCAGAATGATCGCATCACTGTCCCAACGCTCACGCGCCGAGCCGCGCCGGCCCGGTTGCGCCCAAGCAGCCGCAGTCAACAGCAGAACCAATATGCCCGCAATCGTCACGAGTTTTCTCATTGCCGAACCTCCTGAGTTGGCGAATATTTCCAAGAGAGCTTCTCATGGCAGTAGGTTTAGACGTGACAAACCACATGCCTGAATCCAGCCCATTTGAGGGCTGCACCGGCACACTGCAAGTGTTTGAATTTTAGAGGCGTGCGCCCTGGCATCCGGACTTGCTCCGCTGCGCACGTTCGGCAAGGTTTGCAGGTATGCGAAAAGAAGTCGAAGGTTTCGCAGACTTGAGAATCAATCGCATGTCGTCGCGCTGCTTCATGCACAATGCCGCTTTCCCGGCAGTCTTGCGCTCGCGTGGGCATCTGCAAAGGCTGCGCGCGCGCCGGCCCACGAGCAGCCGGGACTGCGCAGCCGCGTGAGAGAAAACGGCATTGTGTTCATGAGGTCCGGCCGAGCAGATTCAAAATGCGCATGCGCTGCCAATTACTGCGCAACAAAATGCTGGCAAGCAACGGCGGCAGACCCATGGTCAACATCACAAAGAGAATGGTCGCGAGCGTGTTCGCCTCCCAGGTGATGATGGGATAACAGGCGAACACGAGCAAGCCTTCCCACAGCAGCAGCTTGGCGCCGAAATTTTCCCAGCGCCAGGCAATGGCAGCGGTGAGCAGAAAGATCAGGCCGGGCAGGGCAATGTGCAGCAGCACTCTTGCAGGTGCCACGCCGGCGTTGAAGCTCGAGCTCAATCCAAAAAACACCCACCAGCCGGCCCACAGCAAAGTCAGGCAGCGCGCGATCGTGCGCGTGTGGCGGCAGCGGATTGCAAGGATTTCGGCAAAGCTCGCCATGAGCGTCTCCTTCACCCCTCACCCAATTGCGTCTGAACGGTTCGCAGCGATTGAACGGAGCGCAAGCGCGGCCCGGCGCTGCGCGCGATGCCGCTGACCCCGGCAATCGCACGCAACACCACCGCCCTGGCCTTGCGCCGCGGAAACTGCAGTGAGTTCACCGCTCAGTGATAGGGCGGAAAGACTCGCGGCAGCTCCGCTTCCTTCACGTAATCGGAATCCAACACCTGCCTGGCTTCTTCGTTGGTCAAAACCCAGATGGCATAAATGCCCAGCGCCGTGCCGAGCGGGATGATCACCAGGCTGAGAAAGCCGGTCACCAAAGCCAGGGTTCGCGACCAGGCGCGGGGCTTGAGCAAGGCGAAGCCGGCCAGCAGTGCGGGCAGCGCGATGATGACAAACATGAAGGAGACCACGCCGGTGAAGCCGCTGCTGGTGGAAAGGATGCTGATCTTCCCCACCATCGGCACTTGGCCGGCGAGCGCCTGCCATTTGATCCACGCCACCACCAGCCCGAACAAGCCGAACAACAGGTAGAGACCACCGAGTGTTTTGACGTGATTCTTCATCGTATCACCCTTGCCTCAAGTCTTGCTGGAAGTTTTGGCAAAGAAGCTCGAGAGCACTTGCTCGACCTTTTTGCTTTTGCACTTTGGGCATTCCGGCTTTTTCTTGTCGTGTTCGTCCAGCCGCAACACCTCGATGAATTGATGGCCACAGTCTTGGCAGCGGTATTCATAGGTCGGCATGTCGGCTACCTCCTTTCTGTTGAAAGAGAACTTTGCCCGGGGCTTGCAAAACCGGGCGGCGGTTGGCAGCCACCCGGCCCTTTGCCGGCGCCCGCGGCAGACGGGATCATTGGGCGATGGTAAAATCCAGCACGCTGGGCTGCACCAGCTTGTCATAATCCTGATAGAGCAGGCGCATGACATCTTCGTGGGTGCCGGCGTTGAAAGTGATCATGTGATCCTGAATGAGATGGTGGCTGACGTACACCGGCAATTCATAGAAGTTCCCGAAGGGCGGCATGGCGCCCGGCTCGCAATCCGCGCAGACATGCGCCACTTCGCTCTCCGTGGCAACGCGGGCCTCGCTGGCCTTGAGCGCCTGGCGCACCTTTTCCAAATCGATTTGATCATTGGCCGGCAACACAAACATGCAGTACTTGTGGTCGACCGCCACGATCACGGTTTTGGCGAACAGGCGGCCGGGCGTGTGCGTGTGTGCGGCAGTCTCCTGCGCGGTGAAATCCCGGCGGTGGTGAACCACCTCGTAAGGAATACGCCGCGCATCGAGATGCGCCTTCAAGACTTGCAGCATCGGCATGGCGATTCTCCTTTCTGAATATTGGGTCACACTCAAAAACGATCCTGAAGCCGCAGCGAACGGGGAGTGGGGAATAGGGAATAGGGTGTAGGGTATAGGGAATTTGATGATGAATCAGAAATCAATTACCACCTACCACCCATCACCTACAACCCATCACCTACAACCCATCACCTACCATCTACCTCCTACCACTTGCCCCGCATCCCGCCGGCGAGATCAGTCTCCTCCCGGCGCATCAGCTCCGAGATAGGCGTTCATGCCCTCCAGCTCATGCGAGAGATGCTCGACGATGTGCCGCATGAGATGGCGCACCGAGAGCATGCCCTGCAGTTTGCCGAAATGATCGGTGAGCGGCAGGTGGCGGAAATTTTTGTCGGTCATGAATTCGAAGGCGTCGCTGGCTTCCATTTCCTGCGGCGCCACCAACGGGTCGCGGGTCATGACTTTTTCGACGTGCGTTTCATGCGGATCGCGGCCGGGGCGCACCACGCGCAGCATGAGATCGCGCTCGGTGAAAATGCCCACCGGCCGGCCGGCTTGATCCACCACTGCCACCGCGCCGACGCCAACATCACACATCTTCTCCACGGCGGTTTGCACGGTGTCCGCGGGCGACACCACCACCGGCGGCACACGCGCGATGCGCAAGAGCTTCATAGGCTTTCCTTTCGTTGTTTGGATGCGACACGGTGCAAGTCAACAGGTCTCAATGCACCAAAACCATCTTTCTCACCTGAACCTGTCCGCCCATCTTCAGGTGATACACGTAAACGCCGCTGGCCACTTGGCTGCCTGCCTGATCTTTACCCTCCCATCTTGCTTCATGCCTTCCTTCCAGTTGATGCGTCGCCGGAAAGGCATACACCTCTTCGCCCCGTGTGTTGTAAATAGCCAGCTCGGCCAGGCCGGCGCGCGGCAACGAATAGCGAATCGTCGTTCCCGTATTGAAGGGATTGGGATAATTTTGCGCAGACACGTACCGGAACGGAATCCGCGGTTCATCTTTGGCTGCCAGCACCGGGCCCAAGTCGCATTGATAAACACCGGCACCCTGCGTTCCCGCAAACAGCTTCTTTCTCTGCTGCTGCACGGCAAACGCAAGCGCAACAATGCGATCCGAGGGCAGGCCATCCATTTTGGTGAATGAGTTGCCGGCGTCGGCCGAACGCCAAACGCCCTCCCGCAGCGTGGCAATGAAGAATTCCTGGTTATGGCTGCAGCAAACGATACCGGATATGTCATCGTGAAACGGCAAATACGTCCAACTTTGTCCGGCGTCCTCGCTTCTGTACAATCGTGTGCCGCCCAGATAGAGGGTGCTGGGCTGGCGCGGGTCA
Organism: bacterium; assembly: GCA_023150945.1. NCBI lineage: Bacteria > bacterium. The sequence continues at coordinate 93,051 of JAKLJX010000022.1, read as the reverse complement.
ATCCGGATAATGGTCTGATTCGAGTCCATGCCGGCGCGAATTTGCGACCAGGTTGCGCCTTGGTCAAGACTGCGATCGATGCTGCCGTCGCGCCGCAGCAGGTAGAGAATCTTGTTGTCGGTGGGATGAACCGCCAAATCCGTGGGGAAAGACGGGCTGGCTGGAATCGGCAATGGCTGCCAGGAATCGCCCTGATCGCGGGAGACTCTGCCGCTGGTCATGAAAATCAGGTTTGTATCCACCGGATCAAAAACCCAATTCCCGCCCCAATTGGCAATGCCAGCCTGCCAGGTTTTTCCAGCATCAGTGGATTTGAAGGTGTATTTCGATTCAGAGGCGTCGTGGACGCTGCAAAGCAGCAGTTGAGGGTTATGCGGGCTGATCGCTACTTGCATCACGCTGCTCATGAGCTGGCCGATCAACATCGTCGTCGGAGTCCAAGTGCCGCCTTCCAACGAATAGATTCCTCCACTGCTCGCAGCAATGATCTTTCCCGCATTTTCCGCCGCCGCCAGCGAGACCAAGTTTCCAGAAGGCGCGCTGGCAAACTGCCAGGTCTTGCCGGCATCTCTCGAACGATAAATGCCGTCATTTGACGTGCCGACGAGAATCAAGTCCGGCTGCTGCGCTGAAGTCGCCAGCGCAGTGACGATAGTCGTGATGTAGGGTACCCGAAAATGAGGCATGGCCAGGCCGGTGTTCTGTTCCGCCCAATGCTCGCCGCCATCAATGGTTCGAAAAAATCCTTCAGTCAATCCGGCAGACATGTGATCGGGATGGTGCCGGGAGATTCTGATGGCCCACGGAATGGAGTATCGGTCGAGACTGGATTTATAGGGAAGGGTTGCGGAACGGTCAAGCCAGGTTTCGCCCTCGTCGCGACTGAGGTAGAGCCTGTCATGCCCCGGTCCGTAACCGAGAACACCGACTGCCACAACCTTTTCCTGCTGCACCGTTGCAACATCAAACGACTGAACCTTCCAAAGATCTTCAAACGCGAAGAGGTGATGGGTTTTGCCGGAATCGGGGCTACGAAACAAGCCTTGCTCGCCACTGACCCAGAGAATTCCCTGATCATCCCAAAGGATTTCATCGCCAAGCATCTTGTTGTTGCGCACCACCCAAGAATCACCCGCGTCTGCAGAAAAACGCAATCCGGACTTGCCGAGGGCGAAAACGAGGCCGCCACGGACACACAGGCCATGGACCTGCATATCATTCACAATTGCCCAACTCGCACCCCCATCGTTACTGCGATACAGCGCACCAGCATCATAATAACTGGCCGTCTTGATTACCACGAACAAGGTTTCTGGTTGCATCTCGTCCAGAATCAGCCTGTGCGGCCAGCGCCTGCGATCAGCGACAGCGTCGAATTCCAGCCCGTGGGCCAGGATCTCCCAGAATTCTCCACCATCTGAGCTCTTGAGTACGCCGGAATACGGCTGAGCAGCAACAGCATAGACAATACTCGGATCGCGCGGGTGAATCACAATGGCCGTAACCTCCCCGCCGGAAGGGCCGCTCGTTCCCTGCCACTGACCGAAGCAGGGAACGACGGCCGCCACTGTCACCCACAGCAGAACTAGAATTCTGTCCTGGCCTGAAAGTCTCATGGGACTACCGCAGTAAGATCATCTTTCTCACCCGAACCTGTCCGCCCATCTTCAGGCGATACACGTACACGCCGCTGGCCACCAGGTTGCCTGCCTGATCTTTGCCGTCCCACGTCACGGCGTGACTGCCCGCTGCCTGCATGGCCGTGGGAAAGGTATAGATCTTCTTGCCCTGTACCTCATAAATCGCCAGCTCCACCGCGGCGGATTGCGGCAGGTCGTAGCGAATGACGGTGCTCGGGTTGAAGGGATTGGGATAGTTCTGCCACAGCCGGAACACCGGCGCAACCTCGCCCGGGTCTGCAATGTCAGTGAGCTGCACGCGGCGCGCTTCCTTCAACACCCAATTCTCCGGATCGAGCCGCACCGCCGCCGGGGTGGCGCGCAGCGGCAATTCGAACGTCTGCACCTGCAACGAATCCCACACCGTGAAGCGCTCAGTGGTGCGATCGAGGAAGACGATTTCCACCTCGAGCGGCATCTTGTAGAGATGATCGTAATCCGCAGACACGCGCGACTGAGTTTGCTCGATCTTCATGAACAGGGAGCTCCCGCCCGGGGACGAGAGCACGGTCGTGCCCCATTCATAGACCGGATAGTACGGCTCATAAATCCACTGCTGGAAAAACCAATCAAGCTCGCGGCCGCTCACCTGCTCGCAATAGTCGCGGAATTGCGCCGTGGTTGCGGTCTTGAACTTGAAAGCCGGGTCATTGGGATACCCGCGCAGAATGTTCATGAACACCGAATCGCCCAGCACGCGGCGCAGCATGTGCAGCACCCAGCCGCCTTTGTCGTAGACCGTGCTGTGAAAAATGTACCAGGGATTTTGCGTGTCGTAGCGGTAGATGGGATCGCGGCCCCAGCCCTGCAAATAGTTGAGCGCGGCCACCTGATAATCCAAATAGGCTTTTTTGCCTTTCGTCGCCTCGACCCATAAGGCTTCGCAATAGGTCGCGAAGCCTTCGTTCAACCAAATGTCGCCCCAGTTCTGACAGGTGACGAGATCGCCGAACCACTGATGCGCCAGCTCGTGCGCGTAGGTGTATTCCCAGTTGGTGCCGACGCCGCCGATGCTGGTCAAGGTTTGATGCTCCATCGCGCCGCCCCACTCGAACACGGCGTGGCCGTATTTTTCATCGAGGAAGGGATAATCGCCGAAGAGGTTGGAATAGACACGCAGCATGTCCGGCAGCTTGGCGAAAGCGGTCTGCGCAGCGGCCAATTGCGCGGGATAAACATAGTACATCAGCGGCATGAAGCGGCCGGGCGCATACTCGAATTGCGCGCTGAATGTGGCGTAGTTGGAAACCGCGAGTGAAACCAGGTAGGTGGTGATGGGATACTTCTCCTTCCACACGAAGGTTTTGGTCGCGTTGCCGTTGTCGATCTCCGCCACCAGCACGCCATTGGAGCCGACAACCATGTTCTGCGGCACGGTCACGGCAATGCGCACCGAGTCCGCCTTGTCGTCGGGATCATCTTTGCAGGGCCACCAGGTGCGCGCCAAATAGGGCTCGCTCAACGTCGAGATCACGAGATCGCCGTAGGAATTCTTGTCGAAGCCGAAGCCTTTGAGGCCGCCGGCGCGCGGCACGCCGGCGTAGTGCACGGTGATCTGAAAGGTTTCTCCGGGATTGTAGGGCCGGTCAAGCTGCACGGTCAGCATCCAATTGGCATGCGACCAATTGCTGACGTTACCGGTGACTTGCAGAGATTGCCACGGCGTGAGATCTTCGCGCGAGTCGAAATCGAGCGTGATCGCCTGGAGATTGGCGGCCTGGCTGCGAAACACGCCGGTCACCGTGCCCGCGAGATTGTAGGGCGCCGTCGCCAGCACCAGATTCAGGTCATAGTACACCGCGTCCCACTGGCTGGCTTGCGGATTCGACACTGCCGGCGCAGCGAGCAGCCGCTTGGCGAGGCCGGCCTGCTCGCTTTTGCGAGCGGCGCGGCTGGTGTGATACTTTTGCCAGAAATCGGCGTCAGCGGCAGTTTGCGGCAGGGCGGATTGCAACACCAGAAACGACAGCAAACACCCCCACCGCAGCAGGGAAAAACCTTTCATGTTGGTCCTCACTCGAGTTTACTTGATGGTTGACAATAATTCTTCCAGCTTTTGCTTCGAGCGCGCTTCCACCTCGGCATGCAGACTGCCGCCGTGGCTGTCCATGGTGACCACGGCGGGAAAGTCTTCCACGCGAATCAGCCACATGGCTTCGGGCACGCCGAGATCGAGCTTGTACACGTCGATCACTTCCTTGACGGATTGCGCAATATACGTCGCGGCGCCGCCAATGGCATGGAAATAAGCCGCCTTGAATTTGCGGCAGGCTTCGAGCGTTTTGGCGCCCATGCCGCCCTTGCCGATCACGCCCTTGACGTTGAACTTTTCAATCACCAGATGCTCATAAGGCTCTTCGCGAATGCTGGTGGTCGGGCCGGCGGCCACAAACCGGTATTTGCCGTTTTCCTTTGCCACCACCGGGCCGCAATGATAGATGACATTGCCCGCCAGCGCGCGCCGCAGAATCTCATACATCTGCCGCTCGCTTTCCGGCGGCTCCCGCTTGATGAAGTTTTCGATCATGTAATGATGCGCGGCATCGCGGCCGGTGATGATGGTGCCGCTCAACAAGACTTGGTCACCGACTTTGAGCGCGGCGATTTCCGCGTCGGTGGCCGGGAGTGAAAGTCGAATCATGATTTCCATCCTTTCGGCTCACAGGCTTTTCAATGAATTTCCACTTTGCCGTCGCGGACAATCAGGGTGCGCCGGCGGTCGGCCCAGCACATGTAGGACACGCTGACGAAGAAACTGGCGGGCAGGCGATGCGCCCAATCCGCCTTCACGCCCAGCAGGGTGGTTTTGCCGCCAAATCCCATCGGCCCAATGCCGAGCTGATTGGCCTTGGCCAGCACTTCGTCTTCAATTTCGGCCAGCACCGGGTTGGCATTGCGATCATCCAGCCGGCGGAAAAACTGCTTCTTTGAAATCATGTAGCTGGTTTCGCGATCGCCGCCGATGCCCACGCCCAAAATGCCGGGCGCGCAGCCTTTGCCCTGCGCTTGAAAGGCGGCGTCGAGAATGACTTTCTTGATGCCGGCGATATCACGGTCGGCGCCGAGCTTGGTGTTGGGCAGGCTGTATTGCGCGCCCACATTTTCACAGCCGCCGCCTTTGAGCATCAGCCGCACGCGCAATTGCGGCTCCTGCCATTCTTCGAAATGCACGACGGGAAACTCGCGGCCGGAATTGTTGCCGGAGTTCTTGCCGGTGAGCGAGTCCACGGCATTGGGCCGCAGGAAGGACTTGGCGGTGGCTTCCACCACGGCGGCTTCGATCATCTTGCGCAGGGGAATGGTCGACATGGCGGCGGGATAGTCCACATAGAAGATCAGCGTGCCGGTGTCCTGGCAAATCGGCGTTGTGCCGAGCTTGGACATTTGCACGTTTTGCAGGATGGTTTGCAGTGCGCTGGCGGCCGCGGAGGCGGGCTGTTCCGCCTGGGTTGCCCGCGTCAAGGAGGAGATGACATCATCCGGTAGCTCGACCGAAGTGCGGCGAATGAACTCGACCAGGTCATCTTTGAAATTGTCATTGAGATGCATAGATGCCTCGATAATTTGTGACTGCCTGGGTGGTTTCTTCGTTGCTGGACCAATGCCGGTCAGGCGCGCTCGCGCCCTCCGGGAGAGAACTCAAGCACACTTACCTGATGGAGCGACCATGCCAGTGCCGGGGAAGATGCTTGCAAACATGAGAAATAAGACAACGACTCATCATGCAAACGAAAACCGTCAACATTGGTCACGAGTTGTTTTTCAGAACCGCAGGAACGCACCGATGCCGCCGGCGGCCTGCAGTTGCTGGTCAACACTGCTGCGCACCCGCTCCACCATGCCGCCGGCCGACAGCACGCGCTCGGCCATGGGTTCGATCAAATCCTCCACCGGCTGCAGCGCGGCGCCGCAGTAGTCGCAGGACTCATGCTGGTCCGCGAACAAGCTGGCGCAATTCGGGCAACTCCTGCCGGCGGCGGCGAAGCCCTCGGCGTAGATGAGATGCCAAACCCGGCCTTCCTGCAGAGCCTGCAGGGTGTCGGCCAAACCCAGCGCGGCATGATTCTGCTTGGCCGCAGCCGTCACCAGGTCCGTAATCATTTCGCGCTTGCCGGCCGTCTCGATTTCGCGCTCGATGCTCATGGTGGCCTCGAGCACTTGGGGCTGGCCGGCGGTGACGGGCAAGTTGAGCAAACCAATCACGCGCGAGCGCAGGCGCTTGGGCAGCAACCGGCGCAGCTCACTGGTCACTTCCGGCGGGCCCGCCAGCACCAGCCGGTCAAACGCATATTGGGCTGCCAGACGATCCATCTTGTCGGAGACGTTTTTCAGGTGCCAGAGGGCGTGCCGCTCGGCGTGGCGTTGATTGGTGGGCTGGGAGCGCAGTTGATCCCGCGCGGGCGTCTTGATGTGTTTCACCTCGGCAGCGGCAAAAGCCTCCTGGGCTTCTTCGATCTCCCCGAGATAAACCATGAAGAGTCGGCTGTGCGTGCGATTGGTGAGAATCACACCGAAGCGCTCATATTCGTGCAGGGCTTCAGCCAGCGGGCTGAGATGCGGGGCCGGCTCCCACCACACGCCGCCGCGCAGCGGCACGTTGAAATCGTACCAGCGCCAAAACCCCCGGGCCTCATCACTGAAAAGGGCGAGACTTTGCCGGAAGAGTTTGTGTTCCTCCAAAAAGCGCAAAACGCGGCTGGTATTCGCGCGAAAACTGCCGAGCGCCTCCTTCGCCAGCCGCTGTTCGATCGCCCGCAGGCGTTGCTTCAGCTCGATCATCATCTGTTGTACGGCCTCCAACCCACGGGAGCGATCCTGCTGGAGGTACACGCTGAGAACCGGATGGTCGGGGTCGGGTTGATGCTGCAGCAGAGCATCCATTTCAGATTTGATCATCATGGCCACTCACCTTCTTTCGTGAGATGCAAACTGTCTGAAACTCTAATATGGGGAGCGCTGCCTGGTAACGCAGACCAAATCACAGGCTGTCTTCCGTTTCTCCTCTTGGTGATCATTTGCACAATGCCGGCCCTGCGTAGCATGCAGATTGGGCGCAAGAAGAGTGCCGCCCGACTCCGCAGATTTGTGCTGTTTTTCAAATACTTATCCCATAAGCATCAAACCCGGTCAGCAGAGCTTTTGCAGAGTTGAAAATTGCCTCGTGGAATCTCTCAGATTTGGGAAAGTGACAACGCCCGGCATGCAAAACGGCTCACGTGTCGAACCCGCGCCACAACCCGGCCGCCCGCGCCGCACGCAGCACGGCATGATATTCGGGCAGCGTGAGGCGGCGCGCCAGTTCGGGCAAGCCGTGCGCCTTGAATGCCGGCCGGTACTGATCCATGATGTTCACGTAACTGTTGCGCGAAATCTCCTCCGCGATGAAACGCAGCACTGCCTGCGAACCGGCCACCTGCTGCGGCAAAACGAGATGCCGGATCAACAAGCCGCGCTCGGCGAGACCATAGCGATTGACTTTGAGATCGCCCACCTGGCGGTGCATCTCCTGCACCGCCGGCCGCACGCGCTGCCAATAGTCTCGCACGCCGGAAAAACGGCGAGCATTGGCATCATCGGAATACTTGATGTCCGGCATGTAGATGTCAATGATGCCGTCGAGCAGTTGCAGCGTTTCCACCGCTTCATAGCCGCCGCAGTTGTAAACGAGAGGAATCTGCAGGCCGCGCTCGGCCGCCAGCGCCAGCGCCGCGACGATTTGCGGCACGAAATGGGTGGGCGTCACCAGATTGATATTGTGGCAACCGCGGCTCTGCAGATGCAACATGTGGCCGGCCAACTCCTCGATGGTCACCGGTTGCCCCATTTTCAGGTGGCTGATTTCATAATTCTGGCAGAACAGGCACCACAAATTGCAGTTGGTGAAAAAGATGGTGCCGGAGCCGCCCAAGCCCACCAATTCCGGTTCTTCACCAAAATGGCGGCCCGCGCTGGCAATCACCACTTCCGCGGTGGCGCGGCACTTGCCGATTTTGCCGGCAGCGCGATTGGCATGGCACCGGCGCGGGCACAGCGTGCAATCGTGCAGATGCGCCTGCAGCGTCTCGGCGCGGGCGGCAAGCTCGCCGCTCTGGTGGAGCGCAAGGTAGGAGGCTTGCGACATGGATAGGCAGGTCTCCTGCGCCGGCGGATTCGAGCCGGACCGCCGGCGCGGCGTCGCGTCTTATGCGGCCAGCGGCTTGAGTCTGCTGCCGGCCAGTGTGATCAAAAATTCCGTGGCCGTTTCGACCTCGAAATGCGCGGTGTTGATGGTCACATCATAAGCGAGGGCGTCGTTGGCGTGCGCATGAAAATGATGCTGCAAAAACTCCCGCCGCTTCTTGTCCGCTTCGGAGATGATCTGCCAGGCTTTCTTTTCCTCACAGTTCAGCTCTGCCATCAGCCGCCGGCAGCGCGCCTCCGGCGGAGCGACGATGCGCACGCGCAACCCGGCCTCCGGCGGCAGAATGAAATTCGCGCCTCGGCCCAGAATGATCACCCGGCCGAATTTCGCGACACCCAGCACCACCTGGGAAAGATGGCGAATGTACTGGGTGTTGTCGAAGCGCTGGCCGGTGAAGAGATTGCGCAGATAGGTATCCATCGCGCTCTGATGATGTTCATCGAAACGCGCCACCAGTTCCTCGCGGACATGCGTGCGGCTGGCAATTGCCTCGATGATCTCGCGGTCGTAGAGATGCCAACCCAGCCTCTCCGCCAGGCGCTGCGAAATCTCGTTGCCGCCGCTGCCCTGCTCGCGTGAAATGGTGAGGTAGGGCCCGAAGGTTTGCGGCGGCCGCTGCAACGATGATTTCGCCTGCTGCGCCCACTCCGTGCGTACCATTTCCCAGTGGTGCATGTGCTTGAGGATCTGCTTCTCCACCGGAATGTCGTGGAAAATCTTGCTCATGGCGACCTCCTTGCCGGTGATCCGCCCCGGAATCGTGCCAACAGTAGAATCACGGCCGGCGGATCACCCTGTACCGATCACTGTTTCTGACTCACTCACTCGTCTCTATCACGCCCTTGCCAAATTTCACACTCGCTCGAGCGCTTCGCGCAGATCTTCGATCAAGTCGTGCCTATCTTCCAACCCAATTGCCAGGCGAATGCCACCGGGTTCCATACCCCTTTTACGCTTCTCCTCCTCGGGAAGTGCCGAGTGCGTCATGGAGTAGGGACATTCGATCAGGGTCTTGAGTTGGCCCAAGCTCACCGCCAGCGTGATGGAATAGGCGTGATCAGCAGTGTAGTCGATGAAGGCCTCACCGCGGCTGCCGGCGGGGCGCGCATCCGTTTCCTTGAGCACGAAGTAGATCATGGCGCCCGGCGCAAACTTGCCTTCATAGTCGAACATTTGACGCTTGGCCAGTTCGAATTGCGGATGTGACTCCAGCCCCGGATAGATCACCCGCGCCACTTTGGGATGCTCCTGCAGGAAGCGTGCAACTCTGCCGGCTGTCTTTTGCTGGTTGATCATGCGCGTCGACAAAGTGGGCAGGCCGTACACCAAAATATTCCAGGCGCTTTTGGGTGACAACACCCCACCAAAATCTTTGCGATAGAGCATAAGCGGGCCGTAGAAACGCCGCGGCCCAATCACCGCGCCGCCCATATCCGTGCCGAATCCGCCGATGTCTTTGGTGAGGCTGTGCACGGAAAAATCTGCGCCGAGCGCGATCGGGCGCTGGCAAAACGGCGTGGCAAAGGTGTTGTCGACCACGATCTTGATCTGCCGCTCCAGCGGCCGGTCGCGGTTGACTTCATCCACGACTTTGCGCACTGCGCCGATATCGATCAAACTCAAATCCGGGTTCACCGGCGTTTCGAAATAGACCACGCGCGTTTTGAAAGAAATGGCCCGGCGCAATTCCTCTTCGTTTTGCATATTGACGAATTTGGTCACCACACCGTAGCGCGGCAGCCAATTGGTCACCAGACTGTAGGTGCAACCATAAAGCACTTGATGCGCCACGATCTCGTGGCCGGATTCACACAGCATGCCCAAAGTGGCGCTGATCGCGGCCATGCCGGTCGCAAAGGTCACGCACATTTCTCCGCCCTCGGCATAGGCAAGATTTTCCTCCAGCATGCCGCGCGTCGGCTCCTCCAGGCGTTCGTAGATGTAAATCGGCACATGCTTGGTGAAGTCGGTGGTCTCGCTGGCAAACTCGAAAAAGCCCTGTGCCCCGCGCTGCGCCGAGCTGAGGCGGTAGGTCGCGGAAGAGGACATTGGCGGCACGACGTGGTGATCGTAGTCCCATTTCTTGCTGTCATAATTGCCGTGAATCAAGTGGGTGCGCATGCGGTATTCCGCTTTGGCTCGTTTGCGATTCCTGGGCTTGTCAGTCATGGGGGTGGTCTCCTGGTTTGTGGCTCTGCGAAGGTTGGGGATGAGATTGGCTCTGGCAGGCGGGAAAACACCAGAAGGTCGCTCACGGGCAGAACGGCACAAGCCACACCGCCAGTGCACACTGATCCACTTTGTTGAATATCAATAAGTGTACCGCAAATAAATCAGAGCCACGCGAAAACGGGGTATGATTATCAGGAGGTTAGAGCGGTGGGGTTGCCCGGCTGAGTGCGGAATTCCCCGAGATTGCGAATCGGGCGGGAGAAGATTCGCAGTTCTGAAAAAAGCGGAACCGCCAGCCGGCAGCCAAAGGCGGGCGCGATTAGAACGCCATTAGCTGAGCGCCCCGCGCCCGCTCCGCGAGCGAGAATTCCCCCGCCCTGCCGCGCGGTGCCGGTGAACGTCGAAGCCGTTTGATGGCGCACCGTCGAAGGCGAAAACCTACTGCCCGCCTCACAATTACGCGACAACCGGTTGCGCGCTGCGAGAGATTCGTGGTCAATGCACCACGGCCGCGACGGGTTGATTTTCAGCAGAGGCCGGTTTGTAGGCAAAGCTGGCCACCGCCTCCTCCACGCTGGTGTAAGCCTCCACCACGGTTTCCAGCTTGGTGAGATGGAAATACCGCTGCGTCATGTGATGCAGATTGGCAAAACGGATGTCGCCGCCATGATCGCGCAGGGCGGTGAGACAGGCAATAATAGCGCCGATGCCGCTGCTGTTGATCCACTGGACTTGGCCAAAGTCCATCACCAGGCAATTCACGCCGCCGGCAATCATGTCCTTCAGCCGGATGCACATCATTTGCGTTTCCGGATCACCCATGATCTTGCCCTGCAGATGAAAGATCTTGATCGGGCCGCGGTTTTCTTCGGTGCAACTCATTGGTTTCCTCCTGGATTTTTCAGTTTAGACGCGAGTGGTCCTCGAAAAGATGGCAGCCGCTTGAATCGAATGGCGCATCGCAGCCTGCAGCCTCGCTTCTGTCTCCGACCTCACGAAAACCACAGGCCGGCAAAATTCTGTGCCGGCTTTTCGGACAACGCGTGCTTGCTTCAATCCCTCGGGTGTCTGTCATGCCACCGCTTTTGCAGGGCGGCATGCTCTGATTGCGCAGGATTTAGACGTTACGACCCAACAAGTAGTTGCGCACTGCAGCACGACTGGCAGAAGAGCGTCGCGTCCGCCACCGTGGCGCGACGTGGGCCTGCGCCAAGCCGCGCGCGCATTTTGCGCTCATGGTGACGCAATCGCAATTCCACCTCAGGCCGGCTGCGTTTTGAGGTATTCACGGGCAATGTGCCAAAGCGCGACCAGCCACAACAGGGCTGCAAGAGGATACAAGAACTTGAGCGCCACCTGCCATCCCAACACTTGTGCCAGCGGGAAGAAGACGCCCGCCAGAATCAAGCACACCGCCACCCACGCCGGAAAAGTTTTGGCGCGCAAAAACCCAAACCCCAACAGAATCGAGGTCAACGGAAACAGCGGCCCGAGCAAGGCCACGGACAGGTATTCCCATCCGGGCGCGGCGTAGAAAGCCTGCCAAACCGCATCGCCGGCGCCGTGCTGCCGCAGGACATGCTCGAGAGGACGGCCCAGTTCGATTGCAAAGCCCGTGGTCGCGCCCAAGAGTCCGGTGAAGGAGGTGATCATCCCCCACACCGGATGCGTCGCGCTCAGCCGCCGCGCCAATTCGAGATAGATGGGAACGAAGAAAGCCAGGGCATAGGCGCCGAAGATGCCTTCCACCCAACTGGTGATGCCCGGCGGGATCAAACCAATGCCCAGCGTGAACGCGCCCACGGAAAACAGCAGCAGCAGCGGCCCTGCGATGAAAGCAAAGGCCAGAAACTTTCGTGTCATACGGTCGGACTGATTCGTCATGCCGTCGCTCCCTTCCAACCATCTTCGTCGATTTGTGGACTGTTGTCTCGAAGAATTCATCCATGCTTGTCAACCACGTGCACAGCACACGAGTGCTTTGTCACCTCGATTTGTACAAGTGATTTCGCGTGACATACCATAGGAATCCTGTGGGGTACTTGGTGCCGTGCTCAAAATTTCACAGGATCCTGACAGGAGGACATCTCTGGTGGCGATGCTTTTCTGAAGTGACAGACCACTAGCGCCGGCGATACCTTCCCATCAACCGGCTTTCTGCCAGAATGTGGCCTTCCATGGCGTGCAGCAAATCGGCCTTGTTCGCGCCGGCCTTGAGCTCGAGCAAGGCGTCGAGCGCATAGAGCTTGAAGTAATAACGATGCTCACCGCCAGGTGGACACGGGCCGCCATAGCCGATTTTGCGGAAATCGTTGGTACCTTGGCGTGCGCCGTTGGGCAGGTTCTTTTGCGGGGGCAGATTCTCCGTCAACTCGCGCGTTTCCGCCGGCAAGTTGAACAGCACCCAATGCACCCACATGCCCATGGGCGCATCCGGATCGTCACAAATCAAGGCAAGGCTCTTGGTCCTGTCCGGAACGGTCGCCCAGGACAGGGGCGGCGAAATATTCGCGCCCTCGCAGGTGAACTGTTTGGGAATCATGCCGCCGGCTTCAAATGCTGTGCTCTTCAGTTCCATTCTTGTTCCTCCTCTCTGAGCAAGCGGTTGCTTCTGCACATTGGTGGCGCGCGCTGCAGGCCAGCGCGCCCGCTGCCTGTGCACAGACGTCTGATCTGGCGTCAACAAGTTGTCTTCTCATGCCGGCTACAAGATAACATTTCCCGCCCCAAAACCAAGCGCGGTGAAGCGCCCGGCGCATTCGGCGCGAAGCGTTCCACGTTGTTGCAACCGGTTGCGCAGCCAGCCCGCTCGCCTGCCGGCAGAACGAATTCTGCCAAACACTACTCCGGCCGGCCCACCGGGATGAGATAAAGCGGCTGTTCGCCGGCAGCGAGCGGCAGCAAGCTTGCGAGGCGCGCATCACTGAATGCGCCCACCGGCACGGCGCCCAGACCCAGCGCGGTTGCCTGCAACAGCAGGTTTTGAGCGGCATGGCCGGCTTCAAAATCAACATAACGCCGGCTGCGCTCGCCATACTTGCGCGCCGTGCGTTCGGCGAATGCCGTGAGAATGAAAACCGCGGGTGCGTCGCGCACGCACTCTTGCTCCCAAGCCGCCCGGCTCAATTCTACGCGGCAATCGCGGGCGAGCACGCGTTGTACTTGATGCGCGCGCGGCTGGTAATGAAAGACACCTGCAGCAGTCGCAACATAAATTTCCAGGGGATAAAGCGCGCCGGCCGAGGGGGCGGTGCGCAGGCCCTCCCGTGGTTCGGTCACGCCTTGTGCCGCCCACAACAGTTGGCCGATCTCTTTCCACGCCAATGGAGCGGCACGGAAAGTCCGCAGCGACCGGCGCGCCGCCAACGCTTGTTCCAGAGAAACCTGGCCGCGTTGTTGCGGCGGCGGCAGCTTCACCAATTCTTCAGTCTGCCATTCCATCATGAGCATTGCCAGCAAAAAAATAGTCAGCATCTTGCTGCTCGTGCGCTAGTCATTCACACATAATCCAATGCCCGTTCTTGCCCGCGTAACACGCGCAGTGCGCCTTCCGCCAGCGCCTGCAATTCATCTTCACCGGGATAACAAAAAACCGGCGCGATCCACTGCACCTGGCTGGTCAAGGCTTCGGCCAACGCCTTCGCATGGACCATGCCGCCGGTCAGCAAGACGGCATCGACCCGGCCACCGAGCACGGCCGCCATCGCGCCGATCTCCTTGCTGATTTGATGAAGCATCGCCTCGTACACAAGCTGCGCCTGTCCTTCGCCGGCCTGGCAGCGGCGCAACACCTCCGCAAGATCCTTGGTGCCGAGATAGGAGTGTATGCCGCCTTCGCGAAAGATTCGAGTTTCGATTTCCTTTTGGTTGAATTTGCCGGAGAAGCACAGCTCGACCAGTTTCATCACCGGCAAGGTGCCGGCGCGCTCCGTGGAAAACGCGCCTTCTTCGCGCGAGTTGGTCACGTCGATCATCCTGCCGCCGGCGTGCGCGGAGATCGAAATGCCGCTGCCGAGATGCGCCACGATCAAACGTAATTCACCGTAGCCCCTGCCCTGCTCGGCCGCAAAACGCTTGGCAATGGCCTTGGTGTTCAACGCATGCGAAAGGCATTCCCGCTCCAAGCCAGCGAGGCCGGAGAGTCGCGCCACCGGCGGCCATTCATCCACGCTTACCGGATCGACAATGAACGCCGGGCAGCGGGCCGGCGTCGCAAGTTCGTGCGCCAGAAAAGCGCCGAGATTGGAAGCATGCTCGCCGCGCGCAGCATGGCGCAAATCAGCCAGCATGGCTTCATTCACGCGATAGGTTCCACTTGCCAAGGGTTTCAACAGGCCGCCGCGGCCGGCAACGGCGTCGATCTGCGCCAGGCCGATCGCATGTGCCTGCAGCGCCGCCCGCATGGCGTGCAAGCGAAATTCCAGTTGCGCCAGCATTGTCTGTCGCGCAAAGAGCGCCAAGTCCGCCTCGCGGTGGCGGAGGTTTTCCGTGAAGGTGGCATGGTCGTTTTCAAAATGGGCCAGCTTGGTCGAAGTGGAGCCGGGATTGAGGGCGAGAATTTTGAAATTCGGTTTGGCCATATCGTTTCTTGGATTGAATACATTGCGCCGAGCCGCCGGAAAAGTCGCAATGCCTGCAGTTCAGTCAGCCGCTGGCGCATGAGCCGCCAGCCATGATTTGACCTTCGCGCCCAGCCTGGGTGGAAAGGGCACGCCGTCCTCAACGCCAGCGTACAGCAAACACATCTGCGGCCGTTTCAGGAACACCCGCTCATATTTGTTGAGCCAAAACACCAGGTGCTGCCGGAGTTCGCCCAATTCTGGCAAGGCACGAGTCACCTCAGGGGACTGCTCGATGAGATCCAACAACGCTTGATTGCCGAGATACATGGGCCCTTCGGTGATGGCGCGAATCTGGTCAAACTCGAATTTCTCTTCCGCATTGAGTCGGTCGTAATAGCGCAGAAAGAATTTTTCATACTCGATCATTTTTTTGATCGCCAATCGCTTGCGCAAGGTCTGAACCAAGTCATTGCGCCGGCGGCATTGTGCAGCAAAAGCGGTGTGTGTGCCGGCAATATGCCTGCTTATCTCGCTCATGGCGGAGTAGAGGTCGCGACCGACAGCGGGCATAGCCGGAACAGCCGACTGGGCATGGCGCAAATCCTCATCGACCGCAAGGCTGAGCGCATTGAGAATCCGGTTCTGTTCCGCTGTTGGCAGTGCTTCCAGCGGCAGGTCGGGTTGATTGAAGGCTTGGTAACGTTCCAGCACACTCTGTTTATAGTTGCAGTATCCGACAATCAATGGATAAATCTTGACGCCGCGCGTTTTGGCGGCTTCCAGCAAATCGGGCAGCTCGTGCTCGGCAATGAAATCGGATGCCATGAAGCCCGGACCAATCAGCAAGATGGCTACGGCTGCCCGATCGATCGCTGCTTTGATCTCGGCACGCCAGTCTTGGCCGGCGCGAATCCGGCCGTCGTCCCAGATCTCGACCAACTGCTGCCGGCGCAACGCCGCGAGATAGAGTTTGAGCTGCTCCACCCAGTTGGTCGAAACGAGGTCGCGATGGCCATAGCTAATGAAAAGAGAATTTGAAATCATCCTGCTGTCCTCCTTTTCAGGTCAATGCAGATTCCGGCCTCCCTCCTGCAGTGTCACCCAAAGAATACTGCGCGCAGATTCTGCCAGAATCGTTCTCGCCTCCTGGCGATGCTTCTAGCCCGCCTGAATCACCACGCCCAACGCCACGGCATTGAGCTTGTCTTCGGCGCTTTCTACGCGCGAGGGAATCAACACCGGCACGGCCGCGCCGACGATCACATGGCCGCACGCAGATTGGCCGAAATACTTCACCGCTTTGCCGAGGAGGTTGCCGGCCTCGATATTGGGCACGACCATGAGATCGGCGCGGCCGGCAACCGGCGAGCGAATGCCCTTGGCGGCCGCCGCCGCTTCCAGCAAAGCATTGTCCAGCGCCAGCGGGCCAAAGACTTTACATTCACCCAACTCGCCGGTGGCCGCCCATTCGGTCAGCGCCTGCGCCTCGACGGTGGAGGGCACGGCTTGGCTCACCACCTCGGTCGCGCTCATCAACGCCACTCGCGGCCGGCCACAGCCGAGTGCGTGCATGACCGCCACGCCGTTCGCGATGATCTGCTTTTTTTGCTCGAGCGTGGGCAACACATTGATGCCGCCATCGGTCACGCCCACCAGGCGGCGGACGCCGGCCAGCGTGTCTTCATAAAGCAACACATCGCTCAACAGGCGGCCGGTGCGCAAGCCGTGCTGTTTGTCCAGCACGGCATGCAAGAGTTGATCGGTGCGCAAATGGCCCTTGAGCAACAAGTCGACTTCGCCGCTGCGGCAAAGATGCACCGCGGTTTCAGCGGCCGCGCTGGCGTTCGGCACGGAGATGAGAATCGCGTTAGCGAGTGCCGCGCCGGCCTCGACCGTCGCCAGCTTCTCGCGGATACGCGCCACCTCGCCGATCAACACTGGCGTTGCCAGGTTCAATGCCACGGCTTGCGCCAGGGCGGTGAGCGCCACTTCATCGTCAGCCATCACCACCGCGACCCGCTTGGGGCCGCGTTGTTGCGCCATTCGGCGCAGCGCAGAGAAATTCTCAATCACTTTTCCTTCCTTTCGATTTGCGCTGCCAGAGCTCCAGCAACGGAAACACGATGCCGGCGAAAATTCCCAAGCGCAACGAAGTCTGCCATTCCACCGTTGCCGTGCCGGACACAATCAGATTCCACAACAGCGTCACGATGACCGTCACTCCGAATGCCACCAGAAAGCTGGCGGCAAAATTGACCAGCAGATCGCCATACTTCATCTCTCCTCCATTGATTATGGCAAAGCCGGGCACAAGGTGGATCATTCCGGCCAGCAAGTCAACAGGAAAACTCGCGCGGTGAGATTCCCGCCGCGGCATTGTCGACAGGCACCCGGTCCGGCGGATCAATCCTGGCGGTAGACGTGCTGCACCAGCCACAGTGAATCACCATAGCTGCACACCACCACGTAATGATCTTCCGGCAGGTCTCTGAATTCCGCGCGAATGAGATAGGGACAAATGCAATGGCAAAGCCGGGCGGCCGTGTCCGCCACGGCGATTGCAATGGTATCCTGCCTCACCACACTCGCCAGTTTGAAGCGGTTGGTATCGGGGCAGCAATTGGCAATCACGCAGAATTCCAGCTTGAGATCATCTTCGAATTGATATGCGAAGCAGGAATCCGCCGTGGCCGCTCTGGCCAGGCCGGTGCGCTGGCAGCCCTTAACTTGCTGCAGCAGCGCGTCGTGCGTCTTGAGTCCATTGATCGGTCGCGTAATATCGGAGCAGAACAGATTACAGCAGCACAAGGTCAACATCGGCAGAAGAAGGGCGGCCGGCTTCAGCAACTGCCTTTGCTTCATGAGCAATGCACCTCCCGGCGGCATGACATGGTTCAGTTGAAAACGGTGTGGCGCAGGGCGCGCCGTCAAATTTGCCGCTGCTTCAACGCACCAGCAGCATGCGTTTGGTCTCGCGCCAGCCATCGCCGCTGAAGCGATAGAAATAGACTCCCGCCGGCTGGCTGCGGGTTTTCCAAACTGCCAAATGCGATCCTGCCGCAAAATAGCGATCGGCCAGCACTTCCACCAACTCTCCCTTCAGGTTGAAAACCTCCAGCCGGGCATGGCTGGCGCGCGGCAGACTGAATTCGATGGCGGTGGTGGGATGAAAGGGATTCGGAAAATTCTGCTGCAGCATAAACGTTTTGGGCTGAGGCGATTGCCGGCCGGCAACGAGCGTAGGATAGTCAAAAGGTTCATCGACCATATGCCAGTACGGCTCGGTTTGTCCGGCATAATCCCGCTGCAGATAGAAAGTCCGCAGCGGCGTGCGGGCGAACTCCGTGAGCGGAGTCAATGTCGCCGAGCCGTCACTTTGCCATTCATACACCGGAATGCGCCGGGGATCGAGCTGGCTGGACAGGCCGCGCTCGAGCGCAAGATGAAACAAGCCGAAGTTGCCCGGCTCGTGACCGGCGAGCCAATGGCCGACAATATCGACATGAAAGGCATTGCCGCCAAAGATGATGATATTGGTCATGTAATCGGTGGCCAGGCCGGCTGCACTCGGGCCGGCGACGAAATGGCCGTCGCGACCGTAGATGCCCTCGATGAGGTGAAGATCAGGATGCGTGACGGAATTGTTGTCCAGACAGCGCGTGGCCCAGGTTTCCTGCCACAACCCGCCGCTCTCGCCGGGCCGGTCCCAGCGCGGGATGCCATCGGCAAGATGGCGATAGTAGTTGGCGAGGATGTCCGCCTTGGCACTGGGATTGAGATGTTGCGCCGGCATGTCCATGTTGCGATTATGAGCCGTGCAGTGCGCCTGATAATTGTGGGCAATCGAGCCCTGCAGATTTTTCGCGCACAGCGTCACGCCCATGGCGTGCGTCTTAAATTTCGCGATATTGAGCAGAAACGTTTCGGGCGCGTTGACCGGCCAGAGATAGGGAATTCGACGGAACCACACGCCTTGCGGCACCTCGTGCCATTGCAAATCGCTTTCGCTGATGACGCCGACTTTCGCGCTCAGATCGCGCAGATCCGCGCCGGTGCGACCGGCCATCTCCCAATAGCCGCCCTCGGCAAAGTCTTCGGGACAATTGGACTCGCGCAGGAAAAACTGTCCACCGGAGAGCCCCAATTCCTTCATGCTTTCAATGAGGCCTTCCACAAAGAACGCATCGGTGACAACGCCCATGGTGCCGAGCACGGTGTAGCGGCTGTCCCATTTGCCCCGGCAGGTGAGATTGGGTTTGATGGCAACTTTGTGCGTGAGCGGCACACCGCCTTCGCCCTCACCCAAACGCACGAACAGCGAGCGTCCGAGGTCGCGTCCGACCTGCCGTTTGGCCTCGTCGTTGGTCTTGACGTCGACCTGCGTGCGCATAATGAAAACTGCCTCAGGATGACGCGCCACAAACGGATGCAAGCCGAAGTAATCTGGGGCAGCGCGGTACAGCGGGCGCAGCGCGTGCGCCGGTTGAAAGATCAGTGCACCGCCGGCGGCCGCGGTGGTTTTGAGAAATGTTCTGCGATTCATGATCATGGGCAACTCCTGCTACTCCAGGTTTATCGGGAGTGACCGTCAGAATACCAGAGGTTTTGCGAGCCAGTATTCGTGGAGGTGATCTCGCGATATGTTATGCAGACGCATCTTGTGAAATTCTAGGCGCTGTGCCCAGGTCTTTACAGGGTCCTTGCAGGATAACAATGTCACATTCCAAAATTCGGCGCAGCGGCGCACTTCATTCATTCTCTTCGAATTGCACTTCTGAGAAAGGCCAAAAACTCATGCCGGGTGTTGGCGCACTGTGCAAAAAAGTCACGCCAGCCACGCCACGGCCGCATGCGGCGCAAAGCAAGAATCTCGATCACCAAAGCCACCAGCCCGACATAGGCATAGAGATCGGCAAAATTGGCGCTGGGTGAATGCCACACTCGCAGAAAATCCGTGGTGAAGGGCACAAACAAATTATCCGTCAAATGCCCCAGACAGGCGGCACTGAGCGCGATGAACGCCGTGTCTGCCCAAATACTCTGTCGCCGTTTCTCCGTGTAAAACAAATAGACCGGCAGTGCCAACAGCAGAATGGCAACCAACAGAAGTTGGAGCGCGATCCCTGCCCAGGCCGGCAATGCCGGCACCCACCACGAGAAGCCGCGATTGTTCCGCACGTAGGTCAAGCGGAACCAGTCGCCCAGAACCGCAATGCTCTCGCCGGGCGACATGGCTTGGCGCACCGCTGCTTTCGCCCATTGATCGCCGGCTGCCAGCAGCGCGATCACCGTGGCGAGAAATTGCGTTTTGCTGGATGACAAAAGATGCCGCATCACACTCTCCCGAGAGCGACGACAAAACCGGTTCGTGGCGGCACCGATCACGGCTCATTACCTGACTCCGGCAGCCGCCACAGCCTGCCGAATTGCACGCACAACGAGATCACGGGAAAGTCCTTTTCCCGGTTCAGATTGAGCATGACCGACAAACCCGCGCCAAAGTACTCGGAGATTCTTCCAAACAACTGCGCTTCAGTGGAGAATCCCCACACCGGGTCGAAGTCATACAAGTAGTCACCGTGATGGCGATTGCCCTGCATCACCCCGGATCCAACTGCGAGCGAGAATGCCGACTTTCTGCCTCTTCTTCCCAAACCATACAGCACACTGTACGCCGTGCCGACTTCCGAGCTTTCCACGTTGTACGCGGTGGCACAATGAAACGAAAAGAGGTGCATGCCAAACTGGGCAGACAAGCCCAGGGCGTAAGCCCCGCCGAAATTCGTGCCGCCGAATCCGGCATTCATCCAAAAAAAGTCGTTCCGCTGCTGTGGCCTGGAAGTTTGGGCGTGGGCCGTCATGCTCCCGCAAAACCATACGAGCATGAGCATCACGACAATGGCGGCGGGTGGTTGGCAGGTGCGCTTCATTGGTTTCACCTCTTCTCAACTGTATTACTTGTAACCCGGCCCGGTTGCCGCCAGGTTCAATGCAAATTCCGAGGTGTTGCCGGCGGCATCGGTGGCGGTGGCTGTAACCAGCGTGCCGACGGCTACTGCCGGCAAAGTGGCGGTGAATTTGCCTTGCGCATTGGGCCGATCACTGCCCAGATAAATCGCGCCTTCGCCGTGGCCGGTGGGATCGCCACCGGGATCAGGCACCGGATTGGCAAAGAATTCGATGGTGACGGTTATGGGATTGGGCGTGTCGATATAGCCTTTCACGATGAGCTTGCCGGGCGTGGCCTTGGCCGATTCCAGCACGGGATAGTTCATCAAATCGTTGGGACCGGTGTCGGCGTCGCCGGGGTCGTTGGGACTCACGCCCTCGCTGTAGGAATAGTCAGGCGCCAGCTCAATGCCGAGCATGTCATTGGTATAGAAGCTGTTTTGTGAGATCGTGTAGCCGGTGCCCGGCCCGTTCACGCTCACGCCTGAGCCAAAGTTGGAATGAATCGCATTGCGCGCAATGAGCAGAGTGTTGGCCGTGGTGCTGCCATAGATGTGGATTCCAGACATGCCGTTGCGCGTGATCGTGTTGCCGAGAATCTGCGCATCTTCCAATGTCGCACCAATAATGATTCCGCCCTGAGGATTCCAGGCAATAAGGTTGGCTTGGCGGGAGGCTGTGCCACCAATGATGAGTTGTGAGATCAACTCTCCCAGTTGCAGCGCGTCAGCAGCGATGCCCTGCTGCTCGTTGCCGGCAAGGGCGTCCTGTTGTGCATCCGGACCGATGATATTCCCCTCGATGCGAATATCATGTACCAAACGCAGCCCTATGCCTTTGTAGAGATTTCCAGAGATCACACTCCCTTGAATCAGAATGTCGTGGCATTGATCAGTGACGATGATGCCGGACCCATTGCGCACGGCGATCAAACCGCCGGCATCCGTGCCGATATAGTTGTTTTGAATCGTCGCGTGCTGCAAATAATTCGCGAGCCAAATGCCACTGCCATCATTGCCGGAGATGACATTTCTTTCCGCCGGCGCCGGCCCGCCAATGAGGATGCCGGAGGCAAAATTGGCCGCACAAACACCCCACATGCGATTGGCATGCGCGGTCACGCCATCCGGGGCGAGACCGACAAAGCAACCCGTGATGTGATTGTCATTCGCGCGATCACCGCCAATGCTTACGCCCTTGCTGAAGCCTCCAATCGCCAGTCCATGAATATGATTTGCAGCGGACGCGATGCCAATTCCGTGGGACTCGACATTCGGATCGATTGAGTTTCCATCCAAAAAGATTTCGGGTCCTGCTGCATTCGTGTTGCCAGTGAAGGCGGATTGGGAGGCGCCATCTACGATCGTGCCATCATCTAATAGTTCCGGCAATTGCGCAGGATGGGGCTGAATGGTAAAGACACTGCCATCAAATCCCGCGTCGCTGGTCGAAATGTTGAATCCGATCACATTCGGCCCGGCAGTGTTGTTGGCCGCGATAATGGCTTCCCGCAACGAGACGAGGCCATCCGGGCCGGGCAAATCGCTGACTTGTTGGCCGCCGTCAAAATCGGCGAGATCAGAGGTGGTGGTTACGATAATGTCCGGTGGGCTGGAGAGGTAAGCCGGCAGCGAGCTTTTCTCCGGGGCTGGTTTTGCAATGGTCGCCTCGACGCCGGTGGGAGAATTTTGCTCGAGCCGTTCACAACCGTGCAACGCCAACAGGGCAATCGTGAGCAGAGTAATCGCCCAGCCAGGGAATGGGTTTGGTCTCATGTTGGACTCCACATAAAAGTTCGGAACAGCGCACATGGTGTTGCCACAAATTGTCATACCTCCTGCCGGCGCCTCACTTGATACGCCGGCGGGAGGATCACTTGCAGCCGTAACATTCAACCTGCGAAAGCAGGTTGGTTCAGCGCAACAGACTCATCTTCCTCACCTGCACAAACTCGCCCACGCGGAGTTGATAGAGGTAAATGCCGCTGGCGACGGGCTTGCCGTCATTATCCTTGCCGTCCCACAACACGCGATGATGACCCGCTGCGAACGGCGCGGCTGCCAGCGTGCGAATCTCCTCGCCGAGGGTGTTGAAGATCTTCAGCACGACGCTGCCAGCCTCCGGCAGCGCGAAACGAATTTCGGTTTCGGGGTTGAAGGGGTTGGGATAATTCTGCGCCAGCACGAAGCGCAGCGGTTTTTCCGTTGCGGCTTCGTTCATACGCAGCAAGCTTTGGTTTTGGGAGGATGCGGCAGGCGAGAACCAATCGAGGCTGCCCGGCCCGCCGTAGATCAACAAATGAAAAGTCTCCGTGCCGCCAGAAGCAAGATTCATCGGCCCGAAATGCGGCTCCATGTCTCTGCCATTGTCGCCGACCCCTTCATAGAGCCATGCGAAAGCGGGACGGTGATCCAGGAAGACCGTACCGAAGAGTGCGTCGCGCGTTTCCACTTCCATGGCCATCCATTGGAAATCGAAGTTCTCCACTACTTGCCCTTGTGTGATGATCGTGACCGCGTTCGAGCCATGCTCGCCATAACCCAAACGGCCGCCCGACCCGGTGTTCGCGGTTGATTCCAATGTGAGCGCAGTAAATGCAATCGTGTGGTCGGTGCGATTGATGAGCTTATACTCGGCAGCAATGAGATAAGAGTTTTGGGTCAGCAAAAAATTCTTCACGACTTTCATACCGGTGGCTACTCCGCCTTCTGAAAGCGCGAGGCTCTGCCGCACCAGCGCGCTGGCGCGCGAATTGGAGACGATTTGATTCGTCCACGTGGCGCGGCCGACCTCCGTCGGCCAGCCACCTTCTTCATCCCAATTCCCAGTCCAAATACGCGCGCCCAGCAAGCCCTTGCTGCCAGCCTGGTCAAAATAAGCCAGCTCTTGGCCCGTAGCTTTGATGAGCCAAGAAGTGATCATGCCCTGTTCCGCGGCCAACGTGACTTTGATGAAACGGTTTTCAAGGACGAGGTCGCTGCCTTCGAATCTCGCAATTTGGCTCACCGCAACAGCGGGTAATGCGAGCAGGGCCCATACGAGGAGCTGCGCGGCCAGTTGATTCGTGCGCATAAGATTCCTCCTGTGGATTGAATGTGAAGCATTGAATGAAAATCCTCACTGGATTAGCGCAGCAGGGCCATCTTCCTCACCTGTGAAAGCTCTCCTGCGCATAGTTGATAGAGATACACCCCGCTCGCCAAACCCTTCGCCTCCCACACGCGCTGGTGCCTGCCCGCCGGTAGTTTTTCCGAAACCAACGTGGCGACTTCATTGCCCAGCAGATCATAAATCTTCAGGGTGACAAAGCTCGCTTGCGGTAGGGCAAATTCGATGGTGGTGCTGGGGTTGAAAGGATTGGGATAATTCTGGTGGAGCACATAAGCTGAGGGAACTGCCCCACCGCCGGAATCTGCAGCGCCGCCGGGTTTGGCGAAATCCATGTCAATGACTTTGCCAATTGCGGAAAGGTAGTACCCGTCGACCATGCCCTGCTTGATGGCAAAGAATACTTCACCATGCTGGCTGATATCGATGCCACCTCGACCGCCCGATCCGATGCTGCTGCCAACCGCTATCCAGGCCATTTCCTCGCCGCTTTGAGGATTGACTTTGTATATGCGTGCTTTCCGATCGCTTGCGTAAGCCTCCATATGCAGGAAATAAAGCGCATCCTCTTTGCGGTCACATATCATGGAGGGCACGTTGCCAGCCGGCACATAACCGACGGAAAAGCCCTCGTCCCTTGTCCAAACTCCGTTCTGGTTATCCCACTTGGTGATCGGCGTGTCGTACGGTGTCTCTCCGGGAAGAGTCCACGAGCTGACATAGATCGTCTTCTGCGCGTTGACCGGCAACACATACTGCTGGTTCAAAATAACGCCGCTTTCGAACAACACTTCCGCTTCGAATTCGTTTGGCCTAGTTTGCACACAACGAATCACCAGGCCCAGCGTGCCGGAAACATACACCACAGTGTTTCTGCCCTGCCCCACTGCTTTGATGCCTCGGGGCGATTGCGGCAAGCCGCAAAGCCGCTCCAGCTTTTTGCCGTCTGCGCGGCAGCGCCACAAGGCGTGATCGGCGTCATTCTCCGCCCACACCGCGAGGTAGACCCAACCGTCGGTCGCGACATCAATACCGTAGGGGCCAACCCAACTCGACCAGGCAGGATCGCCAAACGTGAAAATGGGCGTTCCGCTCGGCTCATCTCGGAAGACCAGCACGGCATCGGGGTACGAGTCGGAAACATACATTTGCTTGCCGGAATTGGTCAGGGCAATTGCTCGCACTTCATGATTCTCATTGCTGGGCGTGGTAGCATACCACTCCAGCACCAACTGGCTCGACGCGCGATCGGCAGCAAGCAGAGCAAAGATCACGACGAGCCAACATTTCACCAAATGCAATTTCATACCACATCTCCTTCAGAAAACCTGGCACAAGAATTACACAACCACATGATCTGAATTGCATGCCGGAAGCCGTCTCCGCACTGGAAACTTTGTCAACAGATTCCGAGCCTAATCCGCGCGACACTCGGCTCCCGGCATTTTGCTGCGAGCAACATTCAGATTCAGATTGATCCGGGGTTCACCGCAACAGACTCATCTTCATCACCTGCACGGATCCGCCGGCGCGGAGTTGACAGAAATAGACGCCGCTGGCGGCAGACTTGCCATTGCGATCCCGGCCATCCCAGCGCACGCGATGATATCCGGCCTCGAAGCGTGCATCCACCAGTATGCGAATTTCCTCGCCGAGGGTGTTGAAGATCTTCAGCACGACGCTGCCGGCCTCCGGCAGCGCGAAACGAATTTCAGTCTCCGGGTTAAAGGGATTGGGAAAATTCGGCAACAGAGCAAACTCCTGTGGCCAAGCTGCAGTCTTCTCGTCCATCACTCCAGCCGGCTTCGGCAATTGCTGCATGGAGGAATGATGCAGAAAAACCGCCCGCTTGAGTCCCGTGATCGAATCAG
Source organism: bacterium (assembly GCA_023150945.1). Lineage (NCBI taxonomy): Bacteria > bacterium. Next base: position 67,529 of record JAKLJX010000022.1, on the reverse strand, counting down.
CGTAAATCGCGCCCTGCATCCGCAATTCACTCGAGGTCTTCACGTGCGCCTGCGGTGCCAGCAACGTTCCCATGAACGTCACGGCATTGCCGAGGCTTACCACGCCGTCGTCCAGCACGGTAAACAATACCGCGCGGGTCGTGCTGGAGCCGGCCGGCGCAATCGCAATCACGGCATCATCACCGGTGGTCAGGCTGCCAACGATGTTGACCTGCAGCGATCCCTCGCTCAAATCCATCAGGATTTCACTGCTTTGCCCCAGCCGTAACGAAGTCCAGTAGTACTCACCCGCGCGCAAATAGAGCTTGCCGGATTTCCCCACCGTGACATTGCCATAAGAGCCGGGCGTAAGGCTGCGAGAGCCTTTCTTCGCCACCACAACATTGTTGCCGCCGGCGGTGAAAACAGGATCTGGCAGCGGCAGCGGCAACCGCGCCGCGTGCTCAATGGTTGCACCGGTCACCGTGGAGCGGGGGTTGAGATGAATACTGGCATTGGAGATGACGTCACCGGCAATGGTATTGTCACGATAGATGGTAATATCACCGAGGGCACGCAGATCAATCGCCATCGTGCTCGGCGTGCCGGTCAGCACGGTGAGTTTTCCGTTGGAGCCGGCCCATCCTTCCGAGCCGTCACACTCGCGTATCTCCACGAATTTGTTGGCGTAGAGCGCAAACATCTCCAGGCCCTCTTCCACGGTGATGGTGACTTGATCGGTATCGGCGCCGCCTTTGTCATCATCGACTGTCAGCTCGAGATCGTGAACCCCGAGGGCGAGGGAGATTTGTGAGGTTGCCTCCGAAGTTGGTCCGGCAATGACCTCGCCGTTTTCGTACCAAGTGTAGGTAAGGGGATCATGATCAGGATCGGTGGAGCCAGAACCATCCAAAGTCACAGCAGCGCCGGCAGGTGAAGTGGCTGCCAGGGTTTGATCTGCGCCCGCCGCGGCGATCGGGGACTGGTTCACACAAACGGCGATGGTGAAGTAATCATCACTGAGGTCAAAGGGTGCGCCGCTGCCTGCGGCAGCGATTCGCACCAACACCTGATCGGCGGGGTCGAACGGCACGGACCAATCGTAACTGCCATGATTGGGGAAGTACTTGACGATCGACTTCCAGGTGATGCCACCATCGGTAGTGTAATCCAGATCCACGCCGCCGATGAAATTCCCCGAGCTCCACACGATGGTTTCGCTGGTGCCTTCCGTCCAGGATTCGCCGCCGTTGGGCGTCACCAGTGTCAGCGCCGGATCATTGGGGTCGAATTCGAGAATGCGAAAGTAAACGCCGGTGGCAGTTTCGCCAGTGTAGCTCACCACCACTTCCCGCCGGCCGTCACCATCCAGATCGACACCAGGAATGTCGATTTGGAAGAAGCCGCCGGGCCAGGCAGAGGCCAGGTCTTGAAAGATCACATGCTCAACGTAACTGGCGGGAGCGAGGAGATCGCTGCCGACGATCTCGAAATCCTGAATGAAACCACCCACGCCCTCGCTGCCAAAGGAGGTGAGATAGATATCCGGACCGTCGCTGCCGGCGCCGTGATCCTGGTCGCCGATGGCCAGGCCGTAGCAGCCGGCACCGTCGTCGCGAAGATAGCGGACATTATCTGCAAACGTCATGGCCGCAACTTCGTCGTCGCCGCTGCTGACGAGGATCAGAGGGCCGCTGGAAGCGACGTTGCCGGTTCGTTGGAGGGCGACATAAAGCTCATCTTTGCCGTCGCTGTTCACGTCAGCCGCGGCCATACCTTCCAGGCTGTAGCCATTGGCGTAGGGATCGAGGTGCAACGTGATTGCGGGAACGTAGCTGTCAGGCCCCGTTGCTTCCACGATGAACATTCCCCCGCCGCCGTCGCGTAACGAATAGATGGCTTCTTTGAAACCGTCGCCATCCAAGTCAGCCACGGCGACATCCCAGGGAGAGCCATTGAGATCTCCGGCTTCCTGACGATAGACGGCTTCTGCATTCACTGACCAGGAACTTTCAAATGATCCCGTAATCGAGAGCACATAGCAGCGGTTTTGCTCGAAGCTGCCGCGGTTGAGGTAAAGAATCTCAGGGCGCAGATCACCATCGAGATCAGCAACCGCGAAATCTTCAGTGAAACCGCCGGTCAGGGTGGCATCAATGGGAATAACGGCAATCGGCGTGGCCCCATAGCCATTGTCGGTCACGCCGTCCCATTCGAACACATGAATTCCGGCAGTTCCAGGGGCGGCGCCATTCTGGCAGATCGAAAGCAGGATTTCCCCGCGGCCATCGGCATCCAAGTCCGCCACTTGTACGGCACGGGCGGGCGCCCACTCAGGCGAGTCGGTACCGGGAGAGGACCACACCCAGGCGAGCGCGTCGTTGCCCACGATTTCATAAACGTGTGCCCGGCCACCGTAGCTGTAATCGGTGATGATAATTTCATACCTGCCGTCTTGATCCAAATCGCAACCGGATACGATGTCTCTGGCATTGGAATCGGCGCTGTCATCGGGCGCGTCGGTTACCGCCAGGCGAAAGTTGTTATTGCCGTCCCCAGCCCACAGGCTCGGCGCCAGCAGCAATCCCAAAAGCAGCAGCGCAGCGCCCAAGCCCAAACGTCTCATGTCACCATTCATTTCGCACTCCATCATTGAACTTGCAGATCACGACAACCATTTGATGAGACTCCTCCCCCTCCCACCTGCGCAGACAGAATCAAACGGAGAGGATACATTCTGCCCGCGCCCGCTGTGAGCGGAGTCCGACAGGACTCCCTTTTCGGCTGCAATCAGCGTTGCGGGGGCGCGCTCAATGAGCCAAAACTATCGAGTCACAGTAGAAAAATCCTCCCGGCAATGTTTTGTCTCTGTTTGATCGTTTGCCAAACCGGCCACCACTTCGCCAATTGAGCAGGAAGTTGGGGCCACGCGTCATTCGCACCGGCTGCGCCAAGGCGCGGCCGCCGGACGCGCTTATTGATTACCGCAAAAGTACATCGCCCCCCGCTCGCACGATGTGCCGCCTCCTCACTCCGCCACCAGCTTCCGCAAGATGCCGGCCAGGCGATGGCGTTCCTTGACGCGGCGGCCGAGCAGCACGTAGAATCCGACCAGCAGGAGTCCCAGCAAAAGTCCGGGCACAGTGGCCAGCAGAATCCAACTGTCGGTGAGGTGCCGCAGGGTGAAGATGAAAGTCGACACCATCAGAATGCCGCCAAAGATCAACGCCAGATTGGAAAGCGCCCATTCCACGGGCCGGCGCTGCGCGTCCCAGGAAAGCAGATCGCGCACGAATTGTTCTTCTTCTCTCAGCAATCGTTCAGGCATAGGCATGCTCCGTTTCAGGTTGCGGCCGGCGCGCCGGGGCAGCATGATCGCGAAGACGCTGCGCTCCGGTCGCGTGCCTGCGCGACGCCGGCCAAGTGCAATTCTTCCGCCGGTTCAATCCGGCGGGGCGAGTTTTTGCCATTCTCGAATTCCCTCCGCCACCTCCAGCGCCGAGAGGCGCAGCGCCTCGCGTTCCTCCGCGCTCAATTCGATCTCGACGATCTTCTCAACACCGTTGCTGCCGATGATGACCGGCACGCCGATGAACACGCCGTGCAGGCCGTATTCGCCTTCGAGATAGGCAGAGGCCGGCAAGAGGCGGCGTTCGCCGAGCACGATGGCCTCCGCCATTTGCGCGGCAGCAGCCGCGGGCGCGTAGTAGGCGCTGCCGGTTTTGAGGAGCTGCACGATCTCAGTGCCCGCCTCGCGCGTGCGCTCGAGGAGTTTGGCGATTGCCGAGGCCGGCAGCAACTGGGCGAGCGGAATGCCGGAAACGGTCGCGTAGCGCGGCAGCAGTACCATGGCATCGCCGTGGCCGCCCAAAACCATGGCCTGTGTATCTTCCACGGAAACGTTGAGCGCGGTGGCGATGAAATAGCGCAAGCGCGCTGAATCCAACCCACCGGCCATGCCCATGATGCGCTGCTTGGCAAAGCCCGTGGTCTGCCATGCGGCATAACACATGACGTCCAGGGGATTGGTGACCATCACGATCAGGGCTTGCGGCGCCAGCTCCGCCACCTGGCGCATGACGCTGGTGACGATGGCGGCATTGTGGGCCAGCAAATCCATGCGGGTCATGCCGGGTTTCCGCGCCAAGCCGGCGGCCATCACCACCAGATCGGAGTCCAGCACGTCTTGAATTTGGCTGGTCCCCACGATGTTGCTCTCAAAGCGATCCACCGGACTGGCTTCCGCCATGTCGAGCGCTTTGCCTTCCGGCATGCCCGGCACCACATCCAGCAGCACAATGTCACCCAGGCGTTTTTGTGCCAAGAGCAGCGCGATGGTGGCGCCGACATTACCGGCGCCAATGACTGAGATTTTCATGAGGGCAGTTCTCCCGAATCGAAACAACAGCCGGTTGACGGTGAAAAGAATAAATGCGGGTGCGGAAATTGGAAAGGATGGGAAACAAAGCAAACTGGCTGGGGCAGGCGCGAAAATTCTTGGCTGGTTAAAGCACTAGCTCTAGCGGTGATTTCATTGCGGGCGAAATCACTGTGACCGGTCAAAGCCTGGGCGGAGGTTGGAGAAATCTTGCGACACCAGCTTTGGCCGTTTCGGCGCGAGGCAAGAGGATCGGCTGGCAGGCGCGCGGGCAACTCGGCCTGCGGCAGTCCTCGCGGGAACATGGCTTGCTCCACGTGATGATTGGGCTATCCCGCCGGATCGCCGCGACAGAAGGTTTGATCCAATCTCATTGGTCTGCAGAGAAAAGAAAATCGCGTTCATGAAATCCGCCGCGCCGGGCAGAGAGCCCCGGCGGCTCAGTTGTGCCGGCCGAGGGCTTGCGCCAGCGCCTGCTTCAGCTCGGTCAAATCCGATGACTTGGTGACGAAGGCATCGGCGCCCCAGAGGTGAAAATCATCCCGCCATTGGCCGTAGGCCGTGTTGATGATGATGGGTACGTTCCGCTGTCGGGCGAGGATCTCGTCCAGCAAATCAATCCCCCAATGATCCCACAGGCGGAGGTCCAACACCACGGCATCGATCTTTTCCCGTCCCAATTTTCTCAGGGCCTCGGCTTCGGAATCGGCATCGATAACGTCGTAGCCTTCCAGCCCGAGTTCGAGCCGATAAAGCCGCCGCAGATTGGCCTCGTCCTCAATCAACATGACGCGTGTCATGGGTCCACTCCTTTTTGGCGCTGGGTGCCGGTGGCCGGGCGGCGCGGGGACCGGCAGCCAGCGTCCAGGTTCACTGCTTACACCCGCTTCTCGCTCGGCACATAGTCGCGCTTGTCGGCGCCCAGGTAGACTTGGCGCGGCCGTGCGATCTTTTGCTCGGAATCGAGCAGCATTTCCTGCCACTGGGCAATCCAGCCGGCGGTACGCGGAATCGCGAACAGTACGGTGAAGGCATCCGTCGGAAAGCCCATCGCCTGATAAATGATCCCGGAATAGAAATCGACGTTGGGATAGAGTTTGCGCTTGACGAAATAGTCATCTTGCAGCGCAATGCGCTCCAGCTCGATGGCGATGTCGAGCAGTGGATTGCGGCCGGTGACTTCGAACACCTGGTCCGCGGTCTCCTTGATGATCTTGGCGCGCGGATCATAGTTCTTGTAGATGCGATGGCCGAAGCCCATCAACCGGCCTTCCCCGGCTTTCACGCGCTTGATGAAATCGGGCACCTTGTCTTTGGAACCGATCTCATGCAGCATGTGCAAAACTTCTTCGTTGGCGCCGCCGTGCAGCGGACCGTAGAGCGCCGCCGCCGCCCCGGCCATGGCCACGAAGGGATCGGCCAGCGAGCTGCCGATGCTGCGCATGACGTTGGCGCTGCAGTTCTGCTCATGGTCGGCGTGCAGGATGAACAGCACGTCGAGCGCGCGCTCCATGATCGGATTGGGCTTGTATTTGAGCTCGGTCATCCTGAACAGCATGCTGAGGAAATTGCCGGTGTAGCTCAGCTCGTTGTCCGGATAGACATAAGGCAGGCCGCGGCGATGGCGATAGGCAAAGCCGGCGATGGTCGGCATCTTGCCGATCAAGCGGTAGATCTGCAGCATGCGCGCTTCCGCGTCGCGAATGTTCTTGGCATCCGGATAGAAGGTGGAGAGAGCCGCCAGCGTGCTGATCACCATTCCCATGGGATGGGCGTCATGGTGAAATCCTTCCATGAACTTCTTGGCGTTCTCATGCAGCAACGTGTGGTGGGTGATGTTCCGGGCCCACGCCTCGCGGGCCTCCGCCGCCGGCAATTCGCCGTGAATCAACAAGTAGGCGACTTCGAGATACGTGCTCTTTTCGGCAAGCTGCTCGATGGGATAGCCACGATAACGCAAAATGCCCTTGTCGCCGTCAATGTAGGTGATGCGGCTTTGGCAACTGGCGGTGTTCATAAAGGCCGGGTCGTAGGTCATCAACCCAAAGTCGTCATCAGAGACTTTGATCTGCCGCAAGTCCATGGCCTTGATGGTGCCATGTACAACCGGGACTTCGTATTTCTTTCCGGTCCGATTGTCGATGATGCTGAGGGTTTCGGGCATGGTAGGCTCCTTGAGATGGTTCACAGCAATGAACAGCGCATGCGAAAGGTCGTCGCTCGTGCATCCGCACACGGTTGGCGCAGGCGCGGAGGAGTGTGCAAAGGGAGCCCGGAGAACGACAAACGCTTGCTCACCATTTCCCGGCCAATGAGCAGAAGTCTCCGGCGGACGGCGGACCCGGCGCCAACCTATTTCTCCTTGATTGCCAATGAGTTTCAATTTTTATGCCGCGCCTGCCCGTCCGCTGGTTGGGTCAGCCGGCTAATTTTCAAATGCTTAAACTTGCCGCCTGGGTACCAAGCTTGCAATTGATTCCCAACCTCGCGAATAATTCCTCAATTTGTCGCATATCTGCGAAAGCCGGCCCGGCTAATTTCTTGATTGTCAAGCAGCGGCGCCTGCGCACAGAATTTGCCCACGTTTGAAAGTGGACAATCTCAGGGAGGCTGTCATGGATCATCCCTTCTTGGTTCTCGTTGCCATCACCGCGCTCGCCTTGCTGTATGTTATGACGCCGGTGGTGCTGGGTACGTTCCAGCGATATCGCAAACAGCGGCAGCTCATTTGCCCGGAAACAGGAAAGGCTGCCACCATCCACATTGACGCCAAAGCGGCGGCAATGGCCTCGGCGATCGGCCGGTTCGACGTGAAGGTCATTGGCTGTACACTCTGGCCCGACAAGGCCGGCTGTGCGCAAGGCTGCCTGCTCGCGCCGTACAAAAACTGAGGCAGCTCCTGACCACCGGTGCGCCGCAACCACTGCCTGCGCCGGCTTCCGGGCAAAATAAAAACCGGGAGTTGGCGCGCTGAAACAACGGCCTCGCCGGCAAAGGTGGAAATGCCACGGAAGAAATGCAAAGATCTTCCCAACCGAATGGCACTTCTGTGGGCGGGACGCTTCTGAGATTTTATTCTGCAGGAAGTGCCTGGCTGGCAGGCGCGAACCGGAAGCTTGCAGCGAACGGCGCTACTTTTTCTGAGATTCTTTCAGCACGAAGTTCAGCGGGACGGCCACCCACACCGCCACCGGCTCGTTTTGCTGCAGTGCAGGTTTGAACACCCATTGCATGATCGCCTGGATTGCCGCCTCGTGGAAAATCTCGTGGCCCTGAATCGGTACGACTTTTTTGACCTGCCCGCGTTTGTCCACCAGTGCCTTCACCACAATCTTGCTCTGCAGGCCGGCTTTGCGCGCCAGCTCAGGATAGACCGGCTCCACTCGCTTGACCACCATGGGCGGCATCTCGAACGGAATGAACTCATCCATGCCGGGCTCTTCCGCCGACTCGCCGTAAAGGATTGCGCCCGGCGCCACCACCATGGAATCCCCGCCGGTTTCGCCGGCTGTCAAAGGCGCCTGCATTTGGGACATCTCCTCCTGAGTTGCCAGCGTCGCCTCCGGCGTGATCAGCGCATCAGGAACGGGAACCGGCACACCAACGGACGGCCGTGCGACCGGGCTTTTGATCGCCAGAGCTTGCGCCGCGCTGGCAATGGCAGGCGGCGGACCGAGCTCGGCCACATCCCGAATCACCCGCAAGTGCACCAAGCGCACCTCCGGCTCCTCACTGAGCAGGCGCCCACTCAACCAGAATCCCAGCACCAGAAGATGAAACACGATGGCGGCGCTCGCTGCCCACGACAGGTACACGTTGTGGACCCCCTGCAGCTCGGGCGCCCCGTAAGGAAAAAGCTGGAAAAGCGGCTCACGTTTCCAGTGCAATATCATTTGCCACCTCTCTGCTGACCTCGGGCTCGGGCAGGGACGGCGGAATCTTGCTCATCGCCCGCTCGGTGAGCGCCAATATCGTGAGTGAGGGATTGACTCCGGGATTGGCGGAGATCATGCTGCCGTCGCAGACGTACATGTTCGCATAGCCAAACACGCGATTATCCTTGTCGATCACGCCTGCGCTGCGATCCTGGCCCATCACTGCGCCGCCGAGAATGTGAGCCGTGGTGGGAATTCCGAGCAGCGTCTCGGTGGAAAGTGCGGTGGGTTTGCCATTCACAATCTTGCTGAAGCGCTCCGCCAGCTCTTTGGCTTCGGGCATGAAGGGCGTGGGCGCCACGCCCTGCGCCAGCGTGGACTTCATCCCCAGGCGGCCGCGCGAAAACCGCAGCGTGCTCTCCAACGTGCGCATGAATAGCAGGATCTGCGTACGCTTCGACCAATCATCCACCAGAAAAAGCCGCAAGTTGTCGAGCGGGTGCCGCAGCAAATCGCCAATGATCCGGGCGGCGCGACTGAAGGCATTGCTGCCGTAAGCCAGCGGCGACATAAGCAGGCGCCAAAAGCCCGAACCGGCAGAATAGCGCACCGGCTCGAGGTGGCTGTGTTCGTCGGTATGCAGAATCGAGCCGATCGCAATGCCCTCGGAGAAAACGGTCTCGCGGTCGAACGTCGTCACCCCGATCAGGCTCTCCGAGTTGGTGCGAATGCCCGCGCCGACTTGGTCGGAGAGCTGCGGCAGCGAAGTCTGCCGCAGCTTCAGCAGCAGCTTGACCGTGCCGGTGACGCCGCCGGCAAACACGACACCGCGGCAGGTGAATTCGCCCCGCCTTTTGAAATATTTGGTGGACGACCGCCACTTGACGCGATATCCGGACGCACCCGGTCCGCCATCCAACGGGATCACATCGTAGACTTCCGCCTCTGCTTGAATCTTCACGCCGTTTTGCTGGGCAAAATGCAAATAGTTCTTGTCCAGCGTGTTCTTGGCATTGTAGCGGCAGCCCAACATGCAGCCGCCGCAGAAGCAGCAGCCGGTGCGTTCCGGGCCTTTGCCGTTGAAATAAGGATCCGGCGCCGTCACTCCCGGTTCGCCGAAATAGACCGCCACATCGGTCACATTGAAATGCTCTGCTTTGCCCAACGCAACGGCCAACTGCTGCAGGGCGCGGTCACCCACCTCCAGGCGGGGATTGGGCGCCGCGCCCAGCATACGCAAAGCCACGGGATAAAACTCGTGCAGCTCCTTCTCCCAGTCCGCCAGATGCGCCCAGGTCTCGGCGGCAAAGAACCTGGCTTTGGGAATCGCCAACGTGTTGGCGTAAACCAGTGACCCGCCGCCCACGCCCACGCCGGAGAGAATCGCAACGTGGCGGAAAACGGTGATTTTGAACAATCCAAAACAACGCAGCGCCGGCAACCAGAGCCACTTCTTCAAATTCCAGTTGCGCTTGGGAAAGTCTTCCGCCCTCAACCATTTGCCCTTTTCCAACACCAGAACACGGTAGCCTTTTTCGGAAAGGCGCAGCGCGGCGGCGGCGCCGCCAAATCCGGAGCCGATGACGAGGTAGTCATAATCACGAGACGGAAGCGGTCGCATGTCCGATGGCATCACGTTGAGTGTTGAGCAAGTACGATTGGCCGCGTCCGGAGCCGCACGGCTCAAAACGGCACGCTCTTGCCTGACGGCTGTGCGCCGGTAGCAGCCTCACGGCCAAAGGGGAAGCCGTTCAAACGCGCGTCCTCGCGCAGGTTGTTTTCCGCGTACATCGCTTCGATTTCTGCCCGGTATTTCTCCGCCACCAGGTTCTTCTTGATCTTGAGCGTGGGCGTCAGCAGGCCATTCTCGATGGTGAACTCCGGCACGATGCGGATCTTCTTGATGGTCTCGAACGACGCCAGCTCGCGATTTTTCGCCGCCACTTCCGCTTCAATCAAGCGTTTGATGTGATCCTGGCCGCGCAGCTCATCGATGATGGTGAAAGCAATGCCGTGCTCCTGCGCATAGGCTTTGATGTTTTCCGGATCCAACACCACCAACGCGCACAGGAATTGCCGTTGATCGCCCAAAACACAGGCCTGGCTGATGTACTTCGACGTCATGAGCAGATTCTCGATCGGCGATGGGGCAATGTTCTTGCCGCCGGCGGTGATGATCAGCTCCTTTTTGCGGCCGGTGATGCGCAGGAAATTCTCGGCATCGATCTCGCCGAGATCGCCGGTGCGCAACCAGCCTTCGGGCGTGATGGTTTCGGCGGTTTCCGCCGGCATTTTGTAGTACTCCTTCATCACATTGCGGCCGCGAAACAGGATCTCGCCGTCGGGTGCAGCTTTCTGTTCGATGCCCGGCCCCGGCTGGCCCACCCAGCCGAAACGATAGTTGTCGTGGCGGTTGACATTGGTGAAAGAGGTGTTCTCCGTCATGCCAATGCCCTCGAGAATCAGAATGCCGGCGGCGTGGAAAAATTTGGCGACCGACGGACTCATGGGCGCGGCGCCGCTGATACACCAGCGCAAGTGGCCGCCCAGCGCCGCGTGGATCTTGTGGAACACCAGCTTGGTCGCCAGCGCATACTGCCAGTGCAGCAGCGCAGGAATCGGTTGCTTCGCCAGTTTGAGATCACTCACGCGGTCGCCCACGCCGCAGGCCCAGCGGAAAATTTTCAACGCCAGTCCGCCCTTGGCCTCGGCATTGCTCAACACTTTGGCATAGACTTTTTCATAGACGCGCGGCACGCTCGCAAACCATTGCGGCTTGGCGATCTTGATGTCTTCCACGATGGTTTCCATGCTGCGCGTGAATGTCGTGGTGGTGCCGGCGAGCAGGGCAAAACTCACGCATTGGCGCGCGAACACGTGCGCCAGCGGCAGAAACAGAAACTGGCCGTCGCCCTCCCACACGTCAACACATTGCCAAACCGATTGCGGCGTGAAAGTGAGATTGTCGTGCGTCAGCACGGCGCCCTTCGGCAGGCCGGTGGTTCCCGAAGTGTAAACGATGGCAGCAGGATCGCCGGGCACGGGCAACCGCGTGCGCCGCTCGAATTCCGCCTCCGGCACCTCCCGCCCCAACTCCAGAAACTGCTCGAACGTCATCGCCCAGCCGTCCGTGGCCGCGCCTTTGAACAAAATGACGCGGCGAATATTGGGAATTCCCGGCCGGATTTCCAGCGCTTTCTTGAGTTGCACTTCATCTTCCGCAAACAGCAAAACGGCGTCGGAATGATTGATGATGTATTTGCAGTCGCGCGCCAAATTGGAATGATAGATGCCCACCGTGCAGGCGCCGATGCTGGCCGTGGCAACGTCCGCCACCACCCAGCGATAGCAGGTGTAACTCAGGATCGCGATCTTGTCGCCCGGATTGATGCCCAGCGCGATCAAACTCCGGCCGACCTGCTTGACATGATCATAGAATTGCGACCAGGTCACCGCTTCGAGGTTCCCTCCTTCGCCAAACCAGCGATAGGCGGGTTGCCCGGGCCGCCGCGCAATGGTTTCTTGCACCATCGCATGAATGTTTTGATAGTCTTTGATCTCCATCTCCTCCTCCTTCACAGAAACACCTCGGCACTCATTCAAACTCAGGCTGTGCTTCCGCCGCGCACGGGCGCGGTATGGGACTCTCCGCAGCCTGCCACCCGGCCGGCGCCGCGCAAAAGAAGCGATTCCCGCGGGTGGCAAGATGCTGGCTGAGACAATCAGATTTGCGGAGAGGGGAGCACGCCTCAGTAGAGCGCCTGAACTTGCGCGACCGCTGCGGCTGCGGCACCGGTCACTGCCGCGCCCAGGTACTGCCCTTTGTACTCCGCAGGATTCAGCTTGGGAATGGCGAGTTGAAAGGTGGCGTTGATCTTGTCGATGAAGGCGTTGGCGATCAGCGCGTAGCCGCCGTTGTTGGGATGCACACCGTCCAGACTGAAGGCGGTGTTCTGCGGATCCAGCAGCACAAAGCGGCCGGAATATCCCTCGAGGCCGGTGGCATTGAGTGTGGCCATCAAGCTGTTGCAATCGACGATGGCCGCTTGAAACTGGCCAGCGAGCGTCTGCAGCGTGCTGTTGAATCCCGCCACCGCCTGCTGGATGGCAAGCTTCTCCGCGGCGGTGATCGACATCGTGCCCGGGAAGGGCTGGCCGGTCGGGTTCAAGCCGGCAGCGCGCATGCCTTGCTCCAACGCCTGTGCCTGCGCCACCGGCAGACCCAGTTGCAGCAACGTGGCGCCGTCAGGAATGCCAAGGCCGGTTTGATACGCGCTGAGCGCCGGCAGAGTCAAGTGTGCCACTTCCTTTTCTTCCGTCATCAACGGCACGTAGAGCGTGTTCGCCGTCGGGTCGAAGTCCACCGGTTGGAATTTGGCGTCGAACACCACCGGCACGGGCGCGGTGATTCCCAGGGCAGGAATCGGCCGGAAGATAAAGTCCATGGTGTTGAGGTAGGGCAGGTCCGTGGCGTTGGGCACGTTCGCCATGACGAGGGCGGCGTGCGTCTTTTGGCGCAACTCGGTCAGCAGCGTCGTGTAGCGGGCTTGAAAATCGGAGAGCGGCGTAATCAGTGCCGGATTGCCACCGCTCAACGCCGCGCCCAGCACGTCGCTGTCGCCGATCCACAGCAACACCAGCGTGGGATTGAGCAGCGCGATTTGTTGCAGCGGCGTGGTGTTGCCGAGGTTGGGATTGCGCAGCACGAGATCGAAAAAGGAGTTCGTGCCGGTCGCGGAAGTGGCGGCGCCGGTGGCGTTGAGCATGTCGCGTAACGTCGCGCCCGGCACGCCGAGATTGTCATAAGGCCGCGCCAGCAAAGCTCTCAACAACAGCGAAGTCGGCGACACCTGCAAATCCGGGGTCACGATCTTGCCATTCTCCAGCTTGAGCGGCTGCTTGCCCGGCGTGCTGCCGATGCCGGGCGCGGCAATGAGCGGCAGCTCGAAGTCACCGGCCTTGCCGATTTGTTGCGCAATCAAAAACGGATAGCTGTGCTGCTGGAAATCATCACGCAAACCGCCGGATTGAAACCCGGCGGTGTGGCTGTTGCCGAGCGCCACCATTTTGCTGAGGACGAGTTGATTGGCGGTGATATTCAGCTCCGGCTGCTCGGGTGTCTTGACGCCGCAGCCCAGCCACCAAACCAAACTGAGAAGGCACAACACATGGGTCAACTTTCGCATATCGACCTCCACGGTCACAACGCATGATTGTCACGATTCCAATTCATCACGGGCTGGTGCTCCGCGCCGCTAGAAGGTGTAGCCAAAGCTGGCGAACAGCAAATCGGCGCGGGAATTATACGTGCCGTCGAAACCGTGATAGTTCCTGCCCACGCCATTTTCGAGAGTGGTGCGCTTGCCCAGCAGCACCAGCATGTAACCGGCATCGATTTGATACTTGCCGAACGTGTAGCCCGCGCCCAGGCTGAAGTTGTGGCGCGTGTCATCTGGCAGCAGCGGGCTGACCGCTTGAATCGGCTGCGGCGTCTTGTCGTAGATATAACCGGCGCGCAACGCGAGCGCATCGTTCAACTGATAGTGCAGTCCGAGCCGGCCCTGCCAGGAATCGTCATATTCCTCCAGCATGGTTTGATCCAGCCGGTCATTGGCAAAGTCCAGCGCGATTTCATTGAACACCGACCAATTGAACCAGATGTAATCGGCCTCGAGCGCAAGCTGATCGGTGAATTTGTAGTGAATGCCGGTGGCGATGAGATTGGGAAATTCGATGGCCGTGTTGGCTTTTTGATCCTGCAGCAGGGTGCGCGCCAGCGCGCCGGCATTGGGCACGGTGAGATTGTCAAAAATCGTGAAGTCCGCTTCGCCCTCTTTGAATTCATTCTTGATCGAGTGGCGATAGAGAATGCCCCAACCCAGCCGCGCGGTGCGAAACATGGCACTGGCGCTGAATCCCAGCGCCAGCTTGGAGTTGCCCTCCAGCGTCACGTCGCCCACTTCATAGCCCGGCGAGCCCGGACTGTCGAAGAGAAACACGTTCTTTTCCAACTTCACGCTGGCGAGCACCAGGTCTGCGCCGCCGCCGATGCTGAAATTCGGGGTTATTTGATAGGCCACCACCGGCGAGATGTAGAACGATTTCAATTGCGCGTTCTTGGAATACCCGCGCCCGGAGAAGTCATCATACCATTCCACTCCCAAACCAAACGGATTGGTGACGCCGAGGCCGGCGGCAAACTTCCGAGTGAAGCGATGGGAAAAGTAGAAGTTGATGGGATAGAAAAACGTGTCGCGGGTTTCATACATGGCGCTGCTGAACACGGGCGCAGCGCCGACAAAGCGGCTGTTGGGAAAGATCAGTGTGGTCCCGCCATATATCCGCGTGCCATCGAGATACGCCAGGCCGGCGGGATTGTAGAATATCGTGGAGCCGTCCCAAGCCCACGCCACCGCGGCTCCGCCCATGGCCGAGGCACGACCGCCAAATTCATAGATACTGAAGCCGCTCGCCTGCAGAGAATGTGCGGCCAGGAGGGGCAACAATAATAGCAGCAGCCCTTTTCGCATAAGTCCTCCTTCTCATCAGAGTTTTATATGAAGAACAGTTGATTAGGATAGGAGACTCAGCCGGTGTCGCCTGGCGAGCCAGCGGCTCGACAGGCAACCGAGGAATACTTATGCAACCGAATTCAGGCGGGCTGATCGTGCTAATCAGGCGGGCCATTCCGCTGAATGACGTTCAATAACTGTTCCACCGGCTCCGGCAAAAGTGCCGCTGGCTGCGGCTGCCGGCGCGCTGATTCAACTGGTTGAGAGTGTTTCAGTTACCACCTGGAGGCCGGTTTTCGCCGGATTTTGGATTTCATGCGAAACCGCGAAAATTCTTACTCTTTCGAAAACGCTTCGCAATGTTGGGAAATCAGCGCAGGTTCGCGCTACCGGGTCAGAACCGGCCGGCCCCGAAATCAGACGCGGTAGCGCTCACCGCTGGCTGTATTTCCTGAACTTTGTTCACTCGGCTGCGCCGTCCGTCAAGTTCACGCACTGCGTCATGGGATGGTATGATTATTGAGTTTTTTTAGTGGCTTCAGCGCAGTGAAATCCGCGGGGCCTTTGGCCGGCGAAGTGAACCATTCGACCCAGGCGGAATGATGCAAGATCCGAGGTCTCTCAAAACCCACGGTGAGGAGGAAATCTCATGATTTGGCGATGGCTGGTGGCCGTGCTGCTGATGCTGGTGGCGTTGAGCCGTGAGTGCCGCGCGCAAGAAGACGGGGTGGAGCGCATTTTGGCGCAGGGGAACGCAGCGTATGCTGCATTCGACAATGACGGCGCGTTGCGCAATTTCCGCGCTGCGCTGCAGATGGATCCCAACAATTACGAAGCGCTGTGGAAGGCCGCGCGCGCCTGCGCGGATGTCGGCAAAACCTTCGAGCAGAAGGACAAGAAGCAGGCCAAGGCAATCTACTTGCAAGGTGACAGCCTGGCGCGGCAGGCCGTCAAACTCTATCCCGATTCCGCGGAATCGCACTTTGCCCTGGCCCTGTGCGTGGGCCGCGTTGCTTTGTTCGAAGGTGGCAAGACCAAGATCCGGCTTTCGAAGGAAGTGCAAAAAGAAGCCGAACGCGCGGTTGCCCTCCATCCGCGGCATGACGGCGCCTATCACATCCTCGGCCGCTGGAATTACAACATCGCCACGCTGGATTGGTTAATGAAGGCGGCGGCCAAAGTCATCTATGGCGGCGTGCCGCCCGGCGCCTCGCTGGAAGAGGCGGCCAAGATGTTTGCCCAAGCCGTGGCGCTCGACGGCCGGAAACCCGTCCACCGCCTGGAGTACGGCCGCACGCTCATCAAACTGGAGCGCTACCAGGAAGCGCGTGAGCAATTGCAGGCTTGCATCGCGCTGGATCGGGCGCAATGGGAAGACCCGCAACACCAGGCCGAAGCCGCCAAGCTGCTGAAGGACATTCGCGACAAGAAGGACAAGACGTGAGCGAAGGCGGTGGTGGATCGCGGCCGGAATCATCCCAATCCCGGTGCGCCGCGCGCCGACGCCGGCTCAGCGCCGGCTGTAAATCTCGAACACCGGCGTGAATTGCAGGTGCAGCTTCAGAACGATGGCGTCATGCGAGAGGGTCAGCTCGTGCTCGCCGTCTTCGATGTTGGGGGAGATGCGAAAGAGAAAATGCTGTTTGCCGATGCTGAGGTTGATCGGCTCCAAATCGTTGACCTTCTTCCGCACTTCGTCGAGGATGCTCTCGAGATCAAAGTTGAGTGAGTGGCCGAGGTTGGGCAGGAAGCTCTTGTTGACCAGCTCGCGCACGAAAGCCTCGAAGAAGCGCGGAATCAACGGCATGTCGATTTCCTTGATGGTGGCCTTGTGCAACGTCAAGCGGTTGTGCGCGATCGTCGGCTTGCACACCAGCACCAACCGCGTGCCGCCAAAGCGGAATTCTCCGCCGGGAATGAGCACGATCCGGCCGGCAAGCTCCATCGCGATCAGCAAATGATGGCCGGCGCCGTAACGCAAGCTGAGTTTCACCGCCCGCAGCGGATCGGTGCTGTGCTGATGATAGCGAATGCGTTTGAGCAGGCGGATTTCGCCCGGCTCCAACTGGATGACGATGCGCTCGGGCACCGGGATTTCATTGTAGTCCAGCTTGAGCGCGAGGTGCAGGGCAGCGTGATGCATGGTGTCAGGATTTGTTGGTGTAACCGCGCCAGAGAATCGGAATCCAGCCGAGCACCGGCACAAAAAACGCCAAGCTCAGCGGCCGCCGCAGAAACGCCTTGAGTCCGGCCCACAGGCTCATGTCCCACGGCAGGTCGTCGCGCTGCCGGCTGCGCCGTTCCACCTCCGCAAACAGCGAAGGCCAAAAGCACGGCAGAAAATAGGGAAAGCGCCGCACCTGCTGGCGGCAGGTGGTGAAAAACTCCTTGAGCGCGTACGGCTGGCGGCCGTAGCGGCGGACCGCTTCCTGCAATTCCGCCTGCATCTGGCGCCGCACCAGCATGGTGAGTTGGTTGATGTCCTGCTCGGTGATGCGATTCAGCGGTTTGTCGATCATCTCGTAGGGTTTGATGCGCCTGCCCATCACATAAGTGAGTTTGGCGGGAAAGGCAAAGTAGAACAGCCAGGGCTGAAAGGGAATCAGAGCCGTCATCAGTCCCAGCGGCAGAAAGGGGATGCCGAGCAGGTTCGCGATTTTGTTGACGGTCGCGGACTGGTAAGCATAGGGATTGATGAACTCGTTGTTGACCGTGGCAAACGGAATGATGTCGGTGCGGTACTTCAGACTGACGCGAATGAAGGAAGTGGCAAAACGCTGCAACTGGTAGCGTTTGTCGAAGCCCTTGCCGATGCCGGGCACGCCTTCCGGATAGATCAACAAGTTCATCTCGGTCTGCTGCATCATGGTCTCGACGTTGAGCGTGGTGGCATCGACACTGCCGACTTTCTTCCAGAAATTGCTCACCAGAAAGGGATTCATCAGCGTGGTTTGTGAAAGCATCGGCGAGGTGAGCGCGCGCACCGCTTTGGAGAAATCATAATTGTTGCGGCGAAAAAGCTGGGAGATGAAAATGATGCCGTCCCACGGAAAAGCCATGCCGGCATGGTTGCTCGCGAGAATCAGCGGCCGGTCGGGATGGTTGCGTTCCGGCAGCGGGTCGAATCCGATGAACTCCGAGCGGAAATAGCAATCGTTGAGTGGAGCCAGCACGTATTTGACCAGCTTGACGGCGAAGTCATGGTCGAGGTGGCGATCACAGTGCTTCCGGTTTTCGCTGACCTGTGCCTTCAATTCCGTCTCAGCCAGATCGATTGCATATCGTTCCATCCGCGCCTCCTTGCCGACAGAGCAAATGCTTCTGGCCGGTGCTTGTGCAACAATCACGCCGATGATCGCTTTCAGCTTTGTTTGATTTTATTGGCGGCGTGACGGGAACCGGCCTCGCGGGAATTGTCATTTTTCGCAATTCTGAAAACTTGGGGTGTCACAGTCGGCCGCGCCGAGACCACAGGTGTCGCCAAATGCCGCCCTGCGCACCGGCGCACGAATGCTGAAACGATGCAGGAGCACTGCAGGCAATTCTCATTACATGTTGCGTCATCTTTTGGCGTTTTCTCTAACGCGATGCGGCAAGGATAAGGAAACTGAAATCATCGCACATTCACTAATATCTATTTTTATTAATAGATTTTCTGTGGTTCAGTACGCTGTGGTTCGTTCTATTTGTTACGCATTGCGTCAAATTCGCCTTGACTTTTATAACGCGGTGTGTTATATTCGAGCCAGAATATGAATCGCCTCATCAAACGCTACGAAAACCGCAAGCTCTATGACACCGAGGAGCGCCGGTATATTTCTCTCGAAGAAATCGCCAGCTTGATTCGCAAGGGTGTCGATGTTCAGGTGGTGGAAAACAGCAGCGGCGAGGACATCACCACCCAAACCCTCACCCAGGTGATTCTCGAAGAAGGGAAAAGAGGCCGCAATCCGCTCACCACGGATCTGTTGCATGATTTGATCCGGGTCGGCAGCAACCTCATCGACGGCGGGCTGGAACAGGTGCGCCACGGCATTGGCGCTCTGATGCCGGGCGCCATCAACAAGCTGTTCAGCAGCGACCACGCCGAGGATCTCCGGCAATTGCAGCGTCGGGTTGAATCTTTGGAGAGGATTATTCGCGCGCTGGCGAGTCAGCCTGCGACTGGTGAGGCCGGCGCAGAGAGCGTTGGCGATGCGCCCCCTCCGCCGCCTGCGTCCAGCAGCAAGGATGAGAAAAGAGAAGGGAAGAATTCCTAACCTTGCGAAAAGCTGGCAAATTTTGACCGAATTTAATGAGATAAATCCAGAATAATTGGAGGCGCCACTGCTGGAAATGGTGGCCTGAGTATTGCAAATTTGATTGTTGTTTGAATTGCATGCCTTCGGCGCGGTTTCCTGGCAGACACCGTGTTGTGAGGAAGATGGAAGATGGAATAACCGTCCGGGCGGGAATGTGCAAGTCCCAACAAGCCCAATCGTGTAAGTTTTAGTGGAAGTCAGTTTAGAGCCGTCCGGACGGTCTTTTCGGTGCCTCCGTATTCGCAGAGCTTAAGTGTCGCAGCCGGCATTCAGGAGAAAGCCACGAACCCGCTTTCAGGAGACGTGCGATTCAACCGAGAGGCAAGCTCTCGAAAGGAGTGCATTATGACTCACGAAAAAGAGACGATGGAGCACAAATCCGTCGAACAAATGGTGGAAGACGCGAAGGGCACCTTGCAGGTGCTGCAAGAGGGCATCTCCAAGACCTCGCGTGAGATTTGGCTGGCGGGCTTGGGCGTATTCTCCACGATCGACAAGGAAGGCACCAAGCTGTTCAACCGGTTCGTCGAGCGCGGCCGGGAGATGGTGGAGAAAAACGGCAAAACCATGAAGACCAACGGCGAGCCGGCGCCCACCTATGTCAGCGAAAAGGTGGAGCAATTCACCCACGACGTTTTTGCCCGGCTGGATGACGCCGCCGAATTCGTGCGGAAGAAAGTCATCGGCCCGGCGGAGCGGCCGGCCGAAGCTGCCCGTGACGAGGTGAAGATCCTCTCCGAGAAAGTCGACAAGCTCACGGAAAGCGTGGCGGCGCTGGTGCAAAGATTGGAGGAGGCTACAAAAACCGGTCCCAAGGCCAAAGCCATGTGATGTTTGATGTGAAGGTCCGAAAGTTTGATCTGCTGACCGGCCGGTTATGATGTGAGATTCACGGGATTACATATGGTTCATTTGCGCTGATCCAGGCGCGGCCGGTCATCAATTTCGGACAGGCAGACAAGTGTGATTGCCTAGGCGCCGGAGATTTACAGAAAAAGCTGTCGCAGTTCGACAGCTTTTTCTGTTTTACGAAACCCAGGCATCATGGAAAGAGCCACAGCCATGCCCGCGCCGGCGGCGGAGGCCTCCCCCCCGCTGGCGGCACGCGTGCAGGTGTTTCAGCCTGCCACCAACCACAAGTATCACCTCCACGCCACGGCCTCAGCACCGCCGGTTTTCCGGCCGCGGGTCGGGCGCCGTTTTTTCCTGCTCCTGCGCCATTTGTTCGGCCTGCTCATGGGCAGCCATCTCGCCGCGGTGCAGCGCCTCCCTGCCGACAAACGCAAGTATCTGCATTCCGCCGGCTCCCGTTTTCTGGCGCTACTGGTGCGGCCCTTCGTTCTCAAAGAACTGCGCGACCAGCCCTGGCCCGTGCAATTGCGCCGGCGGTTGGAGCTGCTGGGGCCGACCTACATCAAGCTCGGCCAGATCATGGCCATCCGCGAAGACCTCCTGCCGCGTGAAATCACCGATGAGCTCAAACAACTGCTGGACCGCGTGCCCGAGGTCAAGTTCGAAGCCATCGCGGAAATCATTGCCGCCAGCCTGGGCCGCCCGCTGACCGAGCTGTTCACGCACCTCGAACCGCAAGCCATCGGCTCCGCTTCCATTGCGCAAACCCATCTGGCACAGACCATCACCGGCGAGACCGTCGTCATCAAAGTGATCAAGCCCGGCATTCGCGAGGCCATCCTGGCTGACATCAAGCTGCTGCAATTGTTTGCCCATCTCCTGGAATGGCTGCTGCCGCGCTACCAGCCCCAAATGATCATCAACGAGTTTTGCGCCTACACCGAAAGAGAAATCGACCTGAAATATGAGGCCGATCATGCCGAAATTTTTGCCGCCAATTTTGCCCGCCACCCCGACGTGGTCTTCCCCAGAATTCATCACTGGCTAAGCTCGCGCGACGTGCTGTGCATGGATTATCTCGATGGCCTGAAGCCCGGCGATCCCAAGGTGCAGGAACTGAGCCAGGAAGATCTGCAACGCATCATCGATCTGGGCGCCGGCGCCATCATCAAGATGCTTTATGCCGACGGCTTTTTTCACGCTGATTTGCATCCCGGCAATCTCATCGTGCTGCCCGGCCCCAAAGTCGGATTCATCGACCTCGGCATGGTCGGGCGATTCGACGAGAAGATGAAGCTCAGCATGCTGTACTACTTCCACGCTCTGGTTAACGGCGACATCACCGGCTCGGCGCGCTACTTGATGGCCATGGCGCGCCCGGGCGAAGGCGGTGACCCCACCGGCTTCCGGCGCGCGGTGACTGACTTGTCCCGGCGCTACTTGCTGCATGCCTCCGATGGCAGCCTGAGCCTGGCGCAGCTCATCCTCGAATCGCTGCGCCTCGGTGGCAGGTTTCGCATTTTCTTCCCGGTGGAAATGACATTAATGGTGAAGGCGCTGGTGACGTTTGAGGGCGTGGGCTTGCAGTTGGATCCCCATCTCGACGTGCCGGCGTTGTCGCGGCGCCACGTGCACGCCATTTACAACGAACACTATGACCCCGTGCGGCTGCTGCAGCAGTTTTTCAGCGGCATGCCGGAATTGGTCGATGCGCTGGTGCGCGCACCGGAGTTCATCGCGGAAACTTCGCGCTATCTGCAACAAATCTTCAACGCGCCGCGCCAGGAAAACCCGTTGCGCGGCTTGCGCAGCGGCTTGATGGCAGGCTCGTGCATCATCGGCGGCGTGGTGGCTTTCGTGCAGGGCGCTCCGCCCTTCTTGTGGATCGGCCTGTTTGCTTCGAGTGTGATCTTCTTTTTCTTTGGCAAATGACGCCAGCCATTGCGCATGACCGGCTCCGGCACCTGCAAAGTGCTCCAGGCAATCATCGCGTTTTGCGTTTCAGGCTCTGAACAAAACTCCGAGAGATTTCTATCCACCAAGCAGACAGTTGAACCGCGGAATCCTCGTGATCGCAGATTGGTCACCTCCAAAAGCGACGTTCTCCGCCTTCTCTGCGACGCTGCGGTTTCGATTCGTCCGGGTTGGGCCTCATGAATGGGAAGCACGGTTATCCGATCATTCTGGCACACGGCATCACCCGTCCGGATTATCTCATCGACTTCATCATCCGCAAGCTGAATCTGCATGAAGACAGCCGGGTGGCGGATCGCCTGCACTATTTCAAAGGCATTGCCAGCCACTTGCGCCGGCACGGCTATGAGGTTTTCGCCACCAGCGTGAGCTTTGCCGCTGACGTCGACACCCGGGCGCGTGAGCTGGCAGCGCAGGTTCGCAAAATCCTGGCGGAGACCGGCCAGCCCAAAGTTCATCTCATCGGCCACAGCATGGGCGGCCTGGATGCCCGCCACATGATCGTGCAGCACGGCATGGCCGATCAGGTCGCTTCCCTCACCACGTTGGGCACGCCGCACTTGGGCGCCAGTGTGGCCGATTGGTTCCTGGAATTCGGCCTCACCAGAATCATCGAGTCGCTGCGCAAGGTCATCAATCTCGAGGGCTTTCAGAGCCTCACCACCGCCGCCTGCCGGGAGTTCAACGCCAGCGCGCGCAATGCCGAAGCGAGCAATTCCGTCATCTATCAAACCTATGCCGGCTGGCAGCGGCGCGAGTTGACTTTCTTTCCGTTTCAAAAGACCTGGCAAATTACCTATGCCAGAGAAGGTGACAATGATGGCCTGGTCGCAGTCACCTCGCAGCGCTGGCAGGATCGCCTGGTTGCAGATGACGGCACCACCAAATTGATCGTTCAGCGTGATTTCCCAGTGCCGGCTGATCATGTGAATCAAATGGGATGGTGGCACCTCAACGGCGTGGCAGCGGCGCACTGGTGGAAGCGGGGCACCTGGCGGGAGAAAAGAAACTACGAACTTGCCATCAAGAATGCCTATCTCAAGATCGCCGCGGAGATCAGCGGCTTTCCCTGTCATGAGCACGAGCCCCAAAGACAGCGCCCAGCACCAACCTCCGCATCGGATGGAGGCCATGCGCTTCCGCGCCTGCCGATTGCTGGCGACGCACCCTCCTCCCCTTCCTCCAACCAAAACGGCACTTGACATTGTAGCATTTCGTGTCTATGCTTGGCCGCAACCACCGCCTCGCTGCAAATCATGAAGGCAGTGTCCGAGAACCCCCGTCATGCCCAACGATATCGTCCTCACCATGCGCGGCATTCGCAAGAGCTTCCCGGGTGTGGTGGCGCTCGCCGGCGTCGATCTCGAAGTCGCGACCGGTGAAGTTCACGTGCTGCTGGGCGAAAACGGCGCCGGCAAATCCACGCTGATGAAAATTCTCAGCGGTGCCTACCGCAAGGACGCTGGCGAAATCATGCTCGCCGGCGGGCCGGTGGAAATCAAAAATCCCAAGCACAGCCGCGAACTCGGCATCAGCATCATCTATCAGGAGTTCAATCTCATTCCCGAGTTGTCCGCCGGGGAGAATATTTTCCTCGGCCATGAACCGGCGGGTTTTGCCGGCCTCATTGCGCACAAGCAAATCCATGCAGAAGCTTCTCGTCTGCTGCGCGAGTTGGGTGTCGATCTCGATCCCGGCACACCGGTGCGCCGGCTCGGCGTGGCGCAGCAACAGATGGTGGAAATCGCCAAAGCGCTGTCAGTCGAGGCGAAGGTGTTGATCATGGACGAGCCGACTTCGGCATTGACGGACCGGGAGATTCAAGAGCTGTTCGCGGTGATCCGCCGGCTGCAGGCGAAAGGCGTCGCCATCATCTACATTTCCCATCGTCTCGCCGAATTGTTCGAGGTCGGTGATCGTGTCACCGTCCTGCGCGACGGCCGGCACGTCGCCACGGAAAACATCGCCGCAGTCACACCGGCGCAATTGGTGCGCTTGATGGCCAATCGCGAGCTGGCGGAATATTTCCCCAGGCAAAAAGTGCCGGCCGGCGAGGAGCTGCTGCGCGTGGAACAGCTCAGCCGCGGCCGCGTCTTGCGCGATCTCTCCTTCTCTCTGCGGCGGGGAGAGGTGCTGGGTATGGCGGGATTGCTGGGCGCGGGCCGCACGGAGCTGGCCCGTGTGCTCTTCGGCGTCGAGGCCAGCACTGCCGGCACGATTTGGATCAAAGGCCGGCCGGTGCGCATAAACTCACCGGCGGCCGCCATCAAGCTGGGGCTGGGCTATCTCACCGAAGACCGCCAGGCTCAGGGGCTGGTGCCGATTCTTTCTCTGCAGGAAAATCTGAGCCTGCCGAATTTGGGTCGGCTGGCGCGGCTGGGCGTGGTGAATCGCAAAGCAGAGACGGCACTCGCCCGGCGTTTCGTGGCTGAGCTGCGCATCAAAACGCCCGGCCTCTGGCAGAAGGTGATGTATCTCAGCGGCGGCAATCAGCAAAAGGTCGTGCTGAGCAAATGGCTGGCGGGCGAGGCGGAGATTTTCATCTTCGATGAGCCGACGCGCGGCATCGACGTCGCCGCCAAGGTCGAGATCTATCAGTTGATGAACCGCCTCACGGCACGCGGCGCAGGTATCATCATGATCTCCTCCGAGCTGCCGGAGATTCTCGGCATGAGCGACCGCATTCTGGTGATGCATCAGGGTCGCCTCACGGCCGAGTTCGCCGCCGGCTCCGCCACCCAGGAAAAAATCTTGAACGCCGCACTCGGGCATCCGGCCGGCAGCCAGCCGTGACCGGGAATGCCGCCAACCGCAGACAATTTGCGCGTGCCGCGCAAACAACCACCTTTCGGTGATCATGGCAGATAGTAAGATTTTCACACCTCACGGCCGGCAACTGGGAACGCTGCTGGGTCTGCTGGCCCTCTGCCTGAGCTTGTGGCTGCTCACCCCGCATTTTCTCACCGTTGCCAATCTGCTTAATATCGCGCAGCAGACTGCGATCAATGCCATCATCGCGGTCGGCATGACGTTCGTGATCATCTCCGCAGGTATCGATCTTTCCGTAGGCTCGATCGTGGCGTTTGCCGGCGTGGTGCTGGCGAGCGGACTGCAAGCCGGACTGCCGATTCCCCTCGCCGTGTGCGCGGGACTGGCGGCGGGTTGGGTATGCGGCCTGCTCAACGGACTACTCGTCACGCTGGGAAAACTGCCACCGTTCATCGCCACGCTCGGCATGATGAGTGTCGCGCGCGGCGCGGCGCTGGTGTATGCCGAGGGCCGGCCGATCTCGGGTTTTGCGCCCGAGTTCCGGCAAATCGCCACCGCCGAAATCTTGTGGGTGCCGGTGCCGGTGATCATCATGATTTGCGTCTACGCTGCCGGTAGTTTCCTGCTTGCGCGCACGAAGTTCGGCCGCTACACCTACGCCATGGGCGGCAACGAGCAGGCTACGCGGCTGTCCGGCGTGAATGTGCGCCTGCACAAAACCCTGGTCTATGGCCTCTGCGGTGTGACCAGCGCGCTGGCCGCCGTCGTGTTGACCGCGCGCCTGAATTCCGCCCAACCGATTGCCGGCATAATGTATGAGTTGGACGCCATTGCCGCCACGGTCATCGGCGGCACCAGTTTGATGGGCGGCCAAGGCTCGCTGCTGGGCACGCTCGTCGGCGCGTTCATCATGGGCGTGCTGCGCAACGGATTGAATCTGCTGGGCGTTTCCTCATTCCTGCAGCAAATCATCATCGGCGCCGTGATCATCATCGCGGTGTTGATCGATGCCGGTTTGAAATCATCACAAAAATGAACTGCGCGAAGCTTGCAGACCCGCCCCGCCGCGGGAAATCCATCATGTTCGACCAATCGAGGAGTCATCATGAGAAGAACCGTTCTGTGTCTGCTTGTCGTTCTCGGGCTCGCGGCCTGTAATCGCGACAGCGGCCAAACTGCCGCCGGCGGGCCGCGCGTGGCGCTGGTGCTGAAGACGCTCAACAATCCCTTCTTCATGGACATGCAGGAAGGCGCGGAAGCCGCAGCCCGGCAATTGGGCGTGCGCCTGACCGTGCAGGCCGCCGAACGCGAAATCGACGTGGAAAAGCAAATGCAGATCATCGAGAATCTCATTCAAACCAAGGTCGATGTCATCTGCGTGGTGCCGAGCGGCTCGCGTGAAATCGTGCCGGCGATCGGCAAAGCCAACGCCGCCGGCATTCCGGTGATCATCGTCGACACCCGTTTGGATGAAGAGGCGGCGGCGGCCGCGGGCGTCACCGTTGCCACTTTCATCGGCTCGGACAATTATGATGGCGGCCTGGTTGCCGGGCGGCATCTCATCGCGCTGAAGCAAGGCCGCGCCCGCGTCGCGATTCTCGAAGGCATTCCCGGCCACGAAACCAGCGAGGCGCGCTTGCGCGGTTTTCGCGAGGCCTTGCAGGAGGCGCCGGGCATGCCGATCGTAGCCTCGCAGCCGGCGAACTGGGAACGCGATCAAGGTTTCAGTGTTTGCCAAAATCTGCTGCAGGCGCATCCCGCTCTGGATGCGATGTTCGCGTGCAACGACATGATGGCGCTCGGCGCGATGGAGGCCATCGCGGCGGCAGGTAAAACCGGGCAGATCACCCTCCTCGGCTTTGACGCCGTCGCGGACGCCCGCACTGCGATTGCCGCCGGCACCTTGGCCGCTTCCGTCGCGCAGTTTCCCGCGGAGATGGGCCGCCTGGCGGTCGAGCACGCCGTGAAAATCATGCGCGGAGAAACGTTGCCGGCCTACGTGCCGGTGAAGATTGAGTTGATCACCAAAGCCGCACTGCCGCATTAAGGCGGCCGCGCAGACAAGCGAGGGCGCAAACATGACCGAAAATGCCAAAGCCAAAATCAAGCTCGGCTTGATCGGCGCGGGACGATTGGGCCGGGTTTACGCGCGCGATCTCGCCCAAGCCACACCGGCAGCGCGCCTGCTCGCTGTGGCCGACCTCAACCGCGAAACCGCGCAACAGGTGGCCGAGGCGTTCGAGGTGCCGCGCTGGTATGCTGATCCTCACGCGTTGCTGGAAGACAAGGAAATCGATGCGGTGGTGATCGTCACGCCCACGCACACGCACCGGGAGCTGGTCATTGCCGCGGCGCAACGCCAGAAGGCGATTTTTTGCGAGAAACCCTTGTCACTCTCGCTGGCGGAGGCGGAAGAGATGAGACATGCGCTCGAACGCTG
Source organism: bacterium (assembly GCA_023150945.1). Classification (NCBI taxonomy): domain Bacteria; species bacterium. The sequence continues at coordinate 40,449 of JAKLJX010000022.1, read as the reverse complement.
CGGCGTCTTTTTTCAAATGGGATTCATGCGGCGCTTCGACCGCGGTTACCTCGCGGCCAAGGCCAGGATTGATCAAGGCGAAATCGGCACCCCGGTGGTGTTTCGCGCCACCAGCCGCGATCCCTTCCGCCCCAGCCTGGAGTACGCCGATCCGCGCAGCAGCGGCGGGCTGATCGTTGACATGGGCATTCACGATCTCGATCTGGCGCGCTGGTTCATGGGTGAGATCGAAACCACCTACGCTATCGGCGGCGTGCTGGCATATCCCGAAATGGCAGGCGTGGGCGATATCGACAATGCCGTCATCAGTTTGATCTTCGCGGATGGCCGGCTGGGCGCCATCGACTTGAGCCGCAACGGCGTCTACGGTTATGACATTGCCACGGAAATCCTCGGCACGCGCGGCACGCTGCGTATCGGCTATTTGCGCGAAACGCCGCTGCTGGTGATGACCAAAAACAGCATCGCGCACGACACCGTGCCTTACTTCATGGAGCGCTTCGCCGCGGCGTACACTTCCCAGTTGCTGAATTTCGTCGACAACCTGCGTCACGACCGCCAGCCGCCGGTCAGCATCGCTGACGGGATCGCCGCCTTGCGTGCGGCGCTGGCAGCCACCGCCTCGTTGCGTGCCGGCCGGCCGCTCGCAGTTGCGTCGATCACAGGCGCAGCATCTTGAGGCGCAGAGGCTCGCGAAGGCATTTCAATCGTCTGTTGACCCTATTCAGGGAAGACTGAAGTCAAGTCTTCCTTTGCGTATCATTGCACCGTTGCGTGCGTTTTTGCTTTCGCAGGTGGCGGCTCATTCGGGTCATGGTATTGTTCTGAAAAAAACAGCGCGGCCGCGAAGTTTCGTCCAGCTTGGCTCCTTTGCAGTCTGACAGACTACGCTGCGATGCTTCCCAAATAGAAAAAGGCGATTGAGTTGCCTCAATCGCCTTTGCTGTTTAACGCTATTGCCGGTGGCCGGCCCAATGCCCGGCTATCCTAAACACAGAACTACTTGAGCAGCGTCATGCGCTTGATCTGCACGAACGAACCTGCCTGCAGACGATAGCAATAGATGCCGCTGCTGACGCGCCGGCCCTGCTCATCGGTGCCATCCCATTTGAGATTGTGCACACCGGCAGTCATCTGCTTGTCAACCAGGCGACGGACGAGGCGTCCTTGCAGGTCATACAAATCCAGCCGCGTGGGGACGGAAGCCGGCAATTCAATGCGAATCACGGTTTCTGGATTGAAGGGGTTGGGATAGTTCTGCGACAGGGCGAATTCGATTGGCAGGCCCGCCTCCTCTACCTGCTCAGCCGCTGCACTCTTCGCCAGCCCGCTGCCGGTGACATGGACTTCGAATTCTCCCAGTTGCCGGAAACCAGAGGCAGGCGTGTCGATCTGCAGTTTGACGTACTTGGCCGACACCGGCGTCATACTGAATTCCTGCCAGCCGCCACCGCTCAGCTCACCCTGCAGCACTTCCGTGAAATTGCCCGCTGCCGTGCCGGAGGTGGAAACCAGAATCCTGAACTTCCGCACCCAGCGCGACCCGAAGCCCACGCCGGTGTCGGTTAGCAGGCGCACGGCTGCGACCTTCTCGGTGGCCCCGCCGGCGAAGGAGAACACGCCAAACGCGGGCGTGCCGCTGATTGTTGTGGTGCCGTCCCAATCCTCGACGTCACCGTCAATCGCATTGTCCCAGCCTTCGCCAGGATACGCCTCGGCGCCCTGCACGAACACCAGGCTGGCGAGTTGGACCGGGATGGGCACAAACGTCGTGCTTGCCAACTCACCTGCCGGCGTCTTGTTGAGGCGCGTGCAGCCCAGCAACACTGAAACGGTTTTCACTTCTGCGGTCAGCGAAGTGAGCGTGGCCTGATAGGTTCCCGGAATCGTCGTTTCGGTCACTGCGCTGACACTGTTCTGCGCGCCGCTGACAAACAGCTTGAAGGCAATCGAGGGCTTGCCGGTGATCGCCGCGCCGCTGGCGTCGCGCAGGACGATGGTGATCGTGGCGGCGTCCTCGCCGTCGGCAACGTGCGGACTGCTGACCGCAATGCTCGAGAGGGTAGTGTCGGGCGGATTTGCATCCAGCGCTTCCCAGACCTCGAATTCACCCAACTGCCGGAATCCTGCGGCCGGTTTGTCGATCACGAGTTTGACGAACTTGGCGCCGGCCGCGGGAAAAGTGAAATCTTCCCACGCCCCGCCGGTCTTGACGCCGGCCAACACTTCGCTGAAGTCGCTATCAGCAGTGCCGGTGGTCGAGACCAGCACGCGGAACTCCTTCACCCAGCGGCTGGAGAAAAGCACGTTGGTGTCGGTCAACAGGCGCACCCGGTCGATCATGCGGGCGTTGCCGTCGCTAAAGCCGAAGACGGCTTGCGGCGGGTTGCCGTCCGCAGTAACGGTCCCGTTCCAGCCATCCACGTCCCCGTCGATGGCATTATCCCAACCTTCGCCGGGATAAGTGGGACTGCCCGAGACCAGGCTCAGCGGTGCCTTGGTGAAGCAGTCGAAGACCTGCACAAAGTTGACTTTTCTGGTGGTGATGCGGCCTAGCGGCGTTTCGGTGACCAGCGTCACGGTGTACGCCCCGGGCTGGAGGTAAGTGTGCGCAGGATGCGCGTCGGTGCTGGCGCCACCGTCGCCGAAATTCCAGGAATAGCTCGATATCGGAAGATTGGAAGAGCTGCTGAACGCCACCGCGAGGGGCGCCAGACCGGAGGCCGGCGCTGCCTCGATATTGACCTCGAGGGCGAGCAACACTTCAATGTAATTCACCTTGGTCTCGGTGTCACTGCCGCCCGGGCCGGTGACGGTGAGACTGACGGTGAATTTGGGATCGACCTGCACATCATAAGTGTGCTGCGGATTCTGCTCGGTGCTGGTGTGGCCGTCGCCGAAATCCCACAGCCAGCTTGTGATGAGGCCGGTGGAGGTGTCGGTGAACTGCACGGTGAGCGGCGTCACGCCGAGCAGAGGCGTGCCAAAGAAACCTGCAAGCGGCGGAGCTACAGGTTCCTCATCCACAGTAATCGTAACCGTCGCCGTGTTGCTGTTCAATTGGCCGTCGTTGGCCAAAAATGTGAAAGCATCATTGCCCGTGAAGCCGGTACTCGGCGTGTAGGTCACGTTCGGCGGCGTGCCGCTCAGCGTACCGTGCGCCGGGCCGGTTACTATCATGAAAGTCAGCGGGTCATTTTCAACATCGCTGGCCGTGAGAGTAATCGCCACCGGTAAATCGAGAAAGGTGGTTACACTCTGATCGTTGGCCACCGGCGCATCATTGACCGGTGTGACGGTGATGGAAACCGTGGCGGGGTCGCTGTCCAAAACACCATCATTGACTTTGAAGGTAAAAGAATCAGGCCCGAAGAAATTGGCTGCGGGCGCATAGGTCACGTTTGGCGGTGTACCGCTGAGCGTGCCGTGCGCCGGGGAGGTGACAATCGCGAAGGTGAGAGGATCGCCTTCCTCATCCGAGCCGGTCAACGTGATGGGTAATGGCGTATCTTCAGGGGTTGATGCGGTTTGAGGATTGGCGATGGGCCTTCCGATGTCTGGCGTAACCGTAATTGAAACCGTGGCCGTATCGCTTGCCGCCGGATTGGCATGTCCATCATCTGCCGCAAACTCAAAGGCATCGGGTCCGAAGTAGTTGGCCGCCGGGGTGTAAACCACGTTTGGGGGTGTTCCACTCAGCGTGCCGTGAGCAGGCGCTGTGATGATGCTAAACGTCAGTTCATCGTTATCGACATCGCTTGCAGTCAAGGTGATTGCGACCGGCGTATCTTCCGGCGTAGTGACTGACTGATCATTGGCCACGGGTGCATCATTGACCGGCGTGACGGTGATGGAAACCGTCGCGGGGTCGCTGTCCCAAACACCGTCATTGACTTTGAACGTGAAAGCATCAGGCCCGAAGTAGTTGGCGGTAGGCGTGTAAGTCACGTTCGGCGGCGTGCCGCTCAGCGTGCCGTGCGCCGGAGGAGTGACGATCGCAAACGTCAATGGCTGGTCTTCGGGATCAGACCCGCTCAACGTGACCGCCACCGGTGTGTCCTCGCTGGTCGTGACGCTTTGCGGATTTGCCACGGGCGGGTCATTCTGCTCGATCACCGTAATTGAAACCGTGGCCGGTGCGCTGTCGGCTTGGCCGTCATTCACTTTGAACGTGAAGGCGTCCGGCCCGTTATAGCCTGAATTCGGCGTGTAGGTCACGTTCGGAGGCGTTCCCGTCAGCGTTCCGTTGGCCGGGCTGGTCACGATCGTGAAGGTAAGCGGGTCACCATCTACGTCTGTGCCCGTCAATGTGATCGGCGTCGATGTATCCTCCTGCACGATGACATTCTGCGGATTCGCCACCGGCTCGTCGTTTACCGGCGTAACCGTAATCGAAACCGTTGCGGGGTCGCTGTCCAAAACGCCGTCGTTCGCTTTGATCGTAAAAGCATCAGGCCCGAAGTAGTTGGCGGCGGGCGTGTAAGTCACGTTCGGCGGCGTGCCGCTCAACGTGCCGTGCGCGGGACCCGTGACGATAGCGAACGTCAACGGCTGCCCTTCCACATCCGAGCCGGTCAACGTGATCGCTACCGATATGTCTTCCGCCGTGGTCACACTTTGAGGGTTTGCTGCTGGCGCATCATTGACCGGGGTTACCGTGATGGACACTGTGGCAGGCGCGCTGACTTCTGCCGTGCCGATCACGCCGTCGTCTGCCGTGAACGTGAAGGAATCCGGGCCGTGGTAGTTGGCGTTCGGCGTGTAAGTCACGTTCGGCGGCGTGCCGCTCAAGCTGCCATGCGCCGGAGAGGTGACGATCGCGAAGGTCAACGCATCACCATCGACATCGTTGGCGGTCAGCGTGATGGCAAGCGGTGTGTCTTCCAGCGTGGTGAGGTTTTGCGGATTCGCTGTTGGCGCATCATTCACCGGATTGACCGTCATCGACACCGTCGCGATGTTGCTGTCGTCTGCGCCATCGTTGGCTTTGAAGGTGAAGCTGTCCGAGCCGTGATAGTCGGCTGCCGGTGAATACGTCACACTTGGCGGTGTGCCCGTCAACGTGCCGTGTTGCGGTGAGTCAACAATGGTGTAGGTGAGTGGCTGCGGGCCGTCGTCCGGATCGGTCGCCGTCAATGTAATGTCCTTGGGCATGTCCTCATCGGTGGAGACGTTCTGAGGGTCAGCAACCGGAGGCACATTGCCGGGCGGAGGCACAGATACATATCCGGGCTTTGTTTCCGTGTCCGTGCCGGCATTGTTCGTGACGGTCAGCGACACGTCAAACGTGCCAGCAGTGTTGTAAACCACATTGACCGGGGCCGGCATCCCTGCGCCGCTGACCGTTTCCGGACTGCCGCCGGGGAAGCTCCAGGAGAAGCTGTCGATCACAGCCGAGCCGGTGATTGCAGGCGTGAAGGTAACCGACAACGGCGCCGGCCCACTCAACGGTGAACCGGAAAAGTCAGCCGTGGGCGCATTGACCACCGGCGAGGTGTATTGAATCACCACCGCAGTGGTGAAGGGGTTGACCACCAACGTATCGGTAGTCAGCATGTTCTGGCCGTTGATCGTCAGCGTGCCGGCGATGTCACCCGGTGGGAACTGGGAGGGATTCCAGGTGATGGTGGTGGTGATGTTATTCGTAATCGTATTGGAGAGCACTGCAATCCATTGCTCGGAGGCCGATTCCGTGCTGCGGTAGTCCTTGCGAAGAAAGTTGGTCGGGGGCGGCGCGACGAAGTGAACGTAATAGGTAAACCCCGGCGGCGGGACAATCTCGTCGATCCCGCTGTCGAAGCCGGCCGTCGCGTTGGAGTTCGTGCCGAATTCCAAATGGAAAGTATTGGCATTGGGATTATTGGGCGTGAACGTGAGCGGAATCGTCCACCCCCTGCCGACCGGTGCCTGCTGCGCGAAAGCTTCGACGCCAAGCAAAGCCGTGAGCAGAATGAAAGTTCGGATAATACTCTTCGTAACCGACATGGGTTCCTCCTTGGCTGCTTTCTGAGGAGTTCATAGCAATGATGAGGGGCACTGGACCCGACAAGATTGAACAGCCACGCAGCTTGAATCCAACCAGACTGCGTTGCCGCGTGAAAACCGACAGCATGCGTTCAACCAGCCATATTCGTCCTCCTTTTTTGACACTTCAATTGTGTATGTTTGTTGCGATATAGTTTCACCGCGCCATCTTACACGACATGACATTTGCGCAAAAGATTCTGCACCAAACTTCGAGGTCGGGCCGCAGACTTGGTTTGAACAAATTTCGCCGGCCAGGACACTCATTTCCTCCGTGGCCGTGCCGCTGCATGCGTCGAGTGGCGCCCGCGCGATGGAAATGGCACCCGCTACCATGCCCGCAATGACCGGTTGCATTTGTCCTGCAAAGAAACAACACGGCCCGGCCGCTTCCTCTGGCTGGATTCGCCAGCGATCAAGTGGCCGGGCAGTCTCTCTTGACGGACATGGACGCGGAGCCATGCTTGAATGCTTAAGCCCGTCGCCGCGGATTCCCAGAATCTGCAGGCGTGCTGCAGTTCCGCCTGGCAGGCTCAAGCTCTCAAGTTCACAGAACCCTGTGCGCTTACTTGAGCAAGACGAGCTTCCTGCTTTTCACAAAATCGCCGGCCGTGAGACGATACAGATAGACGCCCGATTCCGCCACGCGCCCCGATTGATCCTTGCCATCCCATTGCACGCGGTGCAGGCCGGCCGGCATTTCGCCTTCGACGAGCGTGCGAATTGCGTGGCCGAGGACGCTGTAGATCTTCAAGCTGACCCTGCCCGCCTTGGGCAGTTGAAACTCGATCATCGTTTCGGGATTGAACGGGTTGGGATAATTCTGCGCCAGGCCATATTCCTTCGGTATCGCCACCATGCGATCGCCGTCAATCGTGTAAGCAGGCGGCGCAGGCGGGTTAGTCCCGTGATGCTTGGTGAAAGCCTCCATCGCTGCCGGATTGGGCGCTGGGGCAGCGTTCGCTCCCGGGCTCACGGTGAGGAAAACAGGCTCATTCTCATTGGCTGCAACTGCGATCCAATAACCTTGCTTCGGTTCGAACCCGCGAACCGAGTGATACACGCCGTTGATCGGATCGAAGCCAAACATCGCAAACACGTTGCCTTGGGGGTCGCCGTTCACACTGGCGCGGGTGATCACCGAGCCCAGCATATCCCAGCCGGAGGCGGTGTAGGTTTCACTGTATTGATTCAACGGCTGCCCGGTCACCGTCACCGTGGTGGCGGAAGGCATGGTGACCCAATAGCCCCGCGCCGGCAGGAGCCGGGTGGCAGCAACGTAGCTTTGCGAAGCGAAATCCCAGCCGAATGCCGCCAGCGCCTCCGGAAACACGACGCTCAAGCGGTTGTCATCCGGGATCACCGGCAGCGAAATCAGGTACCAGCCGCCGCTGGCCACCGGAAAGTCGTAGGTCACCGCAGTGACCGAAATGCCGTTGTCGAAGAAATCGAGATACGAGGCCATGAGGGTGGCTTTGCTCACGCCGGAGATGCTGAAATCATCCAGCCCGCCGAACCCGAACGAGTTGCCGAGGGTGCGGCCGTAAGCTCCGCTGTTCGCCACACCACAGGTGTAGGCCGGGCTGTCATTGGAGTGGATGGTACATGCCGTGCCCACGGGCGCGATTTGGTCGATGAAATTGTTCGCTCCGGAGTAAGTAAAATCCTTGCCCTCGGCCAGGCATGCACCCAGCACCGTCTTCAAATTGTTGCTGCCGTCACGCAGCGGGTTGATCTGGAAGGACGGACCGAAATCATGGCCATTGAGATTAATGGGGTCGTAATACCACACGTCGCCGCCTTCGAGGTAAACCTTTCCGCCGGCGGCAAGGTAGCTCTCAATGAGCGCCGCTTCGGGATCCGTCTCTTTGATCACGTGATTGTTGGGATAGATGCCCGCCACCACGAAGAGATAATCGGCCTGTGCGATCTCCGCCTGCGTCAGGGTGTTGGTAATCAGAACGGCTTTGCCGTTGGCCTCCAGCGCTGCTTTCAACTCCAAGTGGCTGGTGGGTGCGACCGACAAGTTCTGTAGTGTTTCAATGGACAGCCCACGCTCCGTCGCTTTGCGCGCAAGATCCGGATTGAGCACGTCATCCGGAATCCAGATCACGGCATCGACAACGATATCGAGCTGAACCGGGACTGCCACCTGCGGTTCATCCGGGTCATTGCTATTGACGATCAGCGTGCAGTTGTACGTGCCCGGTGCCAGACCGGCGGCGCTCACGGTCACCTCGACGGTTTCGCTGCCGCCCGGTGAAATGCTGCCGCTCAGTGGATTCGCCGTCAGCCACAAACACCCGCCGCCGACCATGCCGCTCAAGCGGAACAACAGATCCGGATCGCTACCGACACCACAAGCGCTCACGCGCTGGCCCCAGTCGGTGCACGGTGTGCCAAATCCGTTGCCGGGATTGCGCCATGCGGATGGATTGCTCGACGCCACCGTGCGTTCGGTCCAGCCCCACTGTCCGAAGGGCGTGAAATCCATGTTGGCTTGTACCGAAACCCAGTACGCGCCGGCCGTAAGAATCGCCGGCGCCGGCAGATCGATCACAAACGAACCGTTGGCAATGCCCGCGCTCGGAACAACTTCGAGGGCGCTGTACACTTCTGCTCCCGGCAAATTGCCCGCATTCTGATAGAACCACACGTTGACCGAAGCGACCGGCCCAGTGCCGTTGAAATAAACCCCTGCCACTTCCACGCGCTCGATCGTCCATGCGCCGTCACTGGCCGGCACAACAAAATCATCCGCCGCCTGGTTATCGAAAGCATCGTTTGCAGCTTCGAAGTTCTGGGAGGTGATACTGTTCAAACCCGGTGAATCCATCTGGTCGTAGAGCACCTCGGCGGGATTGACCGGCGCCTCGGCAGTGCCGGCGCCATTGAAGCTCAGACTCGGCGAAGCAGAAAGCAATCCGGCGGCCGGAGTCCCTCCATCGACACGGCTGGGCGAAAGGTGTGACTTGCGCGAGCCGCTGCCATGCGGACGCACACTGACCGGCAGCTTCTTGCCGTCGCTTAAAACCAGCGCTGCTTCTTGTTCCGTTATGTTCCAATCCAGATTATCGGCGCCGGGGCCGGGCGGCAGCAGATTGGAAATCGTCATGGTGCCGCTCGTTGAAGCATCGCCGTAGGGCAGCGTGAAGGCAAACGAGGCCGGCGTGACCTCGATTTCCGGTGGAATCAGCGGAATTACAATCAACTCGACCGGAACTGTAATCTGCGACTCATCCGGATCATTGCTGTTGACCAGGAGACTGCAGTTGTAGGTTCCAGCCGCCAAACCGGCAGTGCTGACCGATAGCGCCACTTGCTCGCTGCCGCCCGGTGGGATCACGCCGCTCACAGGATCTTCGGAGATCCAGGGGCAGGCGGCCTGAATCGCCACCGCCAGGTTATCGTGCACATAATTGGCGTTGAAGACGATCTGCAAGCCGATGGTGCCGCTGCTGTTCTCGACACCCAGCGTGGCGGAATTGACCGGGCCCTGCATCCCAAGATACTGGAACAGCATGCTGCCGTTTGACCGCAAAATGGCTTGAAAAGTGTAAGGCGCGCTGCCGCCAAAATGCTGAATCCCGGTGTATTGCACGATGAACTCATTCGCGCCGGCGTTGTGGTAGTAGTGGATCGTTCCACCCAGGCCCGGGTCGAGATCATCCCAAAACGCCGCGATGATGTCGTTCGGCTGGCCCGCGTTGGGCAATGGCGTGTTGTTGAGATCCGTCCCGTTCGGCCCAAAGGCCAGGAATCCGTTGGAAGAAATCTTCACCAGTGACTTGTCAACGCCATAGAACGGGAAAGTGAACGGCAACGCCACCTCGATGAAGGAATCATCCGACAAGTTCACCGGCGTGCCCACACCGGTGATGTCCTGCCAATTGAAGGCCGGACCGCCGGGTTCATCGCTGTCGATCCAGGTATAGCCGAAGCCATCCGGGCCGCCCGCACCTTGAATTACCGGCGGACCGGGAGGCAAATCCGCGTCGTATTTGCCGGCATGGGGATTGAAGTTCTCCAGCCGCGCGTTGGGTTGGGTTGCCGCCCCGCTGCTGCGCCGCCCGAGGTTGACCGCGAGTTTCCTGCCATTGCTCAAAACCAGCGTAGCCTCCTGCTCGGCGATGCTCCATTCGAGATCATCATGGCCGGCCGGGGCGGTGTTCGCGATCGTCATCGTGGCCGCGGCCACCCCCTCCTCCTCCGGCAGAGTGAAGCTGAACGAAGAGGGCGAAACGTCAATGTCTGCCGGCGGCTTCGGTACCACCGTGAGATGCACCGGCACCGTGACTTCCGGCTCATCGGGATCATTGCTGGTGATGAGAAGATTGCAATCATACTCACCCGGCTGCAGTCCGATGGTGTTGACCACGAGGCTGACCTGATTCTGGCTTCCCGCCGCAGTCGATCCGCTCGTCGGATTCTCGGTCAACCAACTGCAGCCACCGGCGTTGATGGCGTTGCTGACGATGGTCTTGAGAATCTCGAAATCCGACGGATTCGAATAGTAGGCGTCAAACGGGGAGCTGATCGAATAGACCAGCGTGCCGCTGCCGATGCTCTTGCGCACCAAAGCCGGATGGCCGTCGCCATTCATGGCTACCACTGTGGCCGCCGGATCATTGATGCGCAGCATGTAAAAGGCGGCGGCGGCATCAGCGTAGGTATAGGAGGCGGGCAGGCCGGCTGCCAACGGATCGCCCGGGCTGGTAACGGTCAAATGCGGCGGTGCCGAGATGGTCCAACCTTGCGTGCCGGTGTGCTGCAGCAAGTAGGCACTCATGCCGGTGTAATACGGCCCGTAGTTGGTGCCGCCATACATCACCAGTTTTTTGCCGCTGGCGGCGGCATTGGCGAGCGCCTGCACGCTGGCGGTCTCGATCGCGCCGCCATCCATTCCAACGATGATAGTCTGATAGAGGCTGAAGTCGATGGTGGTGAAGTCGCTGGTTATGAGAAAATCGTGCATCACGCCGAGTTGATCCAGAGCCTCGAGGATGGAGTTACCGATCGACACGCCGGGTTGCAGCACCAGTGTGTTCGTTGTAAACGGCGCTGCGACGAATTTCTCCTCCGGCGCTTTTAGGCCGCGTTGCGAAGTTGTCTCCTCGAAGCCGCCGGCATTCACACGGCCGCCGGATTTTTCACCCTGGCGCTGCGCCGCCAGACGGGGATCTCGATTCTGTGCTTGCAGAGTGACTGGCAATTTCCGGCCGTCGCGGAGCATGAGCACGGCCTCCTGCTCTTCAATCTCCCAATCCAGGTTATCCGCGCCGGCTGCTGCCGTGTTCGTGATCGTCATGATTCCGCTGTCCGAGCCTTCTTCCATCACGGTAAAGGCAAAAGAAGCGGGACTCACGGCGATGTCCGGCGGCGCCAGCGGGGTAACGGTGAGCTGCACCGGCACCGTGACCTGCGGCTCATCAGGATCGTTGCTGTCGATAACAAGATTGCAGTTGTAGGTTCCGGGAAGCAACGTGCCCGCGCTCACGGAAACCGTCACCTCCTGGCTGCCGCCCGCCGGAATCGAGCCGGAAGTCAAACTCTCGCTCAACCAGGGACATCCGGATGCAGCTTCGCCCTCTGCGCGGATAAACATCGCGCGATAGGCCGGGAAGTAGCTTTGCAGCGGCGTCCAGACGAACCCGTCATAATCGTTCTGGCCGTAACCGGTTTGCAGCGGGGTCGTGGGACTCTCATCCGCACAAATGAAGAAATTCGGCTCCGTCATCGGATTCCACTGCGCGCCAATGTAGACCAGCGGGTCATTGATTTCCGCAATCAAGCCGGAAACATCAAAATCATAGAAGGCCGCTGACGGCCACACAGGAACTCCAGCCGCCGCCACCGGAATGGAAGTCAGCAGCGTGCCCGGCGATCCGCCCGCGCCATCATCATCGTAGACCTGAATATTGAAACTGATATCCGCGTCTGCACCGGTGCGCGTCCAGGAAATGCAGATTTTGGTAAGGCTGAAGGGCAGCGGCCCGGGGCTGAATCTCTCCACCGTACGGCCATCCGAGACCAGCGAGGGATTCCAGCCATAGCCGTTTTCGATGGTATTGTCATCGTGGACCTCGCCATCGGTACATTGCGGCCCCTGGGGCACGACTACACCGAACGGCGGGGGATTCTGCAGCAGCGCGAGGGCCGCCGGCGAAGCGCTCAGCACGGCCGGCGCAGAAGACAAAGGCGGCTTTGCAGCCTGCCTCACCTTGACCGGCAGCTTGCGGCCGTCGCTCAACAGCAGGGCAGCCTCCTGCTCGCTGAGGCTCCATTCGAGATTGTCCGAACCGGCTGCAGCAGTGTTCGCGATCGTCATGAGGTCACTCGCGGAGCCGCCCTCCGGAACTGTGAACGCGAAGGAAGCCGGGGTCACGGAGATGTCCGGCGGATTTCCGGTGGAAACATTCAGCGTGACCGGCACCGTGACTTGCGCTTCATCGGGATCATTGCTGTTGATCACCAGATTGCATTCGTGCGTACCGATTGCCAGGCCGGCCGCATCCACCGAAACCGTCACGTTCTGGCTGCTGCCCGGAGCAAGCAGGCCGCTGGTGGGATCCTCGGCCAGCCAGTCGCAACCTGCTTCGATCTTGATCGCCAGGTTGTCATGCACATAGGCAGCATTGTAAACCACCTGCAGCCCGACCGTGCCGGCGGCATTCTCGACGCCAATGGTGGCCGAGGTGAGCGTGCCTTGCATGTTGAGATATTGCAGCAGGATTTTTCCGTTCGCGCTGAGAATCGCCTGGAAGGTGTTTGGCAGGCCGCCGCCGAAACGCTGGATGTTGGTGTACTGGACAATGAATTCACCAGCAGCAGCATTGTGATAGTAGTGAATCGTGCCGCCCAGGCTGGGATTGAGATCGTCCCAGAAGACTGCGATCATGTCATTTGGCAGGGCGATATTCGGAATCGGGTCGTTGGTGAAGTCCGTGCCGTCCACGCCAAAGCCCAAGAAACCGTTGGAACTGATTTTCAACGAGGTTTTGCTGGCGCCATAGAACTGGAACGCAAAAGGTAACGCCACCTCCTGGAACGAGTCGTCCGACAAGCTTACGGGCGTGCCTACGCCGGTGATGTCCTGCCAGTTGAAAACCGGGCCATTAGGGTCATCGCTGTCCCTCCAGACATAACCGTAGCCATCCGGCCCTCCTGATCCGTCGGTGACCGGCGGCCCGGGAGGCAAATCTGCATCATATTTTCCCGCGTTGGGATTGTAGTTGGGCGGATTCGCCTGCGACATCGCGAAAGCGGAGGCGTCGGCATTGGCGCGGCCCAATCTGATCGGCACCACCCCGCCGTTGCTCAACATCAGCGTCACGCTTTGCTCAATGACGTTCCAATTGAGGTCTTCCGCTCCGGTGGCAGCAGTGTTCGAAATCGTCATCATCTCACTCGCCGTGCCGCCGGGCGGCAAAGTGAACTGGAACGACGCCGGTGAAACGGCGATATCCGGCGGATCGCTGACCACCCCGGTCAAAGCTTGATAGGCATTCACTCGGCCGCTGCCCAGAAGCCCGGCAAAACCGGGGTTGAGCGCATCGATATTGTCGGCCGTCCCTTCGATCTGCGTGCGAATGTCCGCGCCCGACATGCCGGGGTTGGCCGCCGCCACCAGCGCGGCCACGCCCGCCACGTGCGGGCAAGCCATCGAGGTGCCGCTCAAACTACCATAGCCGCCAATCAGCGTGCTCAACACGCTCACTCCAGGAGCAGAAATATCGACCCACGTGCCGTAATTCGAGAAGGACGCCTTGACATCGTTATGGTTGGTTGCCGCCACCGCGATCACCGGCGGATAAGAGCCGGGATAACCGATCGCCGGATTGCTGGAATTGTCGTTGCCCGCGGCAAACACCACCACGCCGTTGGTGGTGGCGAGAAAATAGTCGATGGCATCTTCGATCAAATTAGACTGGCCGCCGCCGCCCCAACTATTGGTGGAAATGAACGAGCCGTTGTCGGCAGCGTAGGTGAAGGCATTGGCGATGACGTCATCGAAGGCATTGGGGAAAATCTTGCACGGCATGATTTTGCTGTCGAACGCCACGCCAGCCACGCCGAGGCCGTTGTTGGTCACCGCGGCCACGGTTCCGGCCGTGTGTGTGCCATGGCCGTCATAGTCATCCGGATTGTTGTCGTTGTTGGAGAAATCCCAGCCCTTGGTGTCATCGATGTAGCCATTGCCGTCATCATCAAGGCCGTTGCCGGCGATTTCGCCGGTATTCACCCAAATGTTGGCAGCAAGATCAGGATGATCCAGATCCTGGCCGGTGTCAAGATCGGAAACGATCACGCCCGCATCACCGGTTTCAATATCCCACGCCTCGGGCGCATCGATATCCGCGTCCGGCGTGCCACCGGTTTGGCCGGTGTTGTTGTAGTGCCACTGGCTCGGGTATGACGGATCATTGGGCGTGAAGTTGATTTGCCTACCCTGCTTCCTGCCGTCAAAAAGCTCATAACGGTGGTTAGGCTGTGCCGCTTCGAGATTGCCATCGCCGGCATAAGCCTGCACCAGGGCTTCGACCTCAGCGCCGGCTTCGAAGCGCAGCTTGTAATAGCGCGTCAAGCCGGACTCCACGTGCCTCGCCTCGAATTTCCCGCCGTGGCGCAACACGCGCGCCATGTCGCGCGCGCGATATTGCTGGTTCAAGGCATCCACCGAAGGCAGGCCGGTCAGAGCGATGCCGTTTTCAATGCGAATACTGATCTGGCTGGCAGCGGCCGGGGTGAGCTTTACGAGAATGGCGTTCTCTTCGAAGCTCGCCTGTGCCATGGCGCGGCCGCCGGCAAGGCTCCCGAGCGCAGCCGTGAGCAGCACCAACGCCCCGAAAAAGACTCTCCCGGCAAAGCCGGCATGGTCGCGATCCATTGACATGACAGCACCCTCCTCGATTGGCTTAAGTGGAACGATGAAGATTTCCCGCCCAGGGCGAGCCTATTTCAAGAGGATGACCTTCCTCGTTTGTGAGAACGCCTTCGTTTCCAACCGGTAGAAATAGACACCGGAATCGAGCTTGCGGCCGGCGCTGTCCGTGCCCTCCCACCGCACGCGATGAACACCGGCGGGCTGCTCCGCTTCCACCAGCTTGCGAACTTCACGGCCCAAAATTGAATAAACCGTCAGGCTCACTTTGCCCGCCTCCGGCAGGTGATACTCGATCATCGTCTCCGGATTGAAGGGATTCGGAAAATTCTGCAACAAGGCGTATTCCGTGGGTATGACGCCAAGCCGACCAGTCTGAATGAGAAACGGCGGCGCAGGCGGTGTCGCGCCGAAGCGTCGCAGCCAGGAAACCGCGGCAGGTCCAGCCAAGGTTGGGGCACCCGACACACCACCAACGGTCAGGTAAAGCGGTTCGCTCTCACTTGCCGACACCGCGATCCAATAACCTTCGTTCGGGGCGAGGCTGCGCCTGGTCTGATAGGTCGCGCTGATTGGATCATACCCAAACATGGCGAAGACATTGCTCTGCGGCTCGGCCTGCAGGGTGGAGATCTCCATCACCGACCCGATCAAGTCCCAGCCGGGCTGGGTGTAAGTCTCGGAGTAGGTGAGCACGGGCTGCCCTCTCACTGTCACGGTCGCGGCCGCAGGCAAGGCAAGCCAATACGCTTTGGTCGGCTGCAACTCGGTGGTGGCGGAGTAGCTCTGGCTGGCATAATCCCAGCCGAAGGCGGCCAGCGCCGTCGGGAAGAGATGAGCGAGGCGGTTGTCGTCGGGAACCACCGGCAGAGAGATCAAATACCAGCCGCCCTGCGCGAGCGGGAACTCGAAGGTGGCACTGGCGCCGGCAAGCCCGGTGTCGAAGAAGTTCAAATAAGCCGCCATGAGCGCGGTTTTGGTGGCGCCGGTCAGGCTGGCATCCTCCAGGCCGCCGAATTGAAAGGCATTGCCGATGGTGCGATATCCGGAGGGAGAATCATAGGCCACGCCGCAGCCGTAGTCCGGTCCTTCATTGGAGTGAATCATGCACGCTGGGTTCCGGGGCGTGAGATGATCCATGAAATTGTTCTGGCCCTCGTAGGTGAAATCCATGCCGCCGGCTACGCAGGAGCCGATCACGGTTTTCAAATCGTTGGTGCCGTCTTCCAGCGCGTCGATGAAAAACGATTCCCCGAAATCGTGGCCGCTCAGGAACAGGGGGTCATAATACCAGACATCACCGCCTTCGAGATAGACTTTGCCACCCGCGGCGAGGAATTGTTCAAGGACGGCCGCCTCCGGATCCGTCTCTCTCACGACGTGATTGTTGGGGAAGACGCCGAGCACCGCGAAGAGATAGTCGGCATGGGCCAAATCAGCGGCGGTGAGGGAGTGGACGACGTGAGTGCTCTTGCCGTTGGCTGCCAGCGCCGCCTGCAACTCCAAATGGCTGGTCGGTTGAAAGGCCATTTGCTCGACCATTTGCAGGGGCAAACTGCGCTCCATCGCCTTGCGCGCGAGGTTGGGCTCCAGCACATCGTTGGGAATCCAAATCACCGCATCGGCGGCCACCAGTAAATGAATCGGCGAAACCGTCACCACCGGCTCGTCCGGGTCATTGCTCGAAATCTCCAAGTGGGCATAGTAGTGGCCCGGCACCAGCTCAGCGGCATCGAAGATGATGCTCACCTCCACGCTGCCGCCGGCGGGAATCGTGCCGGCATTCGGCTGCTCATCCAGCCAGGTCAAGGCCCCGCCGCTGCTGAAGCGCACAGCGTTGTGCAAAACCAGCGGCACGTCGCCGGTCCAGGATCCCGGGCTGGCGACAAAAATGTTGAAAGCGACGACGGTGCCTTTCACGGCGACGCATTGCAAGCCGTTGGCCCACATGGCTACAGAAGTGGCGCCCGATGCCAAGGGCACATCCGCAAGCAGATCGCCGAACATAGTGGAAACGCCCTGCATCACCGGATGATTCGGATCAAACGATCCCAGATTCGAACCGCCCACCGGTCCCACGCCAATATCAAAGGGTGAATACCCCTCGTCCATGAACCGGCCGGCCAATTGAAAGCCGTTGGCAAACGAGGCCAGGGTGGTGGTGACGCCACCGCCGGCATCAACGTAATCCGCCAAAACATTGCCCAAGCCAACCGGATCCGGAAACGCGTTGTTGTTCATCAGAATGACGGCGTCATAGGCAAGCAGGTCTCCCAAGGCCGGAACACCGCTCGCGCCCAGATCCCAAGTATTCACCGGCGACAAATCCGGGTAAGCGCTTAACGCGCCCTGAATTTCGGAGGGATCACCGCCCATGTGCAGCAATAATACGCCGGTAGCTTGGGGATGGGGATTTCCTTCCGGAGGCGGATATGCCCCGCGCAAGGGATCATGGCCATCGGCGTAACCGGCGCCTGCCGCGGCATGCGGCTTTACCGAATCAGAACTCACGGCTGGCGGTTGCCGGTCTTGTGGCCGTCCTGCCCACCGCGGCTTGATTTGAATGGCCTTGCTCAACGCCGCGGCCGTGCCTTCGGCTTCGCTGATACTGAAGGTAAGATCCGAGCCGCCAACGTTGCCAATGGTCAAAGTATGCGTGACCGTGCCGCCGGGATCGAGCACCACGTCGAAGCTTGTCGGGGTGACCGTAATGTCGGGCGCAATCAATACCGAGATGTAATCGGTCCTGGTTTTAGTGTTGCTGCCTTCCGGGCCGCTCACGGTCAAACTCACGTCAAAAGTACCGGGGCTGTTGTAGACCACGGTATGCAATCCGGCACCGCTGGCGGTCGCCGGTGTGCCACCCTCGAAGCTCCATTCCCACGAGGTAATGTTGCCGATGGATTGATCGGAAAAGGTCACGGTCAACGGCGCAAAACCGTTGGTGGGAGCGCCCACAAAATCGGCAAACACACCTTCGAGTATTCCCCAATGCTCCAAGTAGGCTGCCAGCAACTGCGCTTTGGTTGAGTTGCCGTCTGCCAGGCAGCCGAACTGATGCGAAACTCCGATGGTTTGATAGGCGCCCGGATCAAACGCGATGCCGCAATTAAAGGCCGGGCTTTGGTTCGAATGAACAACGGCCGCGCCGGCCAGTGGCGCAATGACATCATTGAATGAGGTCTGACAGGAATAATTGAAATTGTAGCCGGCGAGAAAATTGGCGCCCAAGATCGTACTGAAATTGCCACCACCATCAGCCAGGCCCGTAATGCCGAACAAAGGCCCGAAGTCATGTCCACCGGCGAACTGCGGGTCGTAGTACCACATGTCATTCCCTTCCATGTACATCTTTCCGCCGTTGAGCACATAGTTCTCAATCGCCAGCGCTTCCGGGCTGTTATTGGGAATGACATGGTTGTTGGGGAATGCCCCCAGCACGGCGAAGACCGCTTCAAACTGGGAAAGATCGAGCGAGGCAATGTCCGACACAATCAGCGAGCTTTTGCCCACTGCGGCCAGGGCCGCAGCCAGTTCCAGGTGGCTGGTGGGTTCCGACACCAGGGCCCGCACCTCGGCTTCGGTCAAGTTGCGCTCGCTTGCCTTGCGCGCGAGGTTCGGTTCATTCACCTCGGGATGTTTCCAAATCAACACGTCAAAGCTGCCCACCAGCACGCTCACCAGGTTGCTGGGCCCGCTTTCTTCACCCTCGATATTGGTGGCCGTGACGAAATAGCTGTGGAAACCGTCGGGCAAACCCAGATCGCTGTAGGACTGCACCCCACCGGCAACTTCCGCGATCTCCGTTCCGTCGCGATAGACATTGACATGGGCGAGGTTGATCGGGCTGCCATCGAGGTTCGTGGTGGGATCCACCCAAGTGAGTTGCGCGTCGTTGCCCGAAACCGCAGCTTGCAGATTGGTGGGCGGATTGGGGAATGGCCCGCCGCTCAACGCGCGGTTGGCATTCACGCGGCCGCTGCCGAGCAGGCCCACGAAGCCGGGATTAGTCGCATCGATGTTGTCCGCGCTGCTTTCCAATTGCGTCCGGATCTGCGCGCCCGGCAAGCCGGGATTGGCCGCGGCCACCAACGCGGCCACGCCTGCCACGTGCGGGCAGGCCATCGACGTGCCGTTCAAATAGCCGTAGCCGCCAATCAGCGTGCTCAAGACGTTCACACCCGGCGCGGAAATATCGACCCAGGTGCCATAATTCGAGAACGAAGCCTTGACGTCATTATGATCCGTTGCCGCCACTGCGATCACCGGTGGATAGGAACCGGGATAGCCGATCGCCGGGTCACTGGAATTGCTGTTGCCCGCGGCAAACACCACGACGCCGTTGGTGGTGGTGAGGAAATAGTCAATGGCATCTTCGATCAGATTCGACTGAGCACCGCCGCCCCAACTGTTGGTGGAAACGAATGAGCCGTTGTCCGCGCCATAGGTGAAGGCGTTGGCGATAACGTCATCGAAGGCGTTGGGGAAAATCTTGCACGGCATGATCTTGCTGTCAAACGCCACACCGGCCACGCCGAGGCCGTTGTTGGTCACCGCCGCCACGGTGCCGGCCGTGTGCGTGCCGTGGCCGTCGTAATCATCCGGGTTGTTGTCGTTGCTCGAAAAATCCCAGCCATTCACATCATCGATATAGCCATTGGCATCGTCATCGACATTGTTGCCCGGAATTTCGCCGGGATTCACCCAAATGTTGGCGGCAAGATCGGGATGGTCGAGATCCTGGCCAGTGTCCAGATCGGACACGATTACGCTCGGATCGCCGGTTTCAGTATCCCAAGCTTCGGGGGCATCGATATCCGCGTCCGGCGTGCCACCGGTTTGGCCGGTGTTGTTGTAATGCCACTGGCTCGGGTACTGCGGGTCATTGGGCGTGAAATTCACCTGGCGGCGTGCCTCCCGGCGATCGAAGAGCTCATAGCGATAGTTGGGCTGTGCCGCATCGAGATTCCCGTCGCCGGCATAGACTCGCACCAGGTCCTCGACTTCAGCGCCGGCATCAAAACGCAGCTTGTAATAGCGCGTCAGGCCGGACTGTGCGTGCCGCGCCTCGAACTTGCCGCCGGGGCGCAGCACGCGCTCCATAGCCCGGACGCGGTATTGCTGGTTCAGTGCGTCCAGCGAAGGCAAGCCGGTCAGGACGATGCCGCTTTCCAGGTGAATGTTGATTTGGCTGGCCGCCGCCGGCGTGAGTTTCACCAGAATGACGTCAGCCTGGAATTTCTCCTGGGCAAGCACGCCGGCAGCGCTCAGGCTCAAAAACATACCGGCCATAAGCGGCAAAACCAATGATAGCTGCCGGGCAAAGCCCCGTTTGGCACGATCCATTGACATGACGGCACCCTCCTTGATTGGCTGGTTTGGGACGATGGCGATTTTGGCTCGACCACGGCCACCTGTTCAAATGCCACCATGATTCATGCGAGAAGAGCGGAGTCCGCGCGCACGCGTATTTCGCAAACTCACCGTATCTTGACGATTCTGCCCGTGACCCCGAGGGCACGGCCTGATCATCGCAACGAACGCAGGACGAGCCTACTTCAAAAGCACGATCTTTCGCGTCTGTGAAAAGGTTTTGGCTGCGCCGGAGGCCGGTGCGCTCACTTCAAGGCGATAGAGATAGACACCGCTCGGCAACGGCTGGCCCGCATCATCTTTGCCGTTCCAGACGGCCTTATGATAACCGGCCGCCAGTTCCCCCTCGACCAGCGTGCGCAGCGGCTGGCCGAGCATGTTGTAGATTCTCAAAGCCACCCGGCCCGCTGCGGGCAGTTGATAAGCGATCTGTGTTTCCGGATTAAAGGGATTGGGAAAGTTCTGCGACAAGTCGAAGCTCTTGGGCAGCGCCGGCGGCGGCTCACTCTCGCCCAGCGCAAAGGGCGGCGGCGGCGGCATGACCCCGTGGCTCTGATAGAATGCCGTCAGATCCCCCGCCGATGCTCCAGCCACGGCCGGCTTGCCTGCCTCCCCGAGCAGAGTGCCTCCCACCGTGATCGAGCTCGGCACTTGGTACACCAAAATCCAGTATCCTTGCTGTGGTTCGGCAACGAAGGGGCTGACGTTGTAGTATTGACCGGTCGCGGGGTTCCATCCGAACATCGCCAGCACGCTGTTGTCCGGATTGTCGACCAAGGGGCTTGTCTCCAACACGGCGCCGGTCAAGTCCCAGCCCTGCAAGGCATAATTGCGGGTATACGATTCCAACGGCTGGCCGCAAACTTCTGCAGAACTGGCTTGCAGGAACAAGAGCCAATAAGCTTTTTCCGGCTCGAGCGTTGTTACCTGGGTGTAAGATTGGGCTGCGTAATTCCAGCTAAAAGCAATGGCGGCATTCGGGAACAAAGTGTCGAGCGAGCCATCCTCCGGAACCACCGGCAATGAGATCAAATACCAGGCGCCGGTGCTCACCGGAAAATCGAACGTCACGCAAGCTTCCGAACGGTATTCGATGACCAACACCACGTTGCCGGTCACCTGCACACTGCTCTGCGTGCGCATGTTGACGTTCACGCCCGGGCCTTTCAACGTGAACGTGCCTTGCGCCGGGAACTCTGTGTTGTCCCAGCTCACGTCACTGGTAATGCCAATGGCATTGGTAATCACCAGCAACCAGTCAATATCTGTGTTAAACGGCGGCAGCCAGCCACGAATGTCGCGGCTCAGGAAGCTGACCGGAGGCGCGATCGAGAAATAGGCATAATAGTTGAATCCCGGCGGCGCAGCTACAATATCCAAACCGGCGTCAAATCCGTCTGTGGCCGCGGGATGTCCGCCAAAGGAGAGGCCAAAAGCTTTGATTTCTGGCAGACCACCGGCTTGGCTGGCCACGGCCTGGACCGAAATCGGCACCAACCACTCCGTGGAAGGAACAAGGGAGAAAGGATTGTCGCTGACGTCGACACAGCCGGGATCCGCATGATCGCTGATCCGCACCAGGCAATTGCTGGACAGGACATTGGGCACCGTCCAGTCATGGGAACCGTCATCCGGCTCAGCACCGGCGATCAGCGTATAACTTGCGCCACCGTCGGTCGAGAGTTCGAGGTCCACCAAACCGCTGGTGGCGGCAGAGGTCCACTGAATTTCAAAGACACTACCGAAGGTCAAGGACTCGCCACCGTTGGGCGAGATAATGGAGACGTTGCATTCGGCCGGGCCGGTTTCGAAAAACTGCAGATAGTGCTGCATCAACTGGGTCTTCGTTGCCGCGCTCAAGGAGTTGTCAGCCATCCCGCCAAACTGAAAGGAATTGCCGATGGTGCGAGAACCGGTTCCTGGATTATACCCAACACCGCAGCCGTAGATCGGAGCGAAGTTGCTGTGGAACAAACAAGCTTGTGCGCCGGCAGCAATGTGATCGATGAAATTGTTGGTGCCTTCATAGACGAAATCGAGTTCTTCGACGAAGCAGGAGCCATAAACCGTTTTGAGATCGTTGACGCCATCGGCTACGGCGGTAATTCCAAAAAGCGGCCCAAAATTGAAGCCGTTCAATTGCAGCGGATCATAATACCAAACGTCACCACCTTCCATGTACACTTTGCCGCCGGCAGCCATGAAGTTCTGAATGATCAGCACTTCCGGGTCGCCGTCCTGAACGACATGATTGTTGGGATAGATGCCCAGCACAACGAACAAATACTGGGCGCCGGCAAGGCTTGCTGCGGTCAACTCGTTGACGATATTGACGGTCTTGCCATTGTCCTCCAGAGCCGCCGCCAGGGCCTCGTGGCTGGTGATCCGCACCTTCAAGGTTTCCACTTGCTGCAGCGTAAACCCGCGTTGCGCCGCCTTTTCTGCCAGGTTGGGCTCGAATACCTCTTGCGGAATCCAGATGACTGCCTCCACGGGGCCGGCGGGCAAATCGAGGAAGCCAAGATATGCCGCCATCAATTCTTCTTTGGTCGAGGCGCCGTCGGTCAGGCCGCCGAATTCATAGGAAGTGCCGATGGTTCGATAGTTCGAAGCGTTATTTGCCACGCCGCAATCGTAGGCCGGGGCGGAGTTTAGATGAATGGTAAAAGCCGGAGCGTTGGGTGCGAGACGATCGATATAGTTGTTTTGGCCGGCATAGGGAAAGTGCAACCCGTCAGTAAACGTGCCCGCCGCGCCCTGGACCGTCGCCAGATCGCCGCTGCCATCACTGAGGCCGCTGATGCCAAAGAGTGGCCCGAAATCGTGGCCGCCGGCGGAGTTAGGATCCCAGTACCAGACATCTCCGCCTTCGAGGTAAACCTTGCCTCCGCCGGTGATGTAATTGACCAGAGCCAATGCTTCAGCGCTGTTTGCAAGCACCACGTGATTGTTCGGGTAAATGCCCAGCACCGCAAAGACGGCCTCAAATTGCGTCAAGTCAACCGTGGTAATATCCGCAATCACCGCCGAGCTTTTGTCGTTTGCCGCCAGTGCCGCCTGCAAGGCGAGATGGCTCGTCGGCTGGTGCACCATGCCGCGGACTTCGCGCTCGCTCAGGCCGCGTTCCTTCGCCTTTTCCGCAAGATTGGGATCAATCACATCGGAGGGCAGCCAAATGACCACATCGATGTCGCCGACTAGAACCGACGCTGTGTTGCTCGGGCTGCTTTCTTCCCCCTGCGCATTGGTCGCGGTCGCGAAGTAGGTGTGCGCCCCATCCACCACACCCGCATCAGTATAGGTCTCCAGGCCCGGCGCGACTTGCGCGATTTCAGCGCCGTCCCGATAAATGCTGATCTGAACAAGATTGATGGGACTGCCGTCCGTGTTGGTGGTGGGATCATCCCAACTGAGTTGAACGGTGTTGCCGTTGACACTGGCCTGCAGGTTGGCCGGCGGATTGGGGAAAGGCCCTGCGGACAAAGCTTTGTAGGCATTGAGCCGGCCGGTGCCCAGCAATCCGGCAAAGCCCGGATTCAAAGCATCGATGTTATCCGTTCCACCAGCGATTTGCGCCCGCACTTGCGCGCCAGTGAATCCCGGATTGGCGGCAAACACCAGGGCCGCAACACCGGCGACATGCGGACACGCCATCGACGTACCGCTATAGGAAGCATAGCCGCCGATCACCGTGCTCAGCACATTGACACCGGGCGCGGAAACGTCAACCCAACTGCCGTAGTTCGAAAAAGAAGCTTTGTGATCGCTGTGATCCGTCGCTGCCACCGCGATCACCGGCGGATAGGAACCGGGATAACCCCAGGAGGGATCAGAAGAATTGTTGTTTCCGGCTGAAAACACCACCACCCCGTTGGTCGTGGCCAGGAAGTAGTCGATCGCCGCTTCGATCACCGGTGAAGGTGGCCCCGGCAGAGTGTAACCCCAACTGTTGGTGGAGATGCGCGCGCCATTGTCCGCGGCGTAGGTGAAGGCCTCGGCAATCGCGGCATCGGTGGCATTGGGAAAAATCTTGCAGGGCATCACATGAGCGTTGAAGGCGACGCCGGCCACGCCGATGCCGTTATTGGTGACCGCCGCAACGGTGCCGGCCGTGTGCGTGCCATGGCCGTCATAATCATCGGGATTGTTGTCATTGTTGGAGAAATCCCAGCCGCGGACATCATCGATGTAGCCATTGAGATCATCGTCAACGCCGTTGCCGGCAATCTCACCGGGATTGATCCAAATGTTGGCGGCAAGATCAGGGTGATCCCAATCCTGACCGGTATCAAGGTCGGAAATGATCACGCCGGGGTCGCCGGTTTCAATGTCCCAAGCTTCCGGGGCGTCGATATCCGCGTCCGGCAGGCCGCCGGTTTGGCCGGTGTTGTGATAGTGCCATTGGCTGGGAAAGGAAGGATCGTTGGGGGTGAAGGTCACTTGCCGCCCGGCCTTGCGGCCGTCGTGGAGTTCGTAGCGGCGGCTGGCTTGCACAAATTCCAGATGTTCATTGTGCTGGAAGCGCTGAATCAGGGATTCCACCTCGGTTGCACGCGCAAAGGTGAATTGGAAGAAGCGATTCAGGCCAAATTGGGCATGCCGGGCTTCATTCTTGCCCGCGGCCCGGATGAGTCGTGCTGCCTCGGCAAGCTGAAACTCTTGTGCCAGGGCGTCCAGCGAGGGCAGGCCGGTGCGAATCTGGCCGTCCACGCGCTCGAACTGCAACTTCTCGAAGGCGGCGGCAGTGAACTTCACCAACAAGGTATTCTGCACCGGCGTCTGGGGTCGGGAGGCCGCGGGCAGAAAGAGCAAAATGGCTGCGACGATCATCGGACCGGAAGACGCCCAGAACCAACTGATCCTGGCTGCTCGTGCGTTTCGCGTCATGACGGAACCCTCCACAAGATAGGTATTGATAGAGAACAGCCTGCTCTGCGTGCCGGGAATGGCAATGCCCGACGCAGAGTTTCGCAACCGAACGGTTCGCCGCGCGCCAATGAGAATGATCGACCGCCGGCGCTGTTTCTTGTTTCAATCCAGCACAGCACCAGTACTTCCACGCACGGCAACTCCACTGGGAACCCAGAGGCAAACTTGTTAGGAAAAAAAAATCCATGCCCTGGTGCCGCAGAACCGGGGTCAAAACAATGAGATGGTCAGGTCGGACTTAAAGTTAGTGATCACAGCCCACAGAGAGGGAGGGGATCGCCCCCAAAAATTCACACAAAACCGTTCCAACGACTACAGCGCGAAATAGCGATTTTTTGCGTTTCCGTCCATGTGCTGATGTGACAATTGTTGTGCATTTGTTTCACGCATTTGCCCGCCGGGAAGATGAGGCGCGGTAATGGATTGAGAAATCTTCAAAGACATGCGCCTGGCGAAACTGGCTGGGTGGCATGCCCATGTGCCTGCGAAAGAGCTTGCAAAATTCAAAATAATCCGGAAAGCCGGCCAACTGCGCCACGTGAAAAAGCTTGAGGCCTTCGTTCTTCATCAAGAAAACCGCGATCAGCAACCGAAGGCCGAGAATCAACTGCTTGGGTGGAATGCGACAATAGCGCAAGAACTCACGATCTAAATGGCAGCGATGCACATTCAGCCGGGTGGCGATTTGTGCAACCGTCAGCTCTTTGTGCAGGAATTCTCTGCGGATCATCTCCAGCGCGTGCTTGATGCGCGCCGGGTACGGTTTGGGGGCGATGCCAAAGACGCTGAAATCGACCGAGTAGGAGTGATCTTCCACCAGGCTGGAAATCTCCTCGGTCAGCGGCCGACCGGCGGCTGGCGGGATCACCCGCAGCACCGAGCCTTGCCCATCAATTTCCTCACCGATCAAATCGGGACTATCGGAAAGGCCGCACACCGCGAGCGGAATGGTCTGAAAATTCAAGCGCAAGTAGCGCAACTCGTCCACCGGCACGGCCCGCGTCTGCGGCACTTCGGTAATGATGCAGGCGATCGGAACCTGCCGCAGTAGTGCGACCGCGCGGCGCAAATCATTGGCAGCATGCAGACAGTATTGCTTGGCCAACGGCTCCCACGCTTCGGTCCGCCTGTGGTTGATGACGCGATAGACCAGCAAATTCCTGCAATTCATCGGTGGCCTCCCCGCAGTTGGTGCTTTGCCCGGCACCGCGGCGGGCTGCAATGCTGCAGCATCCAGTACACCGCGGCCCGACTTGGGGCTGAGTCAGAAGCCGGTTCCGTATCTTATCCCACGCACCGCGCGATCACACTGCTGGTTTACATTTCCCGTTTCGTTAGCGGGAGGCTATTGCTATTGCGATCGCATCAAAACCAACATCTTTTTGCGGCTTCTAGATTGATCCGTGTCGAGTTGATAAAAGTATATGCCGGAATTGACCGGAATTCCCGCTGCATCCCTTCCATCCCAGCTTGCCGTATGCCGCCCTGCTGATTGCAGCCCGTGCGCCAACACGCGCACTTCCTGCCCGAGCAAATTGAAGATCTTCAGTTCAACGCGCCCCGGCCGCGCCAAAGTGTACTGAATCGTTGTGGCACCGGCGTGTGGCCCGCCCCAAATCGGGTTGGGGAAATTCTGGCTGAGAGAAAAGCGGGCGGGCAGAGCCGTGTGATCAGTGTGCGTGTCCGCCTGCACGGTCACACCCTCCACAATCGTCAAATACCGATTGACGCCCCGGACAGCAGTGAAACTCTCGACCAGCCCGCTCGCCCAGAAGACCGCCAGCGTATCCACCTGCTCGTGGTTGCCCAAACCAACCTCCAGCGCCAGACTTTCCTGGCTGCGAAATCCCGACCCGCCTAACACTTCGCGCCAAAGCGCAAGCTCTCCCGCCCGCAGGCGCACGCGGCTGCCGATGGCGGCGCGGTTGCTGCGGCGGCCCTCCAGCTTGATCACGAGCCAGTTATTTCCGCGGCAAAGATTCTGATAAAGCCCATTGGGCTGGTTTTGATTAACGACGTAGATCTCCGCGTCACCATCATGATCGAGGTCGCCGCTGACATTGGCCCTGGCAAACGGCAGCGCCGGCACACCCGCTGCCTGCGAGAAATCGGAGAACTTGCCGTTGCCAAGGTTGCGCATGATTTGGCGAGACTGGCTCGGGCCGGCGAGATGCAGGTCCAGCCAGCCGTCATTGTCAAAATCACCCCAGGCCGCGCTTTGCCCTGGCAGCTCGGCACGCAGGCCCGCGGAGTCTGCCACGTCGGTGAAATGGCCGTTGCCCTCGTTGCGCAACAGCAAGTGTTCGCCGGCACCCAGTGGGTTCAGCATGCTGATCATGAAAATGTCGAGATCGCCGTCGTTGTCATAATCGCCGGCGGTGGCGCCCAGGCCGTTCTGCCCCAGCGTCGCCGCCGTGAAGGTGAAATCCTGATTGTTGAGATACAGCATATTGGGCGAAGAAAAGGTGTGGTCGAGTTGCGTGACCAGCAGATCCGGAAAGCCGTCATGGTTGAAATCGCCGCCAAGCGCACCCGTGCTGCTGAGCGGATCGCCCACGCCCGCCGCAGGCGCCAGGTCTTCAAACGAGCCGTTGCCGATGTTGCGATACAAGCGGCTCACGCCGGCATTGGCGACAAACAGATCAAGATGACCATCGCGGTCGAAATCACTCCACACGGCGCTGCGGCCCGCGCGCTCATTCGTGACGCCGGCGGTGGCTGCCCCGTCAGCGAATCTGCCGGTACCGAGATTGTGATAAAGCAGGCCGGGCTTTTCGCTCCGCACGACGTACAAGTCCAGCCGGCCGTCATTGTCATAATCTCCCCACACGCCGGCTTCCGCGGATTCTGCCGCTTGCAGCCCGGCTGCCTGGGTTTGATTGATGAACGTAGCCAGGCCGTTGTTCTGCAGCAGGGTGCTCGTCTTCTGCGCATTGGCAACGAAGATGTCGAGGCTGCCATCGCCGTCATAATCTCCCAGCGCCGCCCCAACACCGGCGCCCGGGTCTGCAGCTTTGGCAAAAGCGGCAATGTCAATAAAGAGGGGATTGATCGGCTGCACTTCGAGGCCGGCAAGCACCGGCTCCTCCCGGCGCGGCGTGAAGGAAATGTTGAGCTGGCCGTCTTCCACCGGTGCCAGCGTTTCTTCGACAAGGGCAAAGTCATGGCCAACCAGCGCGTAGATGTCAAGATCTTGCAGGAAGAGTTGATTCTCAATCGCGACGTCGAAGCGGCGCTGGTGCGGGGCTTCGAATTCAATCTCGGCGAAATGCAGGCGCACGCGATAACGGCCGTTGGGCACGTCGAGGCGATAAGCGCTCAAACCGCGCCGCACGGTCTGGTAAAGCTCCGCCATCTCGGTGTGCGCGATGGGGTCGTTGGTGGAATCGGCAACGCCGCCCACGAACCCGGCACCGCCGGGAAGGTAAGGCTGATCATGCAGCCAAACGCTGGAATCCGGCGCGCGATAAGTTTCACCGCCGCAGTTGACCCGGAATTCTCCCGGCGCCGGTGGCGGCGTGAAGGCAAACGGCAGCGCACCGATGTCGCTGCGGGTGCCGTCGGGATCGGTGAAGGCAGAGTCCGGATCGCCGGCATTGATGCAGGGGGATTCCGCGCGCAGCCGAAAATCTCCGAAGAACGGATTGATGAAAAGTGGGTCCCGGGAGAGATCGCTGCCGCCCGCAGCCAGTCCCTGATAGTTGATGGCATTGTTCCAAACATCATTGTAGAATAACTCCGGCTGTGCCGATTCCAGCTTGGCAATGCCGGTGGTGTTGTGGGCGAAAATGTTGTTGCGAACCTGCGCCGTTGCGCCAGCCAGGCAGGAAAGTCCGGCAGCCGCGACGTTGATGATTGTGTTGTTGCGCAGATGCGCTGCCGTCTCAAACGCAACAATGCCGTCGACCGACATGCCGGCGATCACGGTGTAGCTGATATCAACCTGCGAACGAAGCACAAAAATGCCGGTGCTGCCATTCACCATTGACAAGTCGCGGATTTCCCCGCTGCTGATATTGCGCATCTCGATCAGCCGCCGGCCTTGGCCATCAATGATCGTCGCCGCGGCTTGCTCGCCGCGCACCCGCACGCCCTCTTTCAGACGCAGATCGCTTTCATAATAAAGCCCGCGCGGGAGGTAAACTTCGCCATGAGGAAACGCCGCTTCCATGGCCGTGAAAATGGTGGGGAAATTGCCCTTTTGATTGAGGGTAATGCCGGCACCCGGCCCCAGATTGACCGACAGCTCGCAGTAAATATCCTGCCCCTGCACCCTGATGTTCGACACGTTGACATAGCTGTGCCCGTCGTAATCCGTGCTGGCCGGCAGGGTTGCCGCACCAAAGGTGGAGTTTTGGCTCGTGCCAGGAAAAGGATCACCGCCATCACCGCCGGTTTCAGTGCGGTCAGCCTCTTCGAGATCAACCAGCCGGTGGCTGTCGATGCTCTGACTGCCGTAGCGTTCGTCCACGTGCCAAATCAGCAATCCATCGCCCGGCAGGTTGAGGTCGTAATCGAGCTGCTGGCGATTCTCCAACAAAAAGTACGAAGCCATTGAAATGAGCTTGGCGGCACCGCGCGCCGTTGCCACGGGCGGCAGCACGGCCGGCCCGGCCGTGCCCTCATAAAAGGTTTGCGGTACCAGCCAGCCGAGCGTGATTTTGGCCCAGGCGCAGAGATGATGCGGCCGCTCATGAAAACCACTGCCGTAATTTCCCGTGCTCATCGTGCACCACCGGCCCGCGCCCGGCGAGCTGAAATCGGTGTCATACAAATCCGGCAGGCCGAGCAGATGGCCGAATTCATGGCAGTGCACCCCGATGGGCGCAAACTCATACCGCGAGAGCCATTTCTCGGACATAACGTAATGAAGCTTGCCGCCCGTGCTGAAGGCCTGCGGCCAAAGATTGCTGCCCGACGGACCAACCGTGCCGGCATAGATGACCACATAGCCGTCGAAATCTGCCAGGCTCACGCCGCTCTTGTTGATGGCCTCGAAGCGCAAGTTGCCGTGCCTTTCGTAGTAGCTCTTGTTGCTGTCGGCTTGAACCCAGTTGAAGGCCTGACCGGTGACGCTGAGCATGCCGTTCGACATGGCCAGGTAGTAATCCCGCAGGCTGCCGAAAGCCGGCTCGCCGGGCGCCGGCGAAACATAAGTGTAGCCTTCGGAAAACAACATCTGCTCGAAATCAGCGGGCGCATAAGAGGCCGGCGTGTCGGGAAATTCCACCAGCAACACCGCCAGCCGGTAGTGATTCACTGCGCGCTTGGCCAACCGCAGGTCGCCCACCGGTTTGGCCGGCCCGGGCGCGAGCAGCCGGAGATTCTCATAATGCGCCTCCCTCCTTTGCTGCAAATCTTGCATGACGTGCGGCGCGTGTCGCCGGTGTTTTTCAGCAATCACGGCATCGGGGATCGCCTCGCCAACGAGGTATTCAGATGCCTCGAGCCGGCCGTCGGCGCCGAGGCGGGCATAGCACCAAAAGCCGGCGGCATTCTGCGCGATGCTGAAACCTTCAGCCGTTTCATAGAAAACCACGAATTCGTCGCCCAACACCCAGCCGATGAATTCCTTTCCGTCCGGATGGCGAAACGTGCGCAGCACCGGTTCGACCGCGGCCGGCTGGCTGGGCGGAGCGTACAGAATTGCTCCAAACAGGCCGAACACCAACACCGCTCGCCGAGGTCCCGTCGATACGGCTCTTTTCATGCGATTCTGCGAAAACATGGCTTTTGTAGGATCGACCACAGATTCATGGCCATGGCTGAAAGCTCAAATCCACTAAACCGAACTCATCCCGATTTGCCGTGTTTG
Source organism: bacterium (assembly GCA_023150945.1). NCBI lineage: Bacteria > bacterium. The sequence continues at coordinate 9,427 of JAKLJX010000022.1, read as the reverse complement.
GCGTCAGCTTTAGCTCCTACCCCCTCTCCTGCTTGCTGTTTCAAGCCCGTCAAAAGAGCGGGCAAGAGTGAGAGTAGGAGTAGGAGTAGGAGTAGGAGTAGGAGTAGGAGTAGGAGTAAGAGCATGAACAACCAGGCTCATTGCAGCAAAACGAGCTTGCGCGTCTGCAAGAATTCACCCGCGCGCAGGCGATACAGATAAACGCCGGAATTCAGTTTTTGCCCGGCGCCATCGCTCCCATCCCACTTCACCCGATGAAAACCTGCGGGCATTTCTTCTTCGATTAAAGTTTGAATCTCATGGCCGAGCAGACTGTAAATCTTCAAGCTCACGCGGCCGGCTTGCGGCAGTTGAAATTCAATCATGGTCTCGGGATTGAACGGATTCGGATAGTTCTGCGACAGACCAAATTCTGCCGGCCGCATAACTGCCAACCGATCACGGGTCACTGCAAACGGCGGAGGCGGCGGCAGCGCGCCGTATTTCGTATAGATAGCCTTCTGCTCTTCCCCTGCACTCATTTTTGCCCCTTGCCCCTCGTCACTTGCCATGCCACTGCCGACAGTAATCGCGCTCGGCGCTTGCCACATCAAAATCCAGCAGCCCTGCTCAGGCGCAATGCTCGGCGGATCGACGGGAATATAGTTTTGCGCCAGCGCATCCCAGCGAAACATCGAGAGCAAAGCTCCCTCAGGATTATCCAGCACCGGGCTTGCCGTCATCACCGAGCCGATCATGTCCCAGCCGGGTTGCGAATAGCTTTTGGCGTAGGAATTCAACGCCTCGCCACACACTTCAACTGTCGCGGCTTGCGCCATCAACAGCCAATACCCTTTCTCCGGCTCGAGTTGAGTCACGGACACATAGTTTTGGCTCGCGTAATCCCACTCAAATGCCGCCGCCGCGCCGGGGAATAACGCGCTGAGCGAGCCATCGGCCGGAATCACCGGCAGGGAAATCAAATACCACGCGCCGGTGGCAATCGGGAAATCATAAGTCACGCAAACCGGCGGCGGCTCCTTGCCAAGCTGCCCTCGAATTTCACCGCCTGGATTGACGGTGGTATGAACATTTGCATAAATTCTGCCGGCTAAAAGCTCTGCCACCAACGCCGGAGTCAACGCTTGCGGGTCAGTCTCAGCCCACACGCCGGTCGCGTGATTCCCGACAAAAGTAATGTTGCGCACCACCGGGCCGTTCACGCCGGCAGCAGCGTTGTGAAAATGCGCGGCGGTGATCGCGCTGCTCAAATCACTCACCGTAACATCGAACGTCAAGCTGTCGCCGTCGCCGCTGAGGGTGAAAACGCCCGCGCCGGTCGCCGGAGTCTGCACCGGCGGAACCTCTTGGCTGCCGTTCAGAGCCGCGAAAAGATCGATCGGAATGCCGCTGATGAGCTGGCCGCGGATTTCGCCCGCGGGGTTCGCGGCGGTGTGAACGTTGACGTAAATCCTTCCGGCCAGCAATTCCGCGACCAGCGCCGGCGTCAAAGGCTGAGCGTCAGTGCTGAGCCACGAGCCGCTCGCCTCTTCGCCAACGAAAGTAATATTGCGAACGACCGGGCCGGCAACGCCAGCAGCCGCATTATGAAAGTGCGCCGCGGAGATCGGCCCGCTCAAATTGGAAACGCGAATAGTGAACGTGAGCGCATTTTGCGCGGCATTCAAAGTAAACATGCCGCCGCCGGCCGCGTTGGTTATCACCGGCGGCGTTTCCTGCCCGCCCTCCAGGCACGCGAGAAAATCAACGGGAACTTGTTCCTCCACCGTTACATCTTCCAATGCGCTCCATCCTCCCCACTGTTGTTCGGCGTCTTGCGCGCGCACGCGATAAAAGTAAACGCCGGATTGCTGGCCGCTGATCTCGTAAGCATTCCCCGCAATGTCATCCGCCAGCGTGGCGATGCTCGCAAAGCGCGGCACCGGCGTAATATCGTCGACATAAAAGCCTTCTTGCATCACGGCACTGTCGGTCACGTAGCGGAAGCGCACGTAAATGTTCTGGCCGGCAAACGCGTTCAAATTGAAAATCCCCTGAATCCACCCGCCGGAAGAGCCGGTGATGCCGTTGCCGAGATTCATGCCGTTGGGATTGCTGTTGGTGGTAATGTTTCCGGGAATGGATTGAAACGTCATGCCGTCGGTGGAAACCTCGACATAGGCATAATCCCAGTGCAGCTCGATGCTGTACCACGCCCAAAACGTAAGCATGCCGCCGGCCGGCACAAGCAACGGCACCGCGGTCGTCATGTTCACATTCTTGCCATCGCCCATACCGGAATAAAAGCTGTGTGAGTTGCTGTGATAACGTGCCGTGGATACGTTGAAGCCAGCGGGCGTGAAATTGGCCGGCCCGCTTTCCGCATTGTCGGTGAGCGTGGAATAGCCGCTCAACTCATCCAATTGAAACACCACCGCCGGATTATTGGGGTCGGCGGCGATGGTCCAGCTCACGGCGTATTCGCCGTCTTCGATGCCGGTGAAGGGAGCGATCACCGGCGCGGCGGGCCGGAGCAGGCGCCAGGGATTGTCCGCAACGATGGGCGCGACTTCCGCGAGATAGAGCATGGGCCCGAGATTCTCTTGTGTGAGAATCGGAATCTGGCTTTCCGGCGGCCAAAATTCCTCGCCCACTTCCGGCGTAAAACTGAAAACGCGGTTCTTCTCGCTGGTCTCGCCGTAGAAATAATCATCAGTGTCGCCATTGGTGAGGTAGATCGTGCCGCTGGCGGGATTGCCGGGCGTATAGCCGTTGAAAGCAACGCAGTGACTGGCCAATTCCACAAAGATTTCATGATGTGAGGTGTTTTGCGGAACATAGCCCCAGGGGAAAAGCCACAGATTCCCGTAGCTGTGAAATGATAGCGCGAGCACAAAATTTTGCTGCTGGCAGAGTGCGCGAATGGCCTGGGTCTCCGGCTCGGAAAATGGCCCGGTGCCACGATAGGTTTCGCTGAAGGGATTGGGGCTGGAGCCGACGTTGTCGAAGCCCCACATGTAGCCAAAATTGCGATTCTGATCCACGCCGAAGGAGCCGTTGCCGTTGTTGCGGCGGTTCTTGCGCCACCAGGCGTCGACGTTTTCGACGTGAACGTGGCCGTCGGGATTTTGCGTGGGAATCAGCCAAAACTCGCGATGGTCCACGAAGTCCGTGATCTGTGCGTCGACGCCGTAGTTTTGCGTGAGGTGTTTGAGGAAGAAAAGAATGATCTCGGGCGTGACCACCTCGCGCGCGTGCATGTTGGCCATGTAGAGCAAAGCCGGTTCTTCGTCTTCTTCGAGAGCAGGATTGTCGGAGACTTTCATCGCCCAAATCTGCCGGCCTTCGATGCTGGAGCCGAGGCTCATGAGCTTGGTGATGTTGGGATAGTTTTGGGAGGTGGCGAGCATCTCGTCGTACATCTCTTGATAGGTGTGATAAGCGCCCATGTCTGGCGTGCTGCCAAAGCGCTCGGCAAAAGCGCTAGCGAGATCGTCGATCAAGGATTGCAGCTTGAAGCCCTTTTTCTGCAGGAGGCGCTCCTCGGCCGCGGTGACAACCACGTCGGCATGGCGTTGAATGGCGTGGGAGGCGAAATCGAGATCATACGAGAGCAGCTCTTCGGCCTGGCTCCGGTCGGCGAGATGAACCCGCACGAGTTTTCTGGCCTGCGCCTCGGCGGAAGCCGGCGCGAGCGTGAAGAGCACGGCAAGAATCAGGAGGAGCATGAGTTCCCTTTCTCAAAAAAGAGGCGCTACCGCAGCCGATGAATTCTCTTCACGAACACGGCGCCCGGCAGCTCGAGGCGGTAAAAATAGACGCCATTGGCCACCGGCAGGCCGCGCGTATCCGCACCGTCCCACAAGATTGCGGTCGGCGAAGGCTCGTAAGCCGAGGCCGCAAAACGGCGGATTTCCTGGCCGAGCACGTTGAAGATGCGCAGCACGAACGGTTGCGCCGCCAAGCCGCGAATCTCGAAGCGCGTTACCGCCGCAAATGGATTGGGATAGTTGTCGATCGCCAACGCCTCGGGAAGGGCATTCCCCGCAGGCGAGGCCACCGCAACCGTGGGCTGGGTGTATTCGATTGCCAACATGCCGGCGCTCAAAATCAAGGTCGAATCCTGCGTCAGCATGTCCAGCGAGTCATTCAGCGTGATCCCGCCGGGCCGCGGGAATTCACGGCTGTCCCACGAAATTTTGGTGATTTTGCCCACGGCATTGAAAATCTGCAAATGCCAAACGATGGCGTTGCCCGGGCCGCGAAAGTCCGCGCGCAAGGTTCCCGGCAGCGTGGAAATGACGAAGGCAGCGTAAGGCGTGAAGGCCGGCGGCGGCGCGATCGTGTCGATGCCGGCGTTGAACGTCTCCGCGGCGTTGGGGTGAACCCCGAAATACAAATCATAGTGGTACGTCTCGATCTGAACGTGAATCGGGATCTGCCAGGACTGCGCCGGGGCGCTGTTCGGTGCGCCGCTGTGCCATAAGAGGGCAGCCGTGAACAGTGCAAGAGCATTTCGCGTTTTCATCTTGACCGTGAAGGATTTGATCCGCAGCGTTTGGTTGTCAGAACAAAATCGTACTCCTACTCCTGCTCCTACTCTTACTCATACTCCTACTCTTACTCCTACTCTTACTCTTACTCCTACTCGCTTTTCGAAAATTTAAGCTGCGAGCAAGAGTAAGAGTAAGAGTAGGAGTAAGAGTAAGAGTAGGAGTAGGAGTAGGAGTAGAAGGAAGAGCAGGGGCAACCAGCCACTATTTCAACAAAAAGAGTCTTGCGCGTTTGCGCGAAGCTTCCAGCCCGAATTCGACAAAAATAAACCCCGGAATCCAGCTTCCGTCCGGCAGCATCCCTCCCATCCCACTTCACTTTGTGATAACCCGCCGGCATTTCCCGATCGATCAGCGTGCGCACTTCACGGCCGAGCAGGTTGTCGATTTTCAGGCTCACTATTGCTGGCTGAGGCAATTGATATTCAATCACGGTTTCGGGGTTGAAGGGGTTGGGGTAGTTTTGCGACAGGCCATAGCCGGCCGGTCTGTTGACTGTTAACTGGTCACTGGCTACTGAAAACGGCGGCGGAGGCGGCAGCGCCCCATAGTTCTCATAGAAAGCCTTCGACTCTACGCCTGCACTCACTTTTGCCCCTTGCCCCTTGCCAAGCCACTGCCAACGGTGACTGTGCTCGGGGTCTCCAACATCAAAATCCAATACCCCTGCTTCGGCTCGACTGCAAAGGGACTGACCGGCATGTAATTTTGCATTTCTGCATTCCACCTGAACATGGCGATGAGGCTGCCCTCGGGATGATCCACCAGCGGACTGCTCTCCAATACCGACCCGGTCAAATCCCAGCCCGGAGAGATGTAATTGCGCGCGTATGAATGCAGCGGCTGGCCACAGATTTCCACGGTTGCGGCTTGCGGCATCAACAGCCAGTAGGCTTTTTCCGACGCGAGCGTTGTGACTTGTGCGTAGCTCTGTGTTGCCTGACTCCACTCGAATGCCGCGCTTGCGCCCGGAAACAGCAGGTTCACGGCACTGCTGTCCGGAATCACCGGCAGAGAGATCAAATACCACGCGCCGGCTGCAATCGAAAACTCGTATGTGACGCAAAGCGGCGGCGTAACTGCGCCATTCAGGGCCTCGAATGCATTCACCCGGCCGCTTCCCAAAAGTCCCACAAAGCCCGGATTCGCGGCGTCAACATTGTCCGCGCTCGACTCCAACTGCGCGCGCAATTGCGCGCCGGTCCAATCAGGATGGCTGGAAAGCAACAAGGCCGCGACGCCCGTGGCATGCGCACAAGCCGGCGAAGTCCCATTGTATGAAGCATACCCGCCGATGGTTGTACTCCAAATATTCACGCCCGGCGCCGAGACGTCGATCCAATTTCCATAATTGGAGAAGGAGGTTTTGCGGTCGTGATGATCGAGTGCTGCCACTGCAACCACCGGCGGATAGGACGCCGGATAACCAAGGCAGGGATTGCTTGAGTTGGAAGCGCCGGCGCCAAACAGGGCAACACCATCGCTCACGCTGAGAAAATAGTCGATGGCGCCTTCGATGACAGGCGCAGGGCAATTGCCACCGCCCCAGGCATTGTTGGAGAGGCGGCTGCCATTGTCAGCGGCATAAACGAAAGCCTCGGCAATCACGTCGTCGAACGCATTCGGAAAGATTTTGCATGCCATCAAACTGACGCCGGCAACATTGCCCCAGCCGCCGGCAATGCCGGCAATGCCGAGGCCATTGTGGGCACGGGCGGCAATGATGCCGGCGCCATGGGTGCCGTGGTTATCATAGTCGTCGGGATTGTTGTCATCGTCGGAAAAATCCCAGCCGTGCACGTCGTCGATGAAGCCGTTGGCGTCATCATCGAGACCGTTGCCCGCCACTTCGCCGGGATTGCTCCACATATTGGCGGCCAGCTCCGGGTGATCGAGATCTATGCCGGTATCCAAAACGCTGACCACGGCATCGGGATTTCCGGTCTCGAGACACCAAGCCTCCGGAGCATCGAGATCCGCGTCAGGCGTGCCGCCGGTTTGGCCGGTGTTGTGCAGATTCCACTGACTGGGAAAGATCGGATCATCGGACAGGCACAGCGCATCAGGGGCGCGCAGCAGATGATAGCGCCAATTCGGTTGAGCGAATTCCACATTCGCGTCGGCCGCATAGATGCGCGCCAAAGCCTGCACCTCCGCCTCCACAGCAAACTGAAGCTTGTAGAAACGCTGCAAGCCTTTGGCAAGGTGCGTGGCTTCATGTTTTCCCGCCGGGCGAAAAACCCGCCGCATTGATATGGCGCGGTGGTCGCGGTTGAGGGCGTCCAACGAGGCCAGGCCGGTCGTGACAATGCCCTCGATGCTCCGGAGATTCAGTTGCTCCGCGGCCGTCGCCGTCAGCTTGACGAGGATGACTTGATTCTCGTACGCACTTTGAGCAAGAAGCACGTCGCCGCACGCCAGCCAGGCGATAGCCGCAAGCAGCCAGCTTCGCCAGCCATGATTTGGGGGTGAGTTTTCCCGCATGCTCCACCCGCTTTTGTGTGAGGTGCTAATTTCACAATGTTAAGTTGCTTATGCTACCTTTTTTTATTGTCATTCTGGCAGGGGAGTCTTCCACTCCTACTCCTACTCCTACTCCTACTCCTACTCGCTTTTCGGAAATTTTAAACAGCGAGTACGAGTAAGAGTAAGAGTACGAGCAACCAGCAACGAGCAACCAGTTACTATTTCAATAACAGGGTCTTGCGCGTTTCCGCGAACTCCCCGGCCCGGAGGCGATACAGATAAACGCCGGATTCCAGCTTTTGGCCGGACTCGCTTCGGCCATCCCACTTCACGCGATGATAGCCTGCCGGCATGTCCTGATCCACCAGCGTTCGAATCTCGTGGCCGAGCAGATTGTAAACTTTCAAGCTCACGCGCCCAGCTTGCGGCACTTGATATTCAATCGTGGTCTCGGGGTTGAACGGATTGGGATAGTCTTGCGACAAGCCGTACTGCTCCGGAATCGGCGCGAATGTGTTGCCCGCCAGTTCATAAGGCGGCGGAGGAGGCATCGTGCCGTATTTCGCATAGAAGGCTTCCAGTTCCGCCCCAGCACGCACGTTTGCCCCTTGCCCCTTGCCCTTTGCCTCGCCACTTGCCAAGGCACCGCCAACGGTCACACTGCACGGGACGTTGTACACAAACGCCCAATAACCCTGGCGGGGCTCGACGATGTGAGGATCGACCGGAAGGTAGTTCTGGGCTGCCGGATCCCAGCCGTAGAGTGCGATGATGCCGTCCGCAGGCTGCGCAGTCACCGCGCTGGGATTCATGACCGCGCCCAGGAGATCCCAACCCGCTGCCGTGTAGTTCCGCGAATACCGGTAGATCGCCTCCCCGCAGACTTCCACCGTTGCCGCTTCGAGCATGAGCAGCCAATAGGCCTGTTCCGGCTGCAATTCCTCAGTAGCGAGGTATGAGGAGCTGGCGAAATCCCATTTGAAAGCTGCGACAGATTGGGGAAACAACGCTTCCCGTGAAGCATCGGACGGCACGATGGGCAGGGAAACCAGATACCAACCACCGCCGGCCAAGGGGAAGTCATAGGTTACACACGCGTGCTTGGGAGGCTTCGCAAAGGTCAACCCCGCAACCGACTGCAGGCCCAACGGCCCAACCACGCTTCCCTGCGCCGTCAGCGGGTCAATGGTGATCAATCGGCGTGCGTTGGGCCCCTGCCTGCCGGTCACGCCGAAAAGCGTTCCGGTGGCGCCAAACGCGATATCCGGCATGGAACTCTGCAACCCCGTAGTCCCAACCAGGGTGGCGCTCGCAGTGTTGAGATCTATGGTGTAGATCCCCTCCGCGTCTCTTCCCTGCGCGGCATACAGAACGTTGTTGATCGGGTGGAAGGATAAGCCCATCAGGCTGGGCACGCCGGTGGATCCAATGAGCGTGGCAGCTCCCGACATGGGATCGACACGGTAAAGGTTGGGTGAACCGGTGCTGGCGTCAATCGCATAGAGAATATCATTGGCATCGAAAGCCAGCGCACCGACGCTGTACAAATATTGTCCGTTGGCTTCATCGAAGAACCGCCCGGCGAAGAGCGCCGCGCCGGTAGCCGGATGGATGCGCGACAGGACCCAGCCATTGCCCGAGGCAAAGATCTCGCCGCTGGCATTTGCCGCGAGGCCGTGCACATAGTAGAAACCGGTCCGCCCGATGGCCGTGCCCGCGCCGGTTATGGGGTCAATCGAAAATAAACGCCCGTTCTCCAGTTGGCCGCCGGACCCGTAAAGAACGCCCGGCAATGCGGGTGGCGGCTGTGGCAGCGGCGGGCCGGCGGTTTGCGCGAACGCCCCGCTGAAAGTTTCTCCCACCAGTTGCCAAATCGACACGGTGAATTCCAGCACAAGATTCTCACGCGTGTCCAGCTTCAGACCGATCGTCCAGGGATCCTGCAAAGTCACGGTCTCGCCCGCCGAAATCTGATTGATCCACGAGTAGCCGTCCAGGATGACAGCGTGCGGGCTGTTGCTTTGCAGTGAGGTGCCGATGGCAAAGGCCTCGTTCCCGTCATTGCGGATGATCGGATAAAGATCGACAATTTCGCCGCCGTTGAGGATGCCGTCGCCATTGCCGGACGGTCGCAAGCCGCTGCCCGAGTCTTGCGCGGCGATCGAGTTGTTGATCTGGAGGTTGAAACGAATCTGCCTCGCGCCTTCGCGCAGCCCCTCGCTGTCGGCAACGGTTTTCTGACTTTGGGTAATTCTGGCATGCCACGGGTGGATTTCGGCAGTGTTTCGGGCGGCTTTGGTGCCGCGGACGCTTGCCGCCGCGCTTGGCTGGGAATCATCAACAATCACGCTCTCCAGCACCAACGGCCCGCCCGCCGGCAGCGGCGGACCCGTGATGATCGCGAAACTGTCGGTGAAAGGCCCGGCGTT